>CAZUVT010000105.1:0-7499 GCA_964623925.1 uncultured Erysipelotrichaceae bacterium
TTGGCCTCCTCGGGCAATTAAGATCGGAAAATTCACGCTTCCTTTTACTCCGGGATTGATTCCAAAAGAAAAGGATCGGATTGCACGATCGCTCGGAGAAGTGATTTCAAAACAGCTTTTAAATGAAGAAGTACTTTCTTCGGCATTAAAAAGCGAACTCGTGCAGAATAAGATAGAAGCATTCATTGATCGAGTCTTGGAAAAATATAGACAGAGTGAACTGACAGTCAAAGAAGAAATTGAGACCTTGCTGACGAAAGAGGTTTCGGATCAGTTGATGAGCAGTATAAAAGAAAATACAGAAATAATATTAGAAAAGCAATTGCAGGAATTTTCATTTGGAGAAAATATTGTGAAGGAAGCTCTTACTCAGCATTTTGAAGAAGAAAAGGGCTTGATGAGCCGGATCATGGATGAAAAAATGATAGCCGGATTATCCCGATCGCTGGGGAAAATATTGAATAAAACAATTTCTTCCAATGCGCATGCGATCGTTAAAAATCTTGTTGAGCGGGAAAGCGAAAAGATTTTAAATGTTAAAGCAAAGAAAGTTGCGTCTTATGCAGAGGTAAGGATTTCCGATATAAAAGCGAGAATAATGGAAAAATATAGGGAAATCATAGATGAGAACTTATCTCGGATCTTACATACCATTAATGTAGCCAAGCTTGTGGAAGAAAGAATCAATGGATTCGATATTGTGGAATTGGAAAAAATGATCACGACAATTATTCATAAGGAATTAAATGCGATTGTATACTTGGGTGGAATCTTAGGATTTTTAATGGGGCTTTTAACGTGCCTGTTTCAATAAATGATTTCTAAATAAGTAGGATTTTTATAAAAAATTGGAATGAATTTGATTATTTAATGATGACTATGCACAAGCTGATTTAAATATGATATAATAAGTAGCGAATTTGAAAGAAGGGTAAAAATGAGATATTCCAGAGATGAATACACGGATGAGTCAGCAAATCAAAGAAAAATCTCCATGTTGAAAAGATGGACTTTTGCTGTTGCGTTCATCGCATTTGTTACCACATGGAATCCTTTTGTTTTTGCTCTGATTTTTATTATCAGCAAAGCAGCAAGAAAAAGCCTTGAAGATTCAATCGCAATCAATAAATCGGGTATTAAAAGAAACCGAATGAATGCCGTGAACGATTATCTGGAAGAAATCTTTATGGATGCAAATGCAATTGCAGTTGGGGATAATGTTTATTTGAAGTCGGATGGGAAATTTATCAATGCAGATGAATGTTATCTTTATTATGGAGAAGAAAAAATCGGTAAAGTGAAAGAATTGAATAAGTACTCACCGAGTGCTTATCGCGAACTTTTTGAAATCATTTTAGAAATGTCCTATAACGGTAGCAGACAGACAAGCTACAAAGAAGAGAAAATACAGAAGGAACCAGTTGTAGAAATAAAGGAGACAAAAGTCACACAAGAAAATAAAACGCAGGAATTTATTGATATCATCAACGGATTGAATGATGATATTCCAAACGAAGAAATCAGCAATGGCTTGTATTTGACCTGTTCTATGCTATCGCAGATCGCTATGATTCAGGATAAGTTCCCGGAAACAGAAGAGAAGATCCATAAGTTATATCAATATTATCTTCCCATTTTAGTGGAAATCTTACGTAAATATTCTAATTTGCAGAAAAGCCATCACAAGTCCATGCAGGAGCTGAAAGATGCCGAAAACAAGCTGAATAAGACGATTATTTTGATTAATGAGGCCTTAAAAACCATGACATCAACACTTTGTCAGGATGAATTCATGGATTTGAATGCCAATATGTCTACTTTAGAAACAATATTAAAATCGGATGGTTTGGTGGAAGAGGGAACCTTGAAATCCGTGCAGAAAGATAGGAGGTAACACTCATGTCGAAGAAGAATGATTTTGATTTTTTGGACGAACTTTTTGATGAGCTTGAAACAAGCGGCAATCAGTCCGTCAATGATTTCGGGGATATGATCAAAAACCGTTTTAATGAAGAAATCAAGAAAAACGGGTATGACAATTTTTCTGATATGATCTTGGGAGGAATCGGCAACTCTTCTGCTCATGGAAAAGTTCATAGTCGCTCTTATGGTCAAAATGCTGAAAGCCGATTTGATTATTTTGTCAATGCGGTGATCAATGTTTCATATGGATATCAGTATCGCGGATATTATCGTGATGCACATCAGGAAGCCATTGATAAATATTTGCAAATGGCTAAAAATAATCCCAATGATCTTAGCATTTTGGAAAGAAATGTTCTTCGTGAGATCAGAATGATAAGAAGAAACAAGAGAAGCGGCAGTGATAAAGAATATCAGGGATATCTTGATGGATTGAACTTGGTGAAAAAAGAGTTAGAGAATTCCAAGATGTACATGATGAGCAAGATTGCAGATTCTCTTATCAAATAAAAAGCAGTGAACGGTCACTGTTTTTTTAATTCTTTTAATTTTGCTTTGTCTTCAAGAGAAATCCGATAGGATTCAACCATTTTTTGAATAGCTTTATTGTGTGTGAAGACATCAAGCTTGCCTTCTTTCAGGATTTTTATCGTTTTATCCGGATAAGAAACGTAGATTTTAGATAAAGCCCATGCTACGGCCATTTTAACATAATATCCTTCATGCCTGATAGAAGTTAAATGATTTAGCACCAAATCAATATACTTGTCATCGATATAGTAATTCATCAACATGACTACAGCAAAGCGGCACTTGAATTCTTCTTTTGAGTCTAAATAAGGGAGCATAAACTCATAGAGTGTTTCTAACTGATCTTTTTTGGGTTTGAAATCACCACAGAAAATATCGCATAGTGCCCAGTTTGTGATTTTATCAAGATATTGTTCTGTTAGAAATAGCTTTTTATCGAATGGAAATTTAGAAAGGGAGATGATCATTCCTTGAAGCATGATCTCTTCTTGTGTATCATCTTTTGCAAGGTGTAAAAAGGCATCTGGATCTTCTTTGATGATCGTTTTTGCAATCTTTCTTAAAACCGGTACTTTTACCCCGTAATCTTGCGATACATTCGACTTTAATCGGGTATTGAATTCAATTAATTTTGGATCGCCGTTCTCTTTGAGCAAGTCTAAGATCGAAGCATAATTCATGATAAATTCTCCTTTTCTTCATCATAATGATCTAAGAAATTGATATGTTTTCCATCTTTATGATATCCGATCAAGGTATTCAAATTGACATCTTCAACACTTCTGAAGATATTGATATCAATGTAAGGATTGGTTTCTCTGAATTTTTTGATCAGTTCTTTCATTTCCACTCGCTTTGATGATACTCCGTCTTCTTGTTTTTCTATATTTTCTGTGAATCTGCAAGCGCAGGCGATAAAAGTCAAATCGCAATATCGGCACCAGTGCAGGATATCTGCTTCCTTGATCAGATACATAGGACGGATCAATTCCATCCCTTCAAAATTATCGCTGTGAAGCTTAGGCATCATTGTCTTGATCTGAGCGCCGTAAAGCATACTCATTAAGATCGTTTCGATTACATCGTCAAAGTGATGTCCTAATGCGATTTTGTTGCATCCGAGTTCTTTTGCTTTTGCATAAAGATAGCCTCTTCTCATCCTTGCGCACAGATAACAAGGGGAATCGGTCTGGGATTCCACGACCTTGAAGATGGGACTGTCAAAAATATGAAGAGGAATACCCAGGATTTTAGCATTTTCAATTATTTTTTCATAATTGGCTTGATTATATCCCGGATTCATCGAAATGAATTCCAATTCAAATGGAATCTTTCCATGTCTTTTTAATTCCTGCATGCATTTTGCCAAAAGCATGGAGTCTTTACCGCCTGAAATACAGACGGCAATCTTGTCATGAGGCTGAATCAGATCATAAGTGTTGACTCCACGTACAAATCTTGCCCATATTTCTTTTCTAAATCGTTTGACGATACTTCTTTCTATCTGTTGTTGATCCATAGTTCTATCACTCTCTGTTCACTATGATACTGAATTTTAAAAAGGAATGCAAACAAAAATAATTGAAATGCATGAATTGATTGAAAGTAATAAAGAGAGGCAGGGTAAAAAGAATTAAACTGCCTTTGAAAATATTGAAGGTTCAGAAAAATATGATATAATGATAACCATGATAAATACAGCGATACAGGAAAATTTAAATTTGATCTTAGTTTTTGCAGAAGGCGGATTGTCTTTCTTTTCTCCGTGTGTACTGCCGCTTATTCCGCTTTATATGAGTGCTTTGTCTTCCGGCGCTAAAAAAGTGGATGAGAATGGCAAAGAGAGTTATAAGCAATCGGCTGTTTTTTTCTATACGCTTTGTTTTATTCTGGGAATTTGCAGTGTCTATGTTTTAATGGCTGCTTCTGCAAATAAAATCGCTTCCTGGATCTCCCGGTTTGGAAGTGAATTTTCGATAATCGGAGGAATCGTTATCATCCTGTTTGGATTATACCAGCTGGGTATCATCAAAAGCAGCTGGCTTAGCCGGCAGTTTAAACTGAATATCAGACATGATAAGATGTCACCTCTGACTGCCTTTCTTTTAGGCTTTTGTTTTAGTTTTGCGTGGACACCGTGTGTCGGACCGACTTTGACTTCGGTTTTGATCCTTGCGTCTTCGTCTTCAATCGGCTATCTTTACATCCTGCTTTATGCCTTTGGATTTGTCGTACCTTTTCTTTTGCTTGGACTGTTTACCGCTGAGATCTTGAACTTTATAAGAAAGAAAAAAAATATGGTTCAGTTTACCTCAAAAGTGATGGCTGTTTTGCTGATGATCATGGGTGCCTATATGCTTCAGGACGGGGTGAAAGCACTGAATGCGAATTTGGCACAAAATGGACCGGTATCGGCTCCTTCAAATGAAGAAGAGGAATATGTAGCCACAATAGAAGACTATGATTTTACTTTAAAAGATCAAGATGGAAATCAAGTGACTTTATCTGATTATAAAGGCAAAGTGATTTTCTTGAATTTCTTTGGAACTTGGTGTGGTCCATGTCAAAGTGAAATGCCTGCAATCCAACACATGTATGAAAAATATGGATATAATGAAAAGGATTTGATTATCTTATCGATTGCTCATCCAAATGACGGTCAGGATGGAAGCGAAGCTGAAATCGCAGAGCGTATGAAGAATTGGGGCTATAGTTATCCGGTTTTATTTGACAGCGACGATACCGTTTTTTATCACTATTATGTTTCCGCGTTTCCAACAAGTTTTATAATAGACAGAGAAGGAAAGTTTTTAGGATATATCCAAGGTACAATCAGTGAAGAATATCTTCAGGAAATATTTTTGACTGAAGTCGGATATTAATTTTCAAAAAAATGAAAAAAATATTGAACGTAAAAACAAGGTGCGTTATAATATAAAAAACCGAAGGAACATTAAAAAGTTGAGATTTTTAACAGGTTTTAATGTCCTTTTTTTTGTGGTTTTTTCAAGAAAGAAGGGGTTGAAATGAACAAATTTATATTTGTTACAGGCGGTGTTGTATCCGGACTGGGAAAAGGAATTACAGCTGCATCAATTGGACGTTTATTGAAATCACGCGGATTGAAAGTCGCATCACAGAAATTGGATCCTTATATCAATGTGGATCCCGGAACAATGAGTCCTTATCAGCATGGAGAAGTCTATGTGACAGAAGATGGGGCTGAAACGGATCTCGATTTGGGTCATTATGAACGATTTATTAATGAGGATCTGAATAAATATTCGAATTTAACAACGGGTAAAACATATTGGAATGTTTTGACAAAAGAAAGAAGAGGGGAATATTTGGGCGAGACGGTCCAGATCATTCCACATATAACCAATGAAATCAAAGATTTTATTTACAATGTCGGCAGAAAGAGTGAAGCAGATGTCGTAATCACGGAAATCGGCGGAACGGTAGGGGATATTGAGAGTCAACCGTTCATTGAAGCGATCCGTCAAGTTGCTTTGGAACAGGGAAAAGAAAATTGCTTATTTATTCATGTGACACTTGTTCCGTATATAGCCGGAAGTAATGAGCATAAATCCAAGCCGACACAACATTCTGTCAAGGAATTGCAATCTTTCGGAGTTCATCCGGATATGATCATCTGCCGTGTGGACCAGCCGCTTGAAGAAAATGTGAAAAGAAAAATCTCGCTTTTCTGTAATGTCAAACCGGATTGCGTTATTGAGAATTTAACAGTACCGGTCCTGTATGAAGCTCCGATCATGCTTGAAAAGAGCCATATCTCGGATATCATCGTCCGCGAATTAAAGCTTGAATGCAAAGAATCAGATATGCAAGAGTGGGAAAAGATGCTGGATAGGATCCACAACAGAAATCGAACTGTTCAAATTGCCCTTGTCGGCAAATATGTTCGCCTGCATGATGCTTATCTGAGTGTGATCGAAGCATTAAGTCATGGCGGGTATGAAAACGCTGCTTACGTTAAGATCTCCTGGATCGATTCAGAAGAACTGACCAAAGAAAATGTGAGTGAAAAGCTGAGTGGGGTAGATGGTATCCTTGTTCCGGGAGGGTTCGGATATCGCGGTGTTGAAGGGATGATCGAAGCATGCCGATACGCACGGGAAAATAACATTCCATATCTTGGTATTTGTTTGGGAATGCAGATTTCAGTCATTGAATTTGCCAGAAATGTGCTCGGTTATGAAGATGCCAACTCCAGTGAATTCATTCAAAATGAACACAGTGTCATCGATCTGATGATCGATCAAAAAGGACAGAAAAACTTAGGTGGTACTCTGCGGTTAGGTGCTTATCCATGTATCTGTCAAAAAAACAGTCGTTTAAAAGAGATATATGGTCAGGAGCTGATTCAGGAGCGTCATCGCCACCGCTATGAGTTTAACAATGCCTATCGCGATGAGTGTATCCGTCATGGACTTCAACTGGGAGGATTATCTCCTGATGGAAATCTGGTTGAGGCAATCGAAATACCGGTGAATCGATTTCATGTTGCAGTTCAGTATCATCCGGAATTCAAATCACGTCCGAACCATGCACATCCATTATTCAGAGAGTTCATCAAAGCTTGCTTGAAATAATAGAAAATGCATCACGGCGATAACTTTTTAATACGTGGTTTTGTATCTGATTTGATAATACAAAAGGGTCATTTTATCACTTTTTCTAATCATTTTTGTTGACAAACAGCAAGAAATAAACCATAATTTCTATATGAAAGTTGAAAGAGGTGTGGATGTGACTGCTTTTGAAATACTAAAGGAAATAGCACATAAGAATAATGGCATAATATTAACTCAAATAGCTGTTAAGAATGGTGTAAGCAGAGCAAGTTTATCTAAACTTTGCAAAAATGGAAAAATCACGAGAGTTGCCTTCGGGCAATATATTTTGTTTGATGATCTGAATGATGAAATGTTTTCTTTGGAATTGCGTTCTCAATGGATTGTTTTTTCTCATGAAAGTGCACTGTTTCTAAACGGCATTTCAGAGAGAACTCCCTATGAACA
>CAZUVT010000106.1:0-5279 GCA_964623925.1 uncultured Erysipelotrichaceae bacterium
AAAGAAACAGGGATGGAAAGCGTATTTTCTCTTCAATTCTAAGTGATTATATGATTCTACTAACAGTCGGTTGAAAAATGAATCAAAAATTCTTATACTGATTTCAGGAGGACTCGAATATGATTGATATGGAGAAAATGGGAAAACTGATTCAGAAGTTGAGAAAAGAAAAAATGATGACACAAAAGCAGCTTGCCGATGAATTAGGTGTTTCCGATAAAGCAGTCAGTAAATGGGAAAGAGGAATGTCGATTCCGGATGCAAATCTTTTTGAACCTTTATCACAATCTTTGGGAATCACCCTGACTGAACTGCTGCATGGAGAGAGGATCGAAACTTCTATTTCCAAAGAAGAAAGCGATTCATTGATTAAGGATTCTTTAAATTTGATCGATAATAATAAAAATCTTGAAAAAAATAAACAGACGCGGATAAAACTGCTGCTTGTGACAACTTGTGCTACAATACTTTCTGTGTTCTCGTTGATTGGATCGAAAGAAATGACTTTCATTTCTTATGCGGTCATCTTGCCGATGCTGCTCGTTTTCCAAATCTATTTTACTTTTTTTATAAAAGAGGTCTTGCCGAAATATTATGATGAAAATAGGATCAGTTATTATACCGATGGCATCTTTCGCATTCATGTGGCGGGAGTCTATTTCAACAACAAAAACTGGATTCCGATCATTCAAACAGTCTGTAAGGGGATGTCTTGTTGCAGTGTTTTGATTTTATTAACACTCGGAATTACAGTTTATTTTAAGCTAAATGAAACGATTCTCAGTATACTCAATTTGATTATTTTTCTTCTTTGCCTGTTTGTACCTTTTATAGTACAGGCAAAACGGTATTCAGGAAAGTAGAGATATCAAACAGGGAATAAATGGATTTTCAAATATTTTGCTGGAAAGGGGAAATTTCCTCTTTTTTTATTGCATCAAGCTGGTTGTCTTGGAATACACACATTCATACTTTCGTGCTATAATAAAAGGCGATGGAGGATGACATGAAAATAGCACAGGTTTGGGTAGAACATCCGATACTGAAGCTGGATACTCCTTTTTCTTATCTTGGAGATGAACAAGCGGAAAAAGGGAAAAGGGTGCTGATCGATTTTAATGGAAGACAGCAGGTCGGCTTTATAGAAGAGGTTGTTGAATATAACGGGACAAAAGATCAATATCGTCAGGAAAACGGCTTTGAATTAAAGCCTCTTTTGCGTGTGCTTGATGAGAAGCCTCTGTTTAATGATGAATTATTTGACTTGGGTAAATGGCTTGCCTACGAGACCTTGGCACCGACAATCGCTTGTTTTCAGGCAATGTTACCGGCTAAGATAAAACCGGCAAGCAACAATCAGAAAATTAAGATGCAAAGATTTGTACGGATTGCAAAAAACGTGGATCCAAGTGAACTGACAGAAAGAAGAAAAGCGGCTTATGAAGCATTAGCCCTTCAAAAGGAAATGCCTTTGACTACATGGCGAAAAGAGTTTTCTGTAGGAATGGCATTAGAAAAACTGGGCATTGTTGAGCAGTTTGAAAGAGAAGCTGCCTTTATAGAAGAAAAGAATGTTTCTTTAAGTAAAGATCTGACGCTGAATGTAGATCAGCAGTATGCGTTTGATGAGATAAAAAGAGCAAAGGAAGATGAAATCATTCTTTTGCATGGTGTAACCGGAAGCGGTAAAACAGAAGTCTATCTCCAGCTAGCCAAAGAAATCGTACAGAAGCAGCATAAGCAGGTTTTGATATTGGTTCCGGAAATCTCCTTGACTCCGCAGATGGTAAGTCGTGTAAAAAGCCGGTTTGGCAGCAGTGTAGCCATCTATCATTCCGGTTTGAATAATCAGGAGAAATACGAGCAGTATCAGCGTGTCGCCATGAATCAGGTCGATGTGGTGGTGGGAACAAGGTCTGCTGTCTTTATGCCTTTTTCAAATCTGGGCTTGATTGTCTTGGACGAGGAGCATGACCAGAGTTATAAACAGGATATTATTCCCCAGTATCATTGCCGAGATGTTGCGATCCATCGGGCAAAAACATTTGGATGCAAAGTGATATTAGGCAGTGCTACTCCTTCTTTGGAATCGTATTCGAGAGCCTACAAAGGTCTTTATAAATTGATTGTGATGGATAAGCGGATTAATGAAAGCAAAGCAAAATGTTCATTGGTCAATGTTCGCGATGCGATCAAAAGAAAAGAAAATCCACTATTGAGCGGGATTCTGATCGGAAAAATAAAAGAGCGTCTCTCTCGTCAGGAGCAGGTGATCTTGCTTTTGAATCGAAGAGGCTATACTCCGATCGTTCGCTGTGAAGAATGCGGAAAAACCGTTCAATGTCCCCATTGTGATGTGGCGTTGTCTTATCATCGCTCAGAAAATCTGATGAAATGCCATATCTGCGGCTATCAGCACTCTTTGATCAGAAAATGCGAATGCGGAAGTACGCATTTTCAATTTGGCGGATATGGAACACAGCGCTTGGAGGAATTGGTTCAAAAGGAATTTCCTGATGCACGTATTTTGCGTATGGATGCAGATACGACTTCAAGAAAAGGAAGTCATGAAAAGATGTTGGATCAGTTCGGTCAAGGCAAGTTTGATATATTGATCGGTACGCAGATGATTGCGAAAGGACTTGACTTTGAAAAGGTGACTCTGGTAGGAATTTTGAATGCCGATTCTCTTCTTCAAAGAACCGATTACAGAAGTGTGGAATTGACCTTTGATCTGATCGCTCAGGCTGCCGGAAGAAGTGGCCGAGGAAGCTTGAGTGGCGAGGTCATCATTCAATCCTATGATACCGATCATTATGCGATCCTCTGCGCTGCATCAGGGGATTATATGCGCTTTTTTAAAGAAGAAATGCATTATCGGCATGTTGCACAATATCCACCTTACAGTTATCTGATTTCTGTTCTGTTTTCCAATCGTGATCAGACTCGCTGTCAGAAAGAATGTCACGATTTTAAAAATCGATTATCCCAGAATGGCTATAAAGTTTTGGGACCGGGTGAATTGCTTAAGACCAAGGACCATTACCGATATCGTTTGGTGCTGAAAGGAAAGGATCTGGAAAAGATGCGTAAGGAATTGTGGGAATTGTTGCAGAAAGTAAAGAAGGAAAGGAATTCATCTGAAATCAGAATCGATGTGAATCCGATGAATTTGGAATGATATGAGAAAGATTGCTTATGAATGTCTGGTTGAGGTTTATTGCAGAGAAGGATATGCAAATCTATTGATGAGACAAAAACTAAAAAATCAAAGTCCTGAAGTAAAAGGATTTGTTACCGATGTAGTATATGGAACCCTTCGCAATTTTATGCTGCTTCGTTATCAATGGCAAGATTTTGTCCATCGAAAAGTAGACGAGAAGATTGCAATCTTGATCGATATGTCGCTTTATCAGATCTTTTTTACCAAACAGGCTGAATATGCTGCGGTCAATGAAGCAGTGACTTTGGCAAAGCAAAAATATGGGACAAAGATCGGCGGATTTGTGAACGGGATCTTAAGAAAATGCTGTGAACAGGGCTTGATCTTTTCAGAAGATCCGGATGAGATCAAGCGATTCTCTATTGAATGCAGTATGCCGGAGTGGATCTTGCGCTTATGGAAAGCTCATTATGGTGAAGAGATAATGAAAGAGCTGGCTTATGACAGCTTGAATCCTGCCGGAAACAGTGCCCGGATCAATACTCTTGTTACTTCCATGGAAGAAGTCTTGAAAAATCCTTTATTTGAGAAAGGGGAATTAAGTCCTTATTCAGTTATTTATAAAGGAAATATCTTGTCGAGTGAAGAATTTAAAAGCGGTAAGATCATCATTCAGGATGAAGGGTCTCAGATGATTGCTTTGATGCTGGATCTGAAAGAAGGAATGAATGTGCTGGATGCATGCAGTGCGCCGGGTACCAAAAGCACAATGATGGCTGCTTTGATGAAGGATCATGGGCATATTTTGGCAACCGATCTTTATGAACACCGCTTGAAATTGATCGAAAAAGGGGCAGAGGCTCATCATATCCACATTATTGAAACAAAAATGATGGATGCGTGCTTTGCCCACGAAGTATTAAAAGATCAGACTTTTGATCGGATCTTGTTGGATGTTCCATGTAGCGGACTTGGAGTTTTGAAAAGAAAGCCGGATATCAAACTGCGTGTGAATATGAATTCATTAGATGAAATCGTGCTTTTGCAAAAGGGAATATTGGAGAGTTGTACACAGCTTTTAAAGAAAGACGGAATTTTTGTATACAGCACTTGTACCTTGAATAAGAAAGAGAATGAACGTCAGATTCAGGAATTTTTAAATGGTCATCCGGAATTTGAACTTTTGGAAGAAAAGACGATTCTTCCGATAAATTATAAAAGTGATGGATTTTACATGGCTAAATGTAAAAAAATAATGTAAAATAGAGAGGATGATGAAATTCGATGTAATCATCGCTCTTTATCTTTAGGAAGGAGTGGCCTGTTTGAAAACGATCTATGATTATACGTATGCTCAGTTAGAAGAGTATGCAGTAGAAAAAGGCTGGAAAAAATATCGTGCCAGACAGATCTTTGAATGGCTTTACAGAAAAAGAATTGATGATTTCTCCTTGATGAGCGATGTCAGCAAAGAAGCAATCGCAGTTTTAAAAGAGGAATTTATCCTGAATCCGCTCAAAGTAATATCCAAACAGGTATCGAAAGACGGAACAGTAAAATATTTATTTGAATTGCAGGATGGAGCGGCAATTGAAACCGTTCTGATGCATTTTGATTATGGGAAAAGTGTCTGTGTCACTTCTCAGGTCGGGTGCAATATGGGCTGTACTTTTTGTGCCAGCGGTCTTTTAAAGAAACAGCGTGATCTGAGTAGCGGGGAAATGGTTGCGCAGATCATGTTCATTCAAAAAGAATTAGATAAAGAAGAGGGAAGAGTTTCTAATATTGTGGTGATGGGAACCGGAGAACCGTTTGATAATTATGATTCTGTGATGGATTTTTGTGCAACGGTCAATCATGATCGCGGCTTGGCAATCGGAGCCCGGCATATTACGATTTCCACAAGCGGATTAATAGAAGGTATCCGGAAATTTGCGGCGGCTCATGTGCAATATAATCTGGCCATTTCTCTTCATGCGCCGAATGATGAGCTAAGAAGCAGATTGATGCCGATCAACAGAGCTTATCCGCTGGATCCGCTCATGGATGCAGTCCGCGATTATGCAGCAGACAATAATCGCCGCATCACTTTTGAATATATTTTATTGAAAGAGTT
>CAZUVT010000106.1:5289-7245 GCA_964623925.1 uncultured Erysipelotrichaceae bacterium
ATGATACAGTGGAATGTGCCGATCAATTGGCGAAACTGCTTCATGGAATGAATGCGTATGTGAATCTGATCCCATATAACGAAGTGGATGAAAATGGCTATAAAACGACCGATTCGATTCGGGCAATGAAATTTTATGACGCTCTGAAGAAAAGAAACATTGCTGTTACCTTGAGAACCAAGCATGGCGAGGATATCGATGCGGCATGCGGACAGCTCAGGGCTAAGCATGAAGGGAGACTGTAAAGATGAAAGTAGTCGGAATTACAGATCGCGGACTGGTAAGAACCACCAATCAAGATAGCTATGTGCTCGCAACAAATGAAAAAGGCGAGCTTTTAGCGCTTGTCTGTGATGGAATCGGCGGGAATAATTCCGGTGATGTTGCCTCTCAGGAAGCAATCCAGTATTTCAGCGATGCCTTTTCAAAAAATCGGGGCTTTAAAGATGCACAGGATGTAGAAACCTGGCTCTTATATCATGCCCGTAAAGCCAATGATGCGGTTTTTTCCAAGTCTGTCACCAAAAAAGAATATTATGGAATGGGGACGACGCTTGTGGGGATCCTAATCAGCAAGGTGGGATATTTTTCGATTAATATCGGCGATTCAAGGGCCTATGCCTATAATCTGTTTGATGAATTCTATTGCCTGACTGTAGATCATACACTGGTTCGGGACATGTTGAATCATGGTGAGATTACCGTCGAAGAAATGAAAAATCATCCGAAGAAGAATGTCTTGACGAATGCTTTGGGAATATGGAATGATGTGCGGGCAGATATCCAGCAGATTCATGACGAAGTCAAGATATTTCTGGTTTGTTCAGATGGCCTTCACAGCTATGTGGAGGAAAGCAGGATCGTAGAGATCCTGAAAGATGAAAATCTGTCACTTCAGAAAAAATGTAAGAGATTATTGAATTCAGCCCTGTTTGCGGGCGGACCTGATAATATTACGATCTTATTAGTTGAAACGGAAGGAGGATTAGCCGATGAGTGATTTGATTGCAAAAAGATATCGTATCCTGTCCTCATTAGGACAAGGTGGAATGGCCGATGTCTATCTGGCTAAAGATGGAATTTTAAATCGTGAAGTCGCAGTCAAGATCTTGCGTGGGGATATGGCAACCAATCCGGTTGCATTACTACGGTTCCAGCGTGAAGCAAACTCTTCCGCCAGTCTTTCTCATCCGAATATCGTTGAAGTCTATGATGTCGGAGAAGAAGACGGCAAACATTATATCGTGATGGAATATATCAACGGCGATAATTTAAAACAGTTGATTACCAAGCGCGGAGCATTGAGCAAAGAAGAAGCAGTGGACATCATGAAACAGCTTGTTTCGGCAACGGCATGCGCTCATGAAGAAGGAATTATTCATCGTGATATCAAGCCGCAGAATGTGCTTATGAAAGCAGATGGAACATTAAAGATGGCCGATTTTGGAATTGCTATGGCGCAAGATGCTGTTCAGCTTACGCAAACGGATTCAGTCATGGGATCGGTTCATTATCTTGCTCCGGAGCTTTCAAGAGGAGAAGTAGCTACTTTTCAAAGTGATATTTATGCTTTGGGAATCGTGCTTTATGAACTATTGCGCGGTGAGCCGCCGTTTAGCGGAGATGCACCTGTTCAAATTGCCATGAAGCATATACGTGAAGAAATGCCGTCGATCCGCCAGTTTAATTCTACTATTCCTCAGGCTCTTGAAAACGTAATTCTAAAAGCGACAGCTAAAAATAAGAATTTTCGATATCGGACTGCAGAAGAAATGCTGGAAGATCTGTCGACTTGTCTTGATCCGAAGCGGGCAAAAGAAAAAAAGATCGAGTTCGAATTGGAAGATGGAAACGGAAAGACAATCACGACGGGCACAAGCCTCTCCGATACCGCTTGTAGCTCCAGTCACTATTGCTATAGGTTTCATCTCATTCATAGTTTAGAGTTCATTTTTC
>CAZUVT010000107.1:0-7087 GCA_964623925.1 uncultured Erysipelotrichaceae bacterium
GCTAAAGGTGCCAGAGATTTATATAAAAAGGAAACGAAAAAGTCTGCCATTTCTAAAAAGAATGCTTTGAAATACAAGTATATAAGTGAAAATTCATTAGAAGATAAAAAGGATAAGCTGAAAGGTAAAGAATAGTATAAATAAAAGAAGTATTCAAAATAAGTTTTTACAGATCCTGATCCAAAGAAAAAAAGGGAATTAATAGCCAATTTTACAGCATTATTGCGTTATTTCTTTTAATTTAAATATAAAGTAAATTTATGAAGTACTCTTTGATATAACAGAAAGTATAAGCTAAAAAGATATTTATTCTTAAAAATTTTTATAAAAGGAAGTGATATAAATGGAACAAAAATCGACAAACATCAACTGGTTTCCTGGCCACATGACAAGAGCGAAAAGGGAGATGCAGGAGAAGTTGAAAATGGTAGATATGGTTATCGAGATCCGGGATTGCCGTATTCCCAATTCATCTAAAAATCCAATGATTGATGAATTGATTCAGCATAAGCCTCGACTGATCCTCCTTTCAAAAAAAGATAAGGGAGAAGCTGATAAGGTGGCTACATGGGTAAAGAAGTTAAGTAATGATTCAACAATTGTTTTGGTATGCGATTTAATTCATGATAATATCAGTTCGATCATTACAAAAAATTGTCGGGAGATCATGAAAGCAAAATTAGATAAGCAGCGTTCCAGGGGGATCAATCCAAGAGCGATCCGGGCCATGGTCGTAGGGATTCCGAATGTAGGAAAATCGACCATGATCAATCGGCTTGTCAAAAAGAAGATTGCAAAAACCTCAGATCGTCCGGGTGTGACACGATCTTTACAATGGGTAAAGTTGAATAAAGATCTGGAATTGCTGGATACACCGGGTGTATTATGGCCGAAATTTGAAGATGAAATCGCTGCATTGAATCTTGCGGTAACCGGCGCGATCAATGATACGATCTTGCCGATCGAAGATGTGGCTGTATATGCCATGAAAAAATTGATCAAAGAATACCCGGAAAGGATCAAAGAAAGATACGATTTGGAAATAGAAGAGGATCCGTATTTGATGTTGGAAAGGATCGCAAGGAAAAGGGGATTCTTGCAAAATGGCAATGAAATCGATGAAAAGCGCAATTATGAAAGTTTATTGAGAGATCTTCGGGATGATAAGTTTGGACCGATAACATGGGAGAATGCTGATGAAGTGCGAAAATGAATTTGAGAAAAAAATCTGGGGAAAAGACGAGTTGATGATGGGAATCGATGAAGCAGGAAGAGGACCGATTGCCGGACCGCTTGTTGTGGCCGGAGTTGTTTTTGATAAAGGTTATGATCATGATGAAATATATGATTCCAAGAAGCTCAGTGAAAAAAAGCGCGAACAGCTTTACGATGAGATCATTCGCGATGCAAAATATTATAAGATCCTGATCATCAGTCCGGAAGAAGTCGATCGTTTGAACATTTATCGTGCAACACAAACTGCAATGAATGAAATAGCCGAAAGCCATGATTGTTTTTCTCATGTCGTTACCGATGCGATGCCTTTGCCCCAGTGTAGCAAAGAAGTTGAAGCCGTAATCAAAGGAGATCAAAAAAGTGTCAGTGTGGCGGCTGCAAGCATTTTGGCAAAAGTGACAAGAGATCGGATCATGCTGGAATATGATAGGCAATATCCAGAATATGGATTTGCCAAGCATAAAGGTTATCCTACCAAAGCACATCTGGAAGCACTGGAAAAATACGGTGTTCTTCCTTTTTACAGGAAAACTTACGGACCTGTTGCAAAGCTTTGTCAATTGAAATTTGATTTATAAAAAATTCTATTTAAATGTAGGATTTTTTTATTTTGATACGAATAATATTAGTGGAGGGTTAAAATGAACAGAGAAACACTTATTTATTATTCGATCAAATATCGAGGCGATTATTCTTTAATCATGAGGGCGATACAAAATAAGGAACGAGTCGAAAATGTCACATTCCCGATTTTGGCGATCACCATTCTGGATAAAGAATATCCGGATTGCTTAAAAGATCTGCAATATCCGCCGCTTGTATTATTTTATCGCGGGGAAATCAGTCTGTTGCGAGAAAAGAAAATCGGGATTATCGGAAGCCGTATCTTATCCGAATACGGTAAAAAGGTGACACAATGGATCGTTGAAGAGTTAGCAGAGGGAGTGATCGTATCGGGACTGGCAAAGGGGGCAGATGGTTGCGCTCATCAGGCGGCGATCGATCATGGTAGGAAAACGATCGGTGTTCTTGGTAATGGAATCAATATCATTTATCCCAAAGAAAATGAATTTCTCTATAAGGAGATGGGAACGAATCATTTGATTATCAGTGAATATCCGCCGGATACTAAGCCGCAGAAGCATCATTTTCCATGGCGCAACAGAATCATTGCGGCTCTCAGTGATCCGCTCATTGTAACTCAGGCAGCCCAAAAAAGCGGAACGATGATTACTGTGGATGCAGCTTTGGATATCAATCGGGAAATATGGACGATTCCTTATCCGATTTTTGATGAAAATGGAAAAGGATGCAATGCATTGATAGAAAATGGAGCAAAAATGATCCTTCAAAAGGAAGATTTAAAAGGAATTGTTTAAAAATATTTGATATTTTATTTATCTTATGGCATTATAATAAAACGAACGAATGGAGATGAGAGGATGAAGAACTTAGTTATCGTAGAGAGTCCGTCCAAATCAAAAACAATAGAAAAATATCTCGGAACAAACTTTGAAGTGGTTTCTTCCAAAGGTCATATCCGGGATCTTGCGATCAAGGGAAAAGACGGATTGGGAGTCGATATTGAAAATGGATTTAAAACGACTTATAAAATAAATGATGACAAGAAAAGTCTTGTTAAAGAATTGAAAGAAAAAGTGAAAAAATCAAATCAGGTTTATCTGGCTACGGACCCGGATCGCGAAGGAGAAGCGATTTCCTGGCATCTGGCAGATGAATTGGGTTTAGATATCACACAAGAAAACCGGGTTGTTTTCCATGAAATTACAAAGGGAGCAGTTTTGGAGGCATTTCAGCAGCCAAGACAGATCGATATGGATCTGGTAGCTTCACAAGAGACTCGGCGTGTGTTGGATAGAATTATCGGATTCAAATTATCTACTTTGCTGAAATCTAAAATTAAAAGTAAATCCGCGGGCAGAGTTCAGTCTGTTGCCTTAAAATTGATCGTAGATCGGGAAAAGGAAATCAAGGCATTTATTCCGGAAGAATATTGGACGATCGATGCAAAGTTTGAAGAGGAGCATAAGAAATTCACTGCTTCCTTAAGTAAAATAAATGGAAAAAAGGCAAAATTGGAAAATGAGAAGCAAGCGCAGAAGGTCATTGAAGATTGCAAAGGGTCTTTTGTATGTACTTCGGTTAAAACCCAAGTTCGGAAAAGGGATCCAAAGCTTCCTTTTATTACATCAACATTGCAGCAGGAGGCTTCAACTAAATTGAATTTCTCTGCGAAAAAGACAATGCAGATCGCACAAAAGCTTTATGAAGGAGTCGAGTTGGGAGATCACGCGGAAGGTTTGATTACATATATGCGTACAGATTCTACCCGTTTGAGTCATGTCTTTGTGGATGCATGCAAAGAAATGATCGAGAAGGATTATGGAAAGAATTATCTTGGCAATTATAAGGTGAAGAATGATGATTCTTCTCAGGATGCACATGAAGCGATACGACCGACCAACATTGAAAATAAGCCGGATCTGATCAAGAAATATTTGACGAATGAACAATATAAACTTTATAAGTTTATCTATGAAAGAGCTGTGGCCAGTTTGATGGCTCCTGCTAAAAATAATACAGTAACGGTGACTCTGACTCAAAATGAATATGATTTTGTGGCAAACGGATCGCAATTGGGGTTTGACGGCTATCTGAGAGTTTACGGAGAATACGAACAGACGAAAGATGTAATGATCCCTTTGATTGCGGAAGGAAATAAGATCGAAGCAAAATCGGTTGAGCCTTTACAGCATTTTACGGAACCGCCGCTTCGCTATAATGAAGCGCGTCTGATCAAAGAGATGGAAGAATTGGGAATCGGTCGTCCATCCACGTATGCAATGATCTTGGATACGATTCAATCACGCGGGTATGTTGCTTATCAAAAACAATCGGAAACGTCGAAAGCAAAAGTATTTATTCCAAGTGAACAAGGGATTTTGACAACAGAAAAACTTGATGAATTCTTTAATGAGATCATCAATGTAAAATATACTGCGGATATGGAAAGCGAATTGGATGATATCGCTGAAGGAAATCGTATCTCTAAAGAAAGTCTGCAGCAGTTTTATGATAAGTTTAAACCGCTGGTTGATCATGCTTATCAGAATATGGAGAAAAAAGAGGCTGAAAAAGTTGGGGAAATCTGTCCTGAATGCGGAAATGAACTGGTTTATCGAGAAGGTCGTTTTGGCAAATTCATTTCATGCAGTGCTTATCCGACTTGCCGCTATACAAGAAAGATCGAGCAAGAGAAAAAGGAAGAGCCGGTTTTGTTAAGTGAAACTTGTCCGGAATGCGGAAGTCCGCTTATAAAAAGAAAGAGCCGCTATGGTAATTATTTTATCGGATGTTCAGCTTTCCCAAAATGTCGCTATATTCAAAAAGATGAAAGTGCAGCGCCTAAGACTTATCGTCGAAGGAAGAAGGAAAGTAAATGAAAGCAACAGTAATAGGAGCAGGACTTGCCGGATGTGAGGCTGCTTGGCAGCTTGCGAAAAGGCAGATTGAAGTTGAATTGATCGATATGAAACCGCAAAAGAGAACGCCTGCATGTAAAACAGATTATTTCGCAGAATTGGTTTGTTCCAATTCGCTTCGCTCTGATTCTTTGAACAATGCAGTAGGAGTGCTTAAAGAAGAAATGCGCATGAATGATTCACTGATCATGAAGGCGGCAGATGCAACAAGACTTCCGGCCGGAAGTGCTTTAGCAGTGGATCGTGAAGGCTTTTCAAAAATGATTACAGAAACGATCCTGAACCATCCTCTTATCCATTTCGTTACAAAAGAAGTGGATGAGATTCCTTCCGGACCATGCATCATTGCGACCGGCCCCCTGACTTCAGATGTCATGGCTGATGCGATTAAGGAACTGATTCATGAGGATACTTTTTATTTCTATGATGCGGCAGCTCCGATCGTTGAAAAAGAGAGCATTGATTTTTCCAAAGCGTATTTGAAATCCAGATATGATAAAGGAGAGGCCGATTATATCAACTGTCCGATGAATGAGGAAGAGTTTTTCGCTTTCTATCAGGCAGTTTTGGAAGCGGATAAGGTAGAAATCAAAGAGTTTGAAAAAGAAATCTACTTTGAAGGCTGCATGCCGTTTGAAGAAATGGCCAGAAGAGGAATGAAGACTTTGTTGTTTGGCCCTATGAAACCGGTTGGACTTGAAAAGGATGGTGTTCGTCCTTATGCAGTCGTTCAGCTTCGTCAGGACGATGCAGCGGCAACTTTATACAATATTGTCGGATTTCAGACACATCTTACCTGGCCGGCACAACGGAAAGTGATCTCCATGATTCCCGGTTTGGAAAATGCATCGATCGTTCGTTATGGGGTCATGCATCGGAATACCTATATCAATTCACCACTTGTTTTAAGACCGACCTATCAATTCAAAGAGCGGGATGATTTGTTTTTTGCCGGACAGATGACAGGAGTCGAAGGCTATGTCGAATCGGCTGCCAGCGGACTTTTGGCAGGCATCAATCTGGCTAAAATAATGAGCGGAAAAGAAGCAGTCGTTTTGCCGGATACTTGCATGATGGGGGCAATGGCTCATTACATCACGCATACTTCATCGACGAATTTTCAGCCGATGAATGCCAATTTTGGAATCATGCGTCTTGAAAAAAATGTTAAAAAACATGAACGGAAAGAGGCATATGGCAAGCAAGCATTGGAAGTGATGAAGTCTTATATGGGAGAGATTGGAAATGGATGAACAGATCGAAGCTTTTCTCCTTTACATAGCCCGAAAAAATACCGGATCGGATAAAACCGATTACAATTATCGAATCGATTTGATGCGATTTAAAGAGTTTTGTGTGAGGCAGGGAATCGATTCCTTTGAAAAAGTGGAGCGCAAACATATTCTTCAGTATTTATCAATGCTTAAAAGCGGTAAATTTGGAAATCAGACTTTAAGCAATACCTCTTTGGCAAGATCTTTGTCGGCTTTACGCAGTTTTTACAAGTATTTGAATGTCTATTATGAACTGGATGTGTATCCCTTGGCTAAAATTAAAAATCCTTCATCAGGAAAGAGGTTGCCTGAATTTTTAAGTGTTGACCAAATGGAGGAACTCTTTGAGAGCATTGATACCAATGAGGGATATGGATTGCGGAATAAAGCGATACTGGAAATGATGTATGCATGCGGATTGCGTGTGGCCGAAGTTGTAGAATTGAAATTAAGCAAGATTGATTTTGAAAATCAGATCGTGATCGTGCATGGAAAAGGTGACAAGGAGAGAATGGTTCCGTTTTATTCTACGGCAAAAGAAACGGTGATGGAATATATTGATTGTCAACGGAATTCTCTTTTAAAAGGGAAAAAAAGCGATATTTTATTTGTAAACAATCGCGGCAATGCTTTGACGACAAGATCTGTTCAGCTGATGCTGGATGAAATTGCGAAAAAGACGAGTCTTCATATGAAGGTACATCCGCATATGATCCGTCATTCATTTGCCACCCATCTTTTGGACAACGGAGCAGATTTAAGAATCGTTCAGGAACTTCTCGGACATGAAAATTTATCGACGACGCAGATCTATACTCATGTCACATTGGATCGCCTGAAAGATACAGTAGTGAAAAATCACCCACGATCATTAAATAAAGGCTGATTTAAAGGGAGAAAATGAATAAATTCATTGCAACTCGTTCGGCTTTGTGATATATTATTTAAGGCGTATTCTCAAACGCCATTACACACATCATGGATTCGTCGGTCCGTGCTTGAAAAAGTTGCCGCGAAGAGGAAGTGATGGAGGCATAACGGAAAGGTAAGGTATTAATTTATGTCAGTAGTATC
>CAZUVT010000108.1:0-6975 GCA_964623925.1 uncultured Erysipelotrichaceae bacterium
GGATGATGGGCGTGGAATGCCGACTGGAATTCATGCCAAGACCGGAAAATCAACAGTAGAAACGATTTTTACGGTACTTCATGCCGGAGGAAAATTTGGTGGAGGAGCTTATAAGGTATCCGGAGGACTCCATGGTGTAGGTGCCAGTGTAGTTAATGCATTGAGTGAATTCTTGGAAGTCACTGTCTATTCCAATGGTGTGGTTCATTATCAGCGATTTGAACATGGCGGAAAGCCGGTCGAGGATCTGAAGGAGATTGGAACCTGCGATGCGGATAAACATGGAAGTACAGTTCGATTTAAAGCAGATCCGGAAATTTTTACCGAGACAACGATCTATAATCATGATATCTTAAGAGATCGTTTGCGTCAGATTGCTTTTTTAAATAAAGGAATCAAGATCGTATTTAATGATCTACGCATGCAGGATGAGGAAAAACGTCATCATACTTACCACTATGAGGGTGGATTAAAGGAATATGTTCTGTTTTTGAATGCCAATAAATCGCCGATTCATGATGAGCCGATTTATGTTGAAGGAGTTGAGGATGACATTCAGGTCGAAATCTCCATGCAGTATAATGACGGTTATGTTGCCAATGTTTATTCTTTCTGTAATAACATCAACACAGGTGAAGGAGGAACTCACGAGGATGGGTTCAAACTGGCTTTGAACCGTGTTATCAACAATTACGCAAAAGAGAACAATTTGATGAAGAAAGATGAAGAGTCGCTTCAGGGAGAAGATGTCCGTGAGGGATTGACTGCGATCATCTCAATCAAGCATCCGGATCCTCAATATGAAGGACAGACAAAGACAAAGCTGGGCAATGCCGAGGTAAGGAAAATTGTTTCCAATATCTTCGGAGAACAGCTTGAAAGATACCTTTTAGAGCATCCAGCAGAAGCTAAAACAATCGTGGAAAAGGCACAATTAGCTTCAAAAGCGCGTTTGGCAGCAAAAAAAGCCAGAGAATTGACAAGAAGGAAGAGTGCACTCGAGATTTCTTCCTTGCCTGGTAAACTGGCTGACTGTTCAAACAGAAACCCGGAAGTTTGCGAAATCTATCTGGTCGAGGGTGACTCAGCCGGTGGTTCTGCAAAGCAGGGACGAGATCCGAAGTTCCAGGCAATCTTACCGCTAAGAGGTAAGATTCTGAATGTCGAGAAGGCAAGACTCCATCGAATTTTCGAAAGTGAGATCATTCGTACCATGGTTACCGCTTTCGGCTGCGGTATCGGTGAAGAACTGGATGTTAAAAAACTCCGCTATCACAAGATCATTATCATGTCCGATGCGGATGTTGACGGTGAGCATATCAGAACACTGTTGCTTACTTTCTTATATCGTTATCTGAGACCGGTAATCGAAGAAGGGCATGTTTTTGTTGCTCAGCCGCCTCTGTATCAGGTAAAACGCGGAAATGCAGTCCGTTATGTTTATCGCGAAGAGGAGTTGGAAGCAGCTAAGAATGAACTGGGCGATCGCGGACTTTCAATTCAGCGATATAAAGGTTTGGGAGAAATGGATGCCGAACAGCTTTGGGATACTACAATGAATCCGGATAATCGTATCCTGATCAAAGTTAAGATCGAAGACGCGATGGATGCGGATGCTGTATTCTCAATGCTGATGGGCGATGAGGTTGAACCTCGCAAGAACTTTATCTTGGATAATGCTCAATTTGTTAAGAATCTTGATATTTAATAAGGAGGACCACACATGGAAGATCAGGAATTAGATCCCCGGACGTTTAATCACGGGAAAATGGAAGACATTGATATTTCAAAAACGATGCGTGAATGCTTCCTTGAATACTCAATGTCTGTAATTATTGACCGTGCTTTGCCGGATGTAAGAGATGGATTGAAACCTGTACATCGTCGAATCTTGTATTCAATGAATGAACAGGGAATCACTTCTGTAAGAGCGCATATGAAATCAGCTCGTATAGTCGGTGATGTTATGGGAAAATATCACCCGCATGGTGATACAGCGATTTATGATTCAATGGTTCGTATGGCACAGGATTTCAGCTATCGCTATATGCTGGTAGATGGCCATGGAAACTTTGGATCGATCGATGGAGACGGTGCTGCAGCAATGCGTTATACCGAAGCACGCTTATCGAAAATTGCGGATGAATTGTTAAGAGATATTGATAAAGAAACGATCGATTGGCGTGACAACTACGATGGTTTGGAGAAAGAACCGGTCGTTTTGCCTGCCAGATTCCCTGCTTTATTGGTTAATGGTTCTATGGGTATTGCCGTCGGTATGGCGACTAATATACCGACTCATAATCTGGGAGAAACGATTGATGCTGCAATTGCCGTTATGGAGAATCCGGATATTACCGTGATGGAATTGATGGAAAATTATATACAGGGACCGGATTTCCCTACCGGAGGATATATCCTTGGCCGTGCCGGCATCAAGCAGGCTTATGAAACGGGAAGAGGTTCTATTATTTGCCGGGCAAAAGTGGATACGGAAGAAATGCCGAATGGCAAGAAGCGATTGATCGTCAAGGAGATCCCATATAATGTCAATAAAGCTGTTTTAGTTGAAAAGATTGCGAATCTTGTACGTGAGAAACAGATTGAAGGAATTACCGATCTGCGCGATGAATCAAACTTAAAGGGAATTCGTATCGTTATCGAATTGCGTAAAGATGTGCAACCGGATGTCTTGTTGAATCAGCTTTATCATTTGACTTCTTTACAATCCTCATTCGGTGCCAATATGGTTGTTTTGGTAAACAATGTTCCGAAGCTGCTTGGATTGAAAGAAATTCTGTCTTTGTATATCGACCATCAAGTCGATGTCATCACAAGAAGAACTCAGTTTGATTTGAAAAAGGCAGAGGATCGTGCTCATATTTTAGCCGGATTAAAAATTGCATTGGATCATATTGATGAAGTAATCAATACGATCCGCAATGCCAGAGACAACAATGATGCGATGATGCAATTGATGGAGAAGTTTGGATTGGATGAAATTCAGGCTCGTGCCATTTTGGATATGCAGCTTCGTCGTCTGAGTGGTTTGGAGCGTCAGAAGATTGAAGATGAATATGAAGCATTGATGATTCAGATTGCGGATTTGAAAAATATTTTGGCAAATTATAGCCGCATTTTGGAAATCATCAAGACAGAAATGCTTGAGATCAAAGAAAAATACGGAGATAAGAGAAGATCAGAGATCATTGACAGCGGATTCGATATGGAAGATGAGGATTTGATTCCTCAGGAAGATATCGTGATTACAAAGACAGTCAATGGATATATCAAACGAATCTCAATTGATACTTATCATATTCAGAATCGTGGCGGTAAAGGAATTAAGGGAATGAATGTCAATGAGGATGATGTCATTGATGAAATGATTACGATGAATACTCATGACTATCTGATGGCCTTTACAAACTATGGAAAGGTATATCGTATCAAGGGATATCGTATTCCTGCCAGCAGCAGAACTTCGAAAGGAATCCCGATCGTGAACTTGCTGTCGCTGGATAAAGATGAGAAAGTTTGTGCATTATTGCCAACAAAGATGGAAAAGGATGATGCAAGTTATCTGTTCTTTGTTACAGCACAGGGACTTGTCAAGAGAACTTCGGTTTATGAGTTTGAAAGTGTCCGTCAATCCGGCAAAATTGCAATCTCTTTGCGAGAGGGCGATGAACTGGTAGCTGTAAAGCATACGATGGGCAATAATGAAATCGTAATTGCCGGAAGCAATGGTAAAGCGGTTCGTTTTAATGAGAACGATGTACGCCCAATGGGAAGAAATGCTTCGGGTGTCAAAGGATTTAATGTGGATGGCAGTGTTGTTGTCGGTATGGCAACGGATAATGAAGGTCAATATATTCTGGCCGTTACCAAAAATGGATTTGGTAAGAAATCTCCGTTGGAAGAGTATCGTTTGACAAACCGTGGAACAAAGGGTGTCAAGACGGTTCAAATCACAGAAAAGAATGGACCGTTAGTCTGTATCCGCGCAATTAACGGCGATGAAGATTGCCTGATCATGACCAATGAAGGAATCGTTATTCGAATTTCTTTGGAATCTCTGGCAGTTAGAGGAAGAAATACAATGGGTGTCAGACTGATAAAATTCGGTGAAGGTGCATTTGTATCGAATATAGCCGTTGTAGAAAAGTCGGAAGAAGCTGAGAAAGTCGAAATTGAAAGCGATGGAGAAGAATCAGAACAAAACCTTGACAAAGAATCGGCAGAATGATATAAAATTGTCATAAGTAAAATCGATGACGAGGCTAAGTAAATAAAGTGCTTATTCAGAGAGGCAGTGTGTGGTGAAAACTGCTTAAGAATTTTATTGAAATCTACCTCTGAGAGAAATCAAAACTTTCCGGTAGCAGCCGTTATGTGCATCGAGAGGTAAGATGTTTCACATGAAACATTTTGCAAGAAGGGTGGCAACACGAGGTATCGTCCCTTTATGGGCGATGCCTTTTCTTTTGTCTGGATAGTAAGGAGGGTTTATATGCTAGACATT
Organism: uncultured Erysipelotrichaceae bacterium; assembly: GCA_964623925.1. Taxonomy (GTDB): domain Bacteria; phylum Bacillota_I; class Bacilli_A; order Erysipelotrichales; family Erysipelotrichaceae; genus CATJXY01. Next base: position 4,526 of record CAZUVT010000108.1, read on the forward strand.
AATTTATTAAGAACGAACAAGGAATTAGTCAAAGAAAACATCAGAAAGAAATTCCAAGATGAAAAGCTTCACCTTGTAGATGAAGTTGTGGAATTAGACAAGAAATTCAGAGAAGCAAAGACGGAAGCCGATAATTTGCGTGCAAAAAGGAATAAGGTCAGCAAAGAAATCGGTGGATTGATGAAACAGGGTCTTCGTGACAAGGCCGAAGAAGTGAAGAGAGAGGTTCAGGAAATCGGACAGAGAATCGTTGATTTGGAAGCTCTTGAGGAAAAGCTGAGTACGGATATTAAAAAAATCATGATGGTTATTCCAAATATCATCGATAAATCTGTTCCAATCGGTAAAGATGACAGTGAAAATGTTGAGATTGAGAAATATGGTGAACCAATCGTTCCGGAGTACGAAATTCCATATCATGTTGATATCATGGAAAGCTTCGACGGTATTGATTTAGATGCTGCAAGGAGAGTCAGTGGTAATGGATTCTATTATTTAAAAGGAGATATTGCCCGTTTACATTCTTCAATTTTGAGTTATGCGAGAGATTTCATGATTGATCGTGGGTTTAATTATTATATTCCGCCGTTTATGATTCATGGTGATGTGGTGACAGGGGTTATGAGTTTCGCGGAAATGGAAAATATGATGTACAAAATTGAAGGTGAAGATTTGTATTTGATTGGAACTTCTGAACATTCTATGATCGGTAAATTCATCAATCAGATCTTGGATGAAAAAGAGCTTCCTCAGAAATTGACCAGCTATTCCCCTTGCTTTAGAAAAGAAGTAGGAGCTCATGGCATTGAAGAAAGAGGAGTTTATCGTATCCATCAGTTTGAAAAACAGGAAATGGTCGTTGTATGTAAACCGGAAGACTCGATGAAATTCTATGATTTGTTATGGCAGACCTCTGTTGACTTCTTCCGAAGCTTGGATATTCCTGTAAGAACATTGGAATGCTGCTCCGGTGATTTGGCCGATTTAAAGGTGAAGAGTTGTGATGTGGAAGCTTGGTCTCCGAGACAGAACAAATATTTTGAAGTGGGTTCATGTTCTAATTTAGGTGATGCCCAGGCCAGACGTTTGGGAATCCGCATTAAAGGTGAAAACGGAAACTATTACGCACATACATTGAACAACACAGTCGTTGCTCCTCCGCGTATGTTGATCGCGTTCCTCGAAAACAACTTAAATGCAGATGGCACAGTTAATATTCCGGAGCCGCTCAGAATGTATATGGGTGGAAAAGATAAACTGATTCCAAAGAAATAATGAAACAAGGTGATTCAAACGTTGGTTTGGATTGCCTTTTTTATAAAATGTTTCATGTGAAACAAAGCTAGGAATTCTAAACTGATCGTTGAAAATCCAGATTCAACGATTAAGTTATAGGATTCTACCTCGATTGTTAGTAAAATGGCCTTGTCAAAAGAAGGGTGTTGAATCTATTAAAGAACTTGAGGAGGACTAATATGAAAAGGAAAACAAACAATTTACTGACATTTGAAGGAGAATGGAATATGGATTGGACTGGATCATCGATTTATGATGTTGTCTATGATCGATCATTAGCTGAAAGAGCTGTTGTCGAGAATATAATCAAACAGATAAAAAGAGGATATTAATGAAACAAAGGGGAGAAAAATATGATTGAAATCAGAGAGGCAAGATTTGAAGATTGCGCACAGATACTTGAACTACTTACACAATTACAGGAAATGCATGCCGTATCCAGACCGGACATTTTTAAAGAGGGTCAGGTTGTTATGGGGGAAAATGACTTCGAGAATATCTTATCTGATTCAGATAGAATTATTTATGTGGCTGAAATGGGAAATCGACTGATTGGCATGGTTGAAATTGAATTTAAAGAGGTGCTTAATCCAATCTTAGTGAGAAGAAAAGTAGGAATTATTGATTCCATTATTGTTGAAAAGGAAATGAGGAATCAAGGATTTGGTGGCTTGTTGTTTGAAGAAGCTAAAAAGGCTGCCGAAAATAGAGGTGTAGAGTCTCTGGAACTGAATGTGTGGGGATTCAACGAATCTGCAATTCAGTTTTACGAAAAGAGCGGCATGAAGATATTGAGGACGACAATGGAACTTAAGTTAAATATGTTTCATGTGAAACAATGAAGACGCTTGCCAAAGAGAAGGGTTTTGGGTATAATAATAAACGGTACAACATTCATATTCGAATCGAGTCAGGACCGGAAGGTAGCAGCTATAAGAATCACTGTTTGTGTGTACCTTTTCTTTTATTTGAGGTAAGACTATGAAAACTCATGAATTTTATATGCGTCAGGCACTTAAAGAAGCGGGGAAAGCAAGAAAACTTGATGAAGTTCCGATTGGGGCGCTTATTGTAAAAGATAATCAAATCTTGGCAAGAGCTCATAATTTGCGCGAAAAGAAGCAAAGCGCATTAGCGCATGCAGAAATTCTGGC
>CAZUVT010000109.1:0-6970 GCA_964623925.1 uncultured Erysipelotrichaceae bacterium
TATTGCGAAAGCAATTTCATTGGATAAAAACAATAAGTTAGAAATTGAGCTTTTCTATGGGATGTATTCAGAAGCAGAAGAACGACTTGAAAAAGGAGAAGCAGATCTGGTATTTGCGATTTCAACAGCTTTGTCAAAAGAATGGAATGCGGTATCTTTATTAAAAACACCGATTAAAGTGATTACTAAAAAAGGATGTTTTAATAAAACAACATTTTCTTTAGATGAACTGAAAAGAAATAAAATTGCAATTTTAGATTCACAGTCATCCGGCTTGGCTGGGAAAGAATTTCGCAAAGGGCTGATCAAATTAGGCTTTGATGAATCTAATTTTATTCCAACAGACAGCATTGAAAGCCAGATGTTGCTTGTAGAGAGCGGGAAAGCTGTAACAATGATGCCGTTTGTCAATAATGAATATACAAATGCTGATGTCTGTTCACTGGAAGGGGATCCTGTTTATATTGAAACAATTTGTGTATTTAAAGAAGAAAATGAAAGTATAAAATACTTTATAAATTGTTGTAAAAAAGTTATAAGTGAAATGTGATATAAGATAATCTTATATCACATTATTTTTTTCTTTGATATTTTTTTAACAATTACATGTTAAAATGTTGACAAGGAGGAAAAGAAAATGAAGAAGTTGTTAAGTTTGATTTTATGTGCTGCTTTATTAGTGGGATGTAGCAGTACAAACACTACAGAAGATGATCAAAGTCAAGATTATGTTCAAACTCCATCAACAGCAGGGCTTTATCAAGCCGGTGTTTATACAGGAACAGCAGATGGAAATAACGGACCGGTCACTGTAGAGGTAACATTCAGTGCAAACGCGATTGAAAAAATTGAAATTGTGAGCCAGGAGGAAACAGAAAGTATCGCTTCCAAACCATTGGAAGAGATCCCGGCTGCTATTTTGGAAGCACAGTCAACATCTGTTGATACTGTGAGCGGAGCAACCAATACAAGTAAAGCAATTATTAATGCGGTGAATGATTGTATTGTTCAGGCCGGAGGAAAAGCTGATACTTCAAGTTTATTTGATGAGGGCGAAAATCTTGAAACAGATATCGTTATCGTAGGGAGTGGATTAGCCGGATTAACTGCTGCTTTGACAGCTGCTGAAAATGGCAATAAAGTACTGCTTGTAGAAAAGCAGGGAGTCATCGGAGGAGATGCACTGCTTACTGGTGCAGGAATTTACGCTGTTGAAACAAAAGCTGTTCCTAAGTCACTGGAAGATAAAGATGAGATGTATGAACACATTTTGGATATGATTGATGATGGTGGTACTTTAGATCATGTGGATTTAGATAGAATCCGTCATTTAGTAGATGTATCAGATGAAACCATTGCTTGGCTTGAGAGCTTAGGCATGGAATTTACAGCAGGTTCAGTTGGAATCTTAAATGCAAAAGATCATTATCATTCTTTGGCTGATGGATCTATGGGAGCAGGTCAGGTTGAAATTATGAAAGCAGCTTGCGATAAGGCCGGAGTTGAGATCATGCTTCAAACAAAATGTGTAGAGATTGTAAAAGAAAACGATTTAATTACAGGAATCATTGTTGAGGACAGTAATTCTAATACAAGATATACAATCAATGCAAAAGCAGTTATATTAACTTCTGGCGGATATGCACATAACCAGGAAATGATGCTTCGTTATATGCCTGCATCTTTGGCATCGATAACACTTGCTGAAATCGGTGCAACAGGAGAAGTTATTGATCAGGCGATCGCCGTAGGTGCTGATATTTATCCATATCAGTTCATGTTATCATGTGGTTCAACAACTGATATGAGTGTTGGACTTGATATGATGAGTGGAGCCGGAGCCTTTGTAAACTCAAAAGGACATCGTTTCTGTAATGAACAGAAATTATGGCAGGTGGATGCTGAAATGATTAAAGGAATCAATGACGCTCCTTATTATGTGATTTACGACAGTAAGCATATTACAGATGCAAACCTTGAAGCATTAAATAATGCCGTTGCAGCAGGAAATCCATATGTACTGAAGGCAGAAACTTTAGAAGCTCTCGCTACAAAAGCTCACTTTGAGGATGTTGAAGGATTTGTAAAAGAAATAAATGCTTACAGTAAGGCAGCAGAAGAAGGAATCGATGATCCTGCTTACGGTGTTCCAAATAACCTGATGGTTCCTGCTACGGATGGTCCTTTCTTTGCAGTACTTATCTATTCGATCAACGCAGGTACGATCGGAGGCATTAAAACCAATGTTGATGGTGAAGTCCTTGATTCTGATGGAAATGCTATCAAAGGGTTATATGCTGCCGGCGAGATTTCCAACGGAGATTTATATGACAACGGATATATCTCGGGAACTTCTATTTTGAACTGTTACGTTGCCGGTAAGGATGCAGGTAATGCTGCTTCACGCTTCGTCAAAGAATAAGTTTAATTAAAACTGCAATGAAAATTGCAGTTTTTTCATATTTCTCCATCTGATGAATATACTTTTTTAGGAGGGTGTATTATGAAACAGATGATTATTGAGAAAATATTGGAATTGCCTTATCAGATAGATGAGATTTTGTCCATCAATGCAGAAAATTCGATTACTTATCAAAAGGAAGAAAACGGGATACGGGCATTAGGCAATTTGAATGTCAGCGGTCAGGTTTTAAGTGATCATCAAAGCAAAGACTTTCAAGAAATCGTTACTTTGGATATTCTTGCGCCATTCAGCAAGCTCAGAAGAGAGGAATCCTTTTCAATTTCATTTGAACATTATGATGCAAAAGTAGTGGATCATGAACTGCTGATCATCTTAACCTTGAATCTTCATGGAATCGTAGATGAAGAATACGCAGATAAGATTTTGATTGAAGAAGAGAACAATGAAAAAGAAAAAGATGAAAAAATCGCATTGGCATTAGAGGAGCAAGAAGATTTGAAACAGGATGAAATCATGAAGCGGGTCGAAGAGGTGGAGCGGACTTTATCAGAATTAGATGAGGAGGATGAATCGCTTCCATCCGAATTTGAAGATCTGTTTGATGATCGGGAAAATACCCGAGTAAAAACCAGAATGGTGAAGCTTCTGGCCGGTGACAGTTATAACAGTATTGCTGAGAGATACCATGTGGATTTAAGAAAACTGATGGAAATAAATCATGGCAAGAATCTTGAAAACTGTACATTAATTATTCTGCCGAATGATTGACAAAGGAAATTCTTTTGATATAATAAGGGGCATAAACAAAGAACGGAAGAAGTAATCTTTCAAGGGCACGACAGAGAACTTTGGGTTGGTGAAACAAAGTCAAATGAAAGATGAAAAGTCGTCCGGGAGTTGGTTTTCTGAAAAACAGTAGGGAAATTCGTGGCAGTCGCGTTAAGATGTCGAGATACATGCATATGTATGAACTAAGGTGGTACCACGTTTAGCAGCGTCCTTGATCGGGGCGCTTTTTTATTTGAATGAGGAGGATAAATATGAGAGAATTGGCAGCAAAATACAATCATGATGAGATTGAACAGCCTTCCCGCTACAGACAGTGGGTAGAAAACGGTTATTTCACAGCCGGAGACAAATCCAAGGAACCTTTTTGTATCGTGATTCCACCCCCGAATGTAACCGGTAAGCTGCATTTGGGACATGCATGGGATACGACTTTACAGGATATTATCTCCCGTTATAAAAGAATGCAGGGTTATGATATGCTTTGGCTTTCGGGAATGGATCATGCCGGAATCGCAACTCAGGCAAAGGTAGATGCCAGATTACGCGAGGAAGGGATCAATCCGCGTTCTTTGAGCCGTGAAGAGTGGCTGAAACATGCTTGGGCATGGAAAAAAGAATATGCCGAGAATATTCATCAGCAATGGGCAAAACTCGGTCTTTCTTTGGATTACACAAGAGAAAGATTTACATTGGATGAGGGATTGAGCCTGGCTGTAAGAAAGGTCTTTGTTGATTTATATAATGAAGGCTTGATCTACCGCGGCGAAAGGATCATCAACTGGGACCCGGCTCAGATGACCGCATTGAGTAACGAGGAAGTTGTTTATCGCGATGATAAAGGGGCTTTCTATCATTTGAAATATTTCTTGGAAGACAGCGAAGAATTTTTGGAAGTTGCCACTACAAGACCGGAAACGATGTTTGGCGACACCGCTGTTGCGGTCAATCCGAAGGATGAACGTTATCAGAAATATATCGGTAAGAATGTCATTTTACCGATCGTCAATAAAAAGATTCCAGTCGTAGCAGATATGCATGCCGATCCGGAATTTGGAACAGGAGTTGTTAAGATCACGCCGGCTCATGATCCGAATGACTTTGAAGTCGGAAATCGTCATAATCTGCCAAGAGTCAACGTCATGAATCCGGATGCAACTATGAATGCCAATGCCGGAAAATATGAAGGAATGGATCGCTATGAATGCCGGGAAGCATTGATCAAGGATCTGAAAGCTTCCGGTCATTTGATTTCAATCGAAGAAATCGTACATAGCGTCGGTCATTCAGAAAGAAGCGGTGTACAGATCGAAGCGTATTTGTCTAAGCAGTGGGTCGTGAAGATGAGACCGCAGGCAGACCGTGTTTTGGAAAATCAGAAAAATGCCGATACTAAAGTTAATTTTACTCCGGAAAGATTTGAAAAAATCATGAATCACTGGATGGAAATCACCTATGACTGGTGTATTTCCCGTCAGCTCTGGTGGGGACATCGCATTCCGGCCTGGTATCGCAAGGATGAAGTTTATGTAGGAATGGAAGCCCCTGAAGGTGAAGGTTGGAAACAGGATGAAGATGTTTTGGACACCTGGTTCTCAAGTGCGCTTTGGCCATTCTCAACATTGGGCTGGCCGGAAGAAACAGAAGACTTCAAGCGTTATTATTCAAATAATGTTTTAGTAACAGGCTATGATATTATTCCTTTCTGGGTTAACAGAATGACTTTCCAGGGATTGCATTTCACCGGAAAAAGACCATTTAAGGATTGTTTGATCCATGGTTTGATCCGTGATGCTCAGGGAAGAAAAATGAGCAAGTCTCTTGGAAATGGTATCGATCCGATGGATGTTATTAATGAATACGGTGTTGATGCATTGCGATTCTTCCTGACGACCAATTCCACACCGGGACAGGATATGCGCTATATTCCAGAAAAAGTTGAAGCAAGCTGGAATTTTATCAATAAGATCTGGAATGCTTCGCGATTCGTCATGATGAATTTGAAAGATTATGATCCAAATACCGATTTTTCGCATCTTTCAAGTGTCGATGAATGGATCTTGAACCGTTTCAATGAAACATTAAAATCAGTCAGCGCCAATATGGACAAGTACGAATTTGCGCTTGTCGGCAATGAATTGTACAGCTTTGTCTGGGATGATTTCTGTAACTGGTATATCGAACTCTCCAAATCAAGCTTGAATTCTGAAGATAAGGAAACAAGAGGTGCTGCTCAGAAGACATTGCTTACGATACTGGATGGTATCATGAAATTGTTGCATCCGTTCATGCCGTTTGTTACGGAAGAAATCTATGGTGCTTTCCATGATGAAGAGCCATTGTGTATTGCCCCTTGGCCATCTTTGATTGAAGGAATTTCTGAAGAAAATGAGGAAGAAGTAAAACAGCTCATTTCATTGATCAAGACTGTTCGTGAAATCAAGCTGGATGTTCAGATGAAACCCTCTGCACCGATCAACATCATGGTTCATGATGTCAATGGAAAGGAAACCATTCTTCATGAAAATACAAAGATGATCTTGGAAAGAATGGTTAAAGCAACGGTTACTGAGCTAGATGGCGATTTGATGACGCGTCCGATCTATAACGGATCTTTAAGTGTCAAGATGAGTGAGATCGTTAATAAAGAAGAAGAGATCGCGAAGCTGACAAAGGAAAAGGAACGCCTTGAAAAAGAGATCCAGCGCGGTGAAGGTATGCTGAAAGATGAGAAATTCATTTCGAAGGCACCGGCAGCCAAAGTTGAAGAAGAGAAAAAGAAACTTGAAGGCTACAGGGCACAGTATAAGATCGTCTGCGATAAATTAGAAGAACTGAATAAGTAAAAATCAGGGTTGAACCTGATTTTTATTTGAAACTATTGTGAAATATGTTACAATGGAAAAGCTTAAAGAGGTGTATCATGAAGAAAAAAGAAATTATCGTGATGATTGGCATCTTTGCCGTTGCCGTGATCATGTTCGGAGGAATCTGGGTCTATCAAAATGCATTTCAAAAGAAGACTCAAATGGCACAAGTCATTTATAATGGCGATGTTGTGATGAAGGAATTCGATATCAATGAAGATGCGATCTATCATTTTAGAGGAGATTACGGAAAATTTGATGTTGAAGTGAAGGATGGAAAATTCAGAATGGTCAATGTAGAATGCCCGAACCATAACTGTGAAGGGATGGGATGGCAGCCGGATGAGAATTTCTATATGCCGATCATCTGCATTCCAAACAATATTGTCGTAGCGCTGAAGGATGAGTGAAATGGGATCGAATAAAGCAACTAAAAAATTTGTTTATGTCACGCTTTTGAGTGCGATGGCCATTGCGATCAATTTGATTGAGTCTGCCTTTGTTGTGGGAATGCCTTTTGGGATCCGATTTGGCTTTGCCAATATCATTGCCATCGTAACGATCGAATTGTTTTCGGCGAAAGAGATGGTGACTGTTAATCTGATGCGTGTTTTGATCGGAAATCTGATAAGAGGAACGATATTCGGTTCGACATTCTGGATCTCATCAGGCGGAGTTTTCTTAAGTACGATCGTCTTGATTTTAGTAAAAAAACTGATGTCGATGGAAAATTACGGAAGCTCGATGCTTTGTGCTGTTGCCCATAGCATAGGTCAAGTACTTGTCGTTATGTTTATCTACAAGCAGACTGCCATGTTCACCATTGTTCCGATCCTTTTAATCAGTTCGATTCCGACGGGAATCCTTACCGGCTGGGTGGCAAAAGAGGCTC
>CAZUVT010000110.1:0-6842 GCA_964623925.1 uncultured Erysipelotrichaceae bacterium
CGTCGGCTTCATATGACGAAATGCTTATTCACGAAATAAAAAAAGCTGGTTCAATACCAACTTTAACAATCAATTTCCAATATAACAGGGCAGTGATCGCTTCCTAAGACGGATGCGGCGATCTCGCTCTGTTTTATTTTGTTTTGGAGTGCATTGCTTACAAGCCAATAGTCAATGCGCCATCCGGCATTTCTTTCTCTTGCCTTGAACCGGTAGCTCCACCAGGAATACATCTCTTTTTTATCCGGATAGAGATAGCGGAATGAGTCAGTGAATCCGGCATTGATGAGAGCGGTCATCTTTTCTCTTTCTTGATCGGTAAATCCAGGATTGTTTCGATTTGAATTTGGATTCTTGATATCGATTTCCTGATGGGCAACATTCATATCGCCACAGATCAAGACCGGTTTTTTCTCATTTAAAGAAAGACAGTATGCTTTAAAAGCATCTTCCCAAGTCATGCGGTAAGCAAGTCTTGCAAGTCCATCCTTGGAATTGGGAACATAGACATTAACAAGATAGAATTGATCAAATTCCAGTGTAATGAGGCGGCCTTCATGATCGTGCTCTTCAATATTCAAGCCATAAGTAACTTGAATCGGTTTGATTTTTGTGAAAACAGCAGTTCCGGAATATCCTTTTTTCTCAGCACTGTAAAAGTATTGTTCATAGCCGTCAAAGTGACGATCCCATTGCTCAGGCTGCATTTTAGTTTCCTGAACACAGAAAATATCGGCATTTTCCTGCATGAAGTATTCAATAAAGCCTTTATTGCAGCAGGCGCGAAGTCCATTTACATTCCATGAAATCAGTTTCATAGCTCTCTCCTCATGTTTTACTTTCTATTGCATCTAAAAGGAGATTCAGATAGAGATAGTAATTTTCAGATAATTCTTTGATTTTTTGTTTTTGTTCGGAAGTCATGCTTTTATTACTGAGTGAATTGTAATAAGCCTCAAAAATATCGAGTCGGTCATTGATTTCATTCACGATCTCTTTAAGATCAACTTCATCATTTTTTCTAAGGGAAGCCTTCAAATCTAAAAATAAACTGATATCTTCATTGACCAGTGATTCAAATGTGAGAATCATACTTTCATCCATCACTTCACCTTGTGCAGAAGAGTTTTCTGTTGTCTTAGAGGACGAAAAACATCCGCATAGACAAGTAATAATAAACAAAGATAGTACCAATCGCTTCATAGTAATCACCTTTCAATCTGTATTTTAAAACAAAGCAAATCAAATGTATAGTTCTTTTCTTAGAATATTCTTGAGTTTTTAATCTTTTTAGATTATAATTGCCGAGTATGAAAAGAGGGAAGCTCATGGCAGATAAGCAGAAAATTATTAATATTGCAGTCATTGCCCATGTCGATGCAGGAAAGTCAACCCTGGTCGATGCTTTTTTAAATCAGAGCCATGTATTCAGAGACAATGAAGAAGTTGTGGACTGTGTAATGGACAGCAATGATCTGGAGCGGGAAAGAGGAATTACAATTTACTCCAAGAACTGTTCCGTTAATTATAAAGATTATAAGATCAATATCGTGGATACTCCGGGGCATGCGGATTTTTCAAGTGAAGTGGAAAGAATCATCAAGACGGTAGATACGGTTATTCTGTTGGTTGATTCCAGCGAAGGACCGATGCCTCAGACTCGTTTTGTCTTAAGTAAGAGTCTTGAAATCGGGTTGCGCCCGATCTTGTTGATTAATAAAATAGATAAGAAGGATGCCCGTCCGGAAGAAGTCGTGGATGAAGTGTATGAATTATTTTTAGATTTGAATGCAAATGATGATCAGCTGGATTTTCCGATCCTTTATGGTGTTGCCAGACAGGGGTTTGTCCGAGCCAGCTTGGATGATACCAATATGGATATTACGCCCTTATTTGAAACCATTATCAATCATGTAGAAGCGTATCCTGATTTGGATGAGGAACCATTGCAGATGCAGGTTTCGGCATTGGCTTATGATGATTATATCGGAAGATTAGGCATCGGACGAGTTTATCAGGGAGTGCTTAAAGAAGGAAGTATGGTTGCAGTCAGTGATGCTGAAGGAAATGTAACCAAGCAGAAAGTCAATCAGGTCTTTATTTATCAAGGATTGAATCGTGTTGCTGTACCGGAAGCCAGAAGCGGGGAAATCGTCATGATTTCCGGTATTTCTAAGATTTCGATCGGAGATACACTATGCGATCCGGAAAATATCATTCCGCTTCCATCTATAAAAATTGAAGAACCGACATTGAGTATGAATTTTATCGTCAATACTTCTCCATTTGCCGGAAAGGATGGAAAGTATGTGACAAGCCGGAATATTCGCGATCGATTAATGAAAGAGCTGGAAGTCAATGTTGGATTGAGAGTAGAAGAAACTGATTCAACAGATTGTTTCAAGGTATCCGGAAGAGGAGAGCTGCATTTGACGATCCTGCTTGAAAATATGCGAAGAGAAGGCTATGAAGTGGCTGTGTCGAAACCGCAGGTAATTTTAAAGAAAATTGATGATGCCATCTTGGAACCGATCGAAACGGTTATTGCCAATGTCCCAAATGAATATGCGGGAACAGTCATCAATAAGCTGAATTTAAGAAAAGGATTGATGAAAGATATGGAAGAAACCGGTTCTTATACGAGGATCGAATATCTTTGTCCGACGAGAGGTCTTTTGGGATATCGAAGCGAATTCATCAATGATACCCATGGAGAAGGAACATTAGTTCGTCAATTCTATGATTATGAGCCATACAAAGGAGACATCCCGCAGCGTGCCAACGGAGCCTTGATCTCAACCGAAACCGGAAAGGCGATGACCTATGCTTTGTGGAATATTCAGGAACGTGGGAAATTATTTGTTACTCCGCAGACTGAGGTTTATGAAGGAATGATTATCGGTGTTTCATCCCGCAATCTGGATATGGAAGTCAATCCAATTAAAAATAAGCATATGACGGCAGTTCGATCAACCGGTAATGATGAAGCCATGAAGCTTGTTCCGGCTAAGATCATGACGCTTGAAGAAGGGCTGGAATTCATTAATGATGATGAATATATGGAAGTGACACCAAATCATATTCGTCTGAGGAAAAAATATTTAACCAATCTGGAAAGACGCTATGCCAATCGTTTGGCAAATAAAGCAGAAGAGTAAAATGCTGTATACAACTCTATGGGTGAATAAGGTAGCATTTTAAAATTATCACCTTTGTGGTGTTGTAATGGGCAGAAACACGGCTTTGACTATAATGGTCAAAGCCGTGTTTTCATTCGTGACTGCAGTGAAAATAAAGCGTATCTTTTTCATTTTCGCAAGGATATCTTCACGTTTTTATTTTGATATATTTGTGCTTATTCGCTTTTCTCCTATCATTCATCCTGAGGATAGGAACAAATATCACAATCGTCGTTATAATCAAACAGTTGTCATATGTCACCTTCTTGTTTGATATATCTTACATTTATTTACAAATTCTGCATATATTATTCCAACAAACATAGATTTGAGGAAAAGATATATGCGAAATAATAATTGTGTTATCCAAAATTACAAGTTTTTTGTTTTTGGGAAGTGATTATTTGTTCAGTAGCCAATCTGCCACATCAACAATTTTAATACCCTCGTATTGATATTCAGGATTTCTTGTCCGTGCTATTATCATTTTTGGGTAGGCATCCTTAATTTTAAGCAGAGGATCAATTTCTCGCTTAAAGGTATCGGGATGAGTGATGTTATCTGAAACTTGAATATAAATTTTCTCGTTTCTCTTAAGAGCCACAAAGTCAATCTCTTTTTTATATAAGACACCGACGTAAACCTCATAGCCACGTCTGAGCAATTCCATTGCAACGATATTTTCAATTACTCTACCATTATCTAAGTTTTTCGTGCCGAGCTTGGCATAACGGAAGGCATGATCGCTCAAATAATACTTATCATTAGAGGCAAGATATTTTTTTCCTTTAATATCATATCTGCGGAATTTATAGAAAGCAAAAGCGTTGCAAAGATAATTCAGATAGCTACTGACCGTCTTATGATTGATTTTATCCTTATTTGATGTAAGTGTGTCCGCAATGTTTCTTGCCGAGGTTAAATTGGATACATTATCCATTAAGAATTGTGTAATTCTATCCATCAAAGCAGGATTCTTGAGGTTATATTTTTGTCGTATATCTCTTAAAATTAAGGTATCAAAAACAGTTTCGATATAATTGTATTTATCTTCCTGTTCTTTATACAGATAAGAGCCGGACATACCACCCTCAAGCATATAGTTATCGAAAGCAGTATATTTGTCGGTAAGCTCAAAGTAATGAATATACTCTTCAAAGGAAAACGGATATAACTTGATTTCAAAGGTTCTTCCGGTAAACAGTGTTGCCAAGTCTGAACTGAGCAAGAAAGCGTTAGAACCCGTGATATAAATATCGTACATTTCAGTAGCGTGAAGGTGGTTTATACACAGCTCAAATTTATCACACATTTGAATTTCGTCGATTAAAACGAAATTGTCATTACCTTCTATATAGTTGTTTTCTATATACTCATTAAGAGTCTTGTATTCTTTAAGGCTGTCATACTTAGACAGATTGAAGTTGACGTGAATAATATTAGCGTTAGAAATGTTTTTCTGTACATGAGTCTTGAAAGCTTCTAACAGTTTTGATTTACCGGAACGTCTTACCCCTGTCAACACTTTAATATCGGGGGTTCCAATAACACCGATCATCTTATCTAAGTACTGCTTTCTTTCAATTAGTTTCATAGAAAATTACCTCACAAGATTATTATAATACATTCATTTCCCAAAATAAATAAAAATTCAATATTGGGAAATGAACTTTGTTGAATTCAACATTAATGGTGTTGGTAATGCTGAATAGTTTTTCACCTCAAAGTAATTGTTTGAAAATAATTCTTTATCAACACTTGGCTAACTTGCAGTTTTTTTCTGATTTACAGAAATTGAAAGAAAAGGTGTGATATAATAAATGAAAACAAAGGAGAACATTATGTTGAAAATTGAAAATGAGTTTGCCCGTGTTGAATTTAAAACACAAGCGGCAGAAATCACAAGTTTCTATAACAAGGAAACCGGACTTGAGTATATGTATGATGGGAATCCGGCATTCTGGACAGGACGAAATCCGATTCTTTTTCCGATGGTAGGCAGCACACGGAATAAGGAAATCGTGATTGATGGCCAGATCTATCATATGGGAAATCACGGCTTTTGCCGGAACAGTGACTTTACGGTAGAAAAATTGAATGAAGATACTTTGATTTTGAGTCTTGAAAGCAGTGGGGAGACCTTGAAACAGTATCCGTTTGAATTTAAGCTGTCAGTTCAATATCAACTGAGAGGAAAAGAATTGTCTGTTGTCTATTTGATTGAAAACAGGAGCAATCAAGTCATGCCATTCAATTTCGGACTTCATCCGGCTTTTAAATGTCCATTAAAAGAAGAGGAGAAATTCTCAGATTATAGAGTGGAATTTGCATGCCCTGAAAATCTGGATCAGTTTCCAAATGGCAATTATAATTTTACCGGAACAGATTTTGGGTTGAATTATGAAATGTTTGAAAAGATCCCGACCTATATTTTTGAAAATGTGAAGAGTCCGTATGTCACATTAACTAACGGGGATCATGGTGTAAAAGTGATGGTGGAAGGATACCGTTGGCTGGCATTCTGGACAAAGCAAAATGCGCCTTACTTATGCATCGAGCCATGGCATTCTCATGGAGATTTCAATCAAAAAGCGGATTATGCCGAATTTGCGGATCGTGAAGGAACTTTGAAATTGAATCCGGGTAGAAGTTTTACCACTTCTTATAAAATTGAAATTTTTTAAAATGAAGCGCTTACAAATATCTTGAGATTTAATGTACTTTGTGGTATTGTATTAAATGAAAAAAGGGAGGCTAAGTATGATTAAGTTAGTCGTTGTAGAGAATTACGAAGAGTTAAGCAAAAAAGCATTTGAAGTAATGAAGGAAGTCATTGATTCCAAAGAGAATCCTGTTTTGGGTCTTGCGACAGGTTCAAGCCCGATCGGTCTTTACAAGAATATGATCGAAGATCATAAAGTCAATGGAACTTCATATGAAAATGTGACAACATTCAACTTGGATGAATATGTAGGTTTGAAGAAAAATCATCGTGAAACTTATTATACATTCATGCATACCAATCTATTTGAGGGAATCGAAATTCCAGAAGACAATGTTCATCTTCCGGTAGGAGACAGTGATGATCTTGAAGGCGAATGCCGCAAGTATGAACAGGCAATGAGCGATTATCAGGTTGATATTCAGTTGCTTGGAATTGGCGGAAACGGACATATCGGCTTCAATGAACCGGGAACTTCTTTCGATTCATTAACTCATATCGTTGAATTGAAAGAGCGCACAAGACAGGATAATGCCCGCTTCTTTGTTGATTTAGAAGAAGATGTTCCGACACATGCCATTACAATGGGTATTGCGACTGTTATGAAAGCTAAAAAGATCTTGTTGGTTGCCAATGGTGAAAACAAAGCTGATGCGATCTATGGTATGATCAAAGGGCCGATCACTGAAGAATGTCCTGCAAGTATCTTGCAAAAACATGATGATGTTGTTGTCATCGTTGATAAAGCAGCTGCTTCAAAACTATAAGAAAGTTGAAGAGAGTAGAAATACTCTTTTCTTTTTAGTTGAAAGTCATCTTATTTGATATAAATCCTGAGAATATGGTATACTAACAATATCGAAAGGAGAATGTTGATGAAAAAAATAAATGAACAGGAATCAAAATATACTTATTAGCTTTACAGATTTAAAGCGTGCTGG
>CAZUVT010000111.1:0-6674 GCA_964623925.1 uncultured Erysipelotrichaceae bacterium
TTTATTCTGTTTGGTTTATATCCATCCGTTTTGAAGAAATGGATCGATGCTCATCAGCAATACTTTAAAGCGGGAATCACGATCAGTGATGTTACGGGAGTTAAATCTAAGATTGTTGAAAGCATCCAGAATGATTTAAGAGCGGATGTTGAATTTATTGCTTCTCATCCGATGGCCGGAAAAGAGGTGAGCGGTGTGCAGTATGCCGATCCATCAATTTTCAAGCAAGCTAATTTCATTATTACACCAACCGAAAAGAACACCGAAGAACGTATTGAGATGATGAAGGATCTTGCCCATATCTTGGGATTTACCAATATTTCTGTTTTATCGGTACAGGAACATGATGAAATGATCGGGTTCGTTTCTCAGCTGACTCATGTCATCGCGGTCACTTTGATGAATACCAGTGATAATACGCACCTTGTTGATTACACGGGAGATAGTTTCAGAGATCTGACAAGGATCGCGAAAATCAATGAGAATTTATGGAGCGAATTGTTTATTTTAAATAAAGAAAATCTGGTTCGTGAAATACAGGATTTCACAAGGGAACTTCACCATTTTGAAGAAGTGCTTGAAAATGAAGATATTGATGAAATGAAACGGTTGTTCATTCAATCGACAGAGAGAAGAAAATTATTTGATAAGAGGAAATGAATTATGAAAATTATGGTCGTCAACGGTCCGAATATTAACATGACCGGAATCAGAGAAAAAGGAATTTACGGACAAAAAACCTATGCACAGATCAAAGCGATGATTGAAGAAGAAGCCGCAAAAAGGAATGTTCTGATCGAAGTTTTGCAGAGCAACCATGAAGGAGAGATCATTGATTTTCTTCAACGCGCCTATTTTGAAAAATTTGATGGAATCATCCTTAATCCGGGAGCTTATACCCATACTTCTTATGCCATTCATGATGCTTTGAAGTCGGTGGAAATGATTCCGGCTGTTGAAGTTCATCTTTCAAATGTGCATGCCCGTGAAGAATTCCGGCGTGTTTCTAAAACTGCACCGGCCTGTGTGGCTCAGATGTGCGGATTTGGCGAATATGGATATATCTTGGCAATGGATGCTTTATTGCATATAAAAGAAACAGAGAAAGAATCAAGCAGTCTTTAAATGATAAGACTGCATTTTCTTATCGAAAGAAGGGAACAGGATTATGGCTAAAGAAAATAAAACGAATGCGATGAGAACACTGGATGCAAAAAAGATTCCTTATCAGGTTCATTATTATGAATGCAATGAATTCATGGATGGAGTAAAAGTGGCACAGGCTTGCGGATTGGATGTACATCAGGTATTTAAAACGATCGTAACGATTTCATCTAAAAAAGCGATCCATGTCTTTGTTTTGCCGGTAGACAGGGAGATCGACTTAAAAGCTGCAGCCAGATGTGTCCATGAAAAATCAGTGGAAATGCTTCCGCTAAAGGATCTGCTTAATACGACTGGATATATTCGCGGCGGATGCAGTCCGATCGGCATGAAAAAAAGCTATGAGGTAGTTGTTGATAAAAGTGCATTGAATTATGAAACGATCATTTTCAGTGCGGGAAGATTAGGAGCTCAAATCGAAATGGATCCGAAACTTCTAAATCAGGTATGCAGATGTACTTTTGATGAATTTACAAAGGATTGAAATTGATTGAAACAGGGAGTCTGTCCATCAATATGTTCTCACTTTTCATACTATGAAAATGAAAGGAGAGAGATTATGAGCAATCGATTTGAAATACAAGAAGAAGCTTCTGCCAAGATCACGCAGGAAAATCATGTGCATGAAGTAACAGGGACAGTAGCATCGGCTGTAACGCAGACCATTCGTCCGCATTCCCATCGCTTTGCGACCATGACATCCAGACCGATCCCGACCAGAGACGGTAATCATGTTCACGAAGTGGGTTTTTGGACAGACAGCTATGATGGACATCTTCATGAATATCGGGGTATGACAACAGAAGGGCAGGCAACAGGCTCTCATCATGTTCATTATCTGACTGGTCTGACTTCAGTCAATGATCGTCACCGTCACGAATTTAAAGTGGCGACTGCAATTGATAATCCGACCGGAACAAAATAAAAGGACAATTCTTGTCCTTTTATTTTAATTTAATTTAAGAGCAGTCAATTCAGCATAAAGAAGCTTGTAATCTTTTTCAAGATCCTTGACAGCGTTGCGCAGGGTCTCTTCTAAATCAGGATGCTTTTCATCAAAGTTTTGGCAGCCGGTGAGTCCCATTCCAAGAGCACGGATGCATTCATCCAGAATTTTTTTATCATCATCCGCCATCACTGCTTTCATTTTTTCAAAAAAGCTTCCGACAGCGGCCATAACAGGGATTGAATCGGTTGCATCTGAATTACGTTCATTGATTCTTTCCGTCAATTCAATCTCGTGTTTTTTGAATACATCCAAAGAATGGACTAAAACTCTTTTCAACATGGGATCTTTAGCAGATGCCAGATATTCCTGGTAGACCTGAGCACCCATATGGCATCCTTGTAAAAGCTCGTTTAGATCCTGACAGATTTCTTCGGTTCTTGATTCCATATTTTCACCTCATTGATAGTGTGTGCATTCCATCGAAATCTATGCTATAATTTAGAAAAAGAAAAAGAGGATCTTTATGCTGAAAAAATTAATCGAGAAATATAAAGAGATGATCAATTATTTGATTTTTGGTGTCTTAACAACACTGGTAAATCTTATTTCATATCGGTTTTTTACGAGGATCCAGATAGATTTGTACATCAGTGTTGTCCTGGCGTGGCTTTTATCGGTGATCTTTGCGTTTGTCACAAATAAATTGTTCGTATTTGAATCCAGATCCTGGAAAGTAAGTGTTCTGGGTAAAGAACTGATTCTTTTTCTTTCCGCGCGGATTGCTTCCTTGGGAATCGATCTGGTTGCAATGGGAATCATGGTGGATCTGCTTCATATTCAGGATATGATCGCTAAACTTGTTTCGAATGTTATTGTTGTTATCGTTAATTATATTTTAAGCAAATTTCTGATATTCAAGAAATAAATATATGGATCATGAAAAAAATCTTCGGTTTATACTGAAGATTTTTTATGATTCTTATTTGGATCGGATCACATAGAAGCCTTTGGTGATCTCTCCGTCTAAATCGGGATGTTTTTCTGCATCATAGACCCATAAAGCAGATATCGGAGTATGGGTCTTATTATATTCTTCAACAAATTCAATTCCTTTTTCGGCCCCCATGATCATGAGGGCAGTAGATAAGATATCGCCGATGCCGCCATCATCGCAAAGAATAGCAACAGAACGAACATCTTTTGTCGGATAACCGGTGTTCGGATCGACGATGTGATGATAGATTTCTTTATCTTCACCGACAAAATAACGCTGATAATCGCCGCTTGTAACAATGGAAGAGGTATCGAATGATTCTAAGATCGTGATACCGTTTTGATCACTTGGATCATCCGGATTACGAACTCCGACTTTCCAAGAAGCACCATCCGGCTTGGAATGGAGAAGCTGAATGTTGCTTTCACCAACGCTGAGAAGGACAGCATAGGAATAGTTTTCATTTAAATAATCGCTGATCTTCTGCGCTGCAAATCCTTTGGCAATTCCGCCGACATCGATTGAAATATTGGAATCGTCAATGTAAACGGTAGAAGCTTTTTCATCGATGATGAGATGTTCATAGCCGCGATGAGGCAGTGCATTTTGTAATTCTTGTAAGGATGGAACTTTACCCAATTCTCCACCATAATTTTTTAATAGGCCTTCTTCGCGATATTCATGCCAGATGTTTAAAAGATTTCCGATCGTGATATCAAAAGATCCTTCTGTCAGCTCTGAATATTCTTTAGCAAGCAACAAGAGTTCAATCAGCTCAGGATCAACTTGTACCGGTTTGATTCCGGCATTGTCATTGATCGTTTTAATATTGTTGATGCCGTCATAATCGTTGTATTTATCAAAGAGGGCAGTGTAGTATTTCATTTTTTCACACACATTTTCAAACAATTGATCTGCCTGTTCTTTACTCTCGGCATAGGTCTGCATGACGACAGCCGTATCAAAATATTCAGAACCGTATGTCTGATTGACAAAACGGGTAAGTTCAACTTCTTTTTCGGATGAAATCTGGGAACATCCGATAAGCAATATGCACAGAAGGCACAGCATCATTTTTTTCATAGAGGAAATCTCCTTTCTCCGTAAGCTGGATTTGTTTCAACAGAATCTTTTGTTATTATAACATGAACCAAAGAAAATGAAAGATAAATAGTATGATAAGTTGTTTTTTTCACAAATTGTTTTTTATTGGAATGTGATATAAAGCATGATATAATTACAAGGTATTGCGAATAATTGCCTAAATTTCAAGAAAAAAAGGGCCATTATTCCGTTTTTATGCGTTATCAAGCGTAGGAAGAATAAGAAAGGAAAGGGTATATTATGTCATTATTAACTGGACCGATGCGTAAGCATGTAAACGGTCACAAAGAATTGACAGATCATGTCGATGTAAAAAAAGTCGATGCTGGAAATTTGGTTTATATTCCTTTAGTCAATGGTAATGCGGTTGCTGGTGAAGTACTTGTCAACGAAGGCGACAAAGTCAAGGTGGGAACAGTTGTTGCCAGACGTAAGGATAATTTCATTGTTCCTTTGTTTTCATCTGTATCCGGTACTGTCAAAGGAAAAGAAACATTCATGCATGCCGGATTAAAGCCGGTTGAGCATTTAGTCATTGAAAACGATGGTCTGTATGAAACTGAGCAGGCTTTAGAACCGATTGATTATACGACTGCTTCGAGAGAAGAATTATGCGATTATATGATGAATGCCGGAATCGTCGGATGCGGCGGTGCCGGATTCCCAAGTTATGTAAAGTACAAATTCGCTAAAGATGTCAAGCTTTTGATCATCAACGCAGTCGAATGTGAACCTTATATCACAGCAGATTACAAGTATGTTTCTGAATATAAGGAAGACCTTCTTCGCGGTGTTAAAGCAATGCTGAAGATGTGTGAAGCACCAGAAGCGGCTATCTGCATTAAGGAAACAAAGAAAGCCTTTATCGAAGAGATGAAGCAATTCCTTAAAGATGAGAAGGATATCAAGATCAAAGAAGTTCCGGATGTTTATCCGATGGGATGGGAAAGAACTTTGGTCTATGAGGTTACAAAGAAGAGATACGATCGTCTTCCGGGTGAAGTCGGAGTTGTTGTCAACAACGCAACAACGGCCATCGCCTTTGGTCAGGCTTTGGTTAGTGGAAGAGGAATTACCGAGAAATTCGTAACTGTTTCCGGTGATGCGATCAAAGAACCTTGCACAGTCCGTGTTCCGGTTGGTGTCAGAGTTGCTGATATCATTGCGGCTTGCGGCGGTTATACAAAAGAAGATGTTCTGCTTATTGCCGGCGGACCGATGATGGGTAGAACGATTCCGAACGATCAATTTGTCATTACTCCTTACAGCAATGCTTTGACGATTTTGGAAAATGTTCCTGTTAAGGAAGTGGCTTGTCTTCGTTGCGGACGCTGTTCAGATCATTGTCCTGCAGGACTTCAGCCGGTTCGTATCAACAATGCTGAAAAAGCAAAGAATATGGAATTGATTGAAAAGCTGAATGTTATGGATTGTATTGAATGCGGTATGTGTACTTACATCTGTCCTTCAAAGATCGCCGTAACAGAAGGCGTAAGAAGAGCAAAACGTGCTATGGCTCTTAAAAAGAAATAGGAAAGGGGAGAAAATAAGATGAAATTTGCTTTTAAACCATCCCCAAACTATCGTAATGAGCAAAGTACAAGCTCCATTATGATGGAATTAACGATTGGGTTGTTAGTAGTTTTTGCAGCAGGTTGTTTAATTAACTTGAAGATTAACGGAACAACAGCGCTGCTTCATTGTATCGTTGCCTTATTGGTATGCCTTATCGCAACGGTAGGAACAGAAATCGTTTGGTGTGTTGTCTTAAAAAAAGATGTCACCGAACACTTGTTCAGTTCTTATCCATGGGTAACAGGAATTATTATCGCTTTGACAGTTCGTCCGAATGTCAGCTATTTTGCTTTGGCTGTTGCCTCTGTAATGGCAATTTATTTCGGTAAATTGGTATTCGGCGGATTTGGACAGAATATCTTCAATCCTGCCGGTGTCGGCCGTGCGATCATTGCTATCAGCTTTGGTTCAGCTGTTGTTGCCGATGTCGTTTCAGGAGCAACTCCGACATCAACGATCTCAAGCTATGGCTGGTTGATGAATGGAGCAAATGCTTCTGCATTCTTGGCTGATTTTGGCGGTTTGACAAATTTGGCTCTGGGTTTATATCAGGGAGCTATCGGTGAAACCTGTTCAGTCTTACTGGTTCTTGTCGGACTTGTATTGGCTTGGCGTAAAGTAATTGACTGGAAAGTTCCGACTATTTATGTATCAACTGTATTTGTTCTCTCATTATTGATCGGTCTGATGAATGGTCAGGGATTATGGTATCCGGTGTTCAGCATTTTGACAGGAGGAGTATTATTCGGTGCTGTCTTTATGCTTACTGATCCGGTAACGAATCCGACAAGTTCTTCCGGAAGTGTCATCTTCGCAATGGGAGCGGGGCTATTGACCGTATTGATTCGTGTGAAAGCAAGTCTTCCGGAAGGTGTATTATTCTCAATT
>CAZUVT010000112.1:0-6542 GCA_964623925.1 uncultured Erysipelotrichaceae bacterium
CATCACTTCTAAAGGAAGAGATTACTGTGTTATGATCGATGATGCTTTGTGTGCAAAAGGATGCGAGCCGGGCTATCATGAATTAGGTGGTCAGCAGATCGAGATCCGTGCTAATGGTTCTGCTTATCTTGCCGGAACAAATACTTTGGCAGGCGGAACACAGAAATTGAACTTTGGTATCAAGAACTTGGTTGAAAAGGCTTTGATCCCGGTTGACTGGGCAATCAATATGTCTAGCTTGAACCCTGCAAGAATGCTTGGAATCGATGATCACAAAGGTAAGATCTGTGCCGGATATGATGCAGATATGGTTGTTTTGGCTGATGATTACTCAGTTGTACAGACATTCTGCGGCGGAAAGGCAATGCTTTAATTTCGCAAAAGAAATTTAAAGAGAGAGGAAAAACATGAAAATCAAAAGTACCAGAGTCTGGATCGATGAGCAGTTTAAAGAAGCAATCATCGATATTGAAGACGGTGTAATTAAAAATATTGATGAAAGCAATACGCTGAATGTCGATGTTGACTATGGCAATAAAAGGATTCTTCCGGGATTGGTTGATATCCATAATCATGGATATAATGGATATGATGCCAATGATCTGACCAAAGAACAGCTTCAGGAGTGGTGTAATTATCTGACAACGGAAGGTGTAACAAGCTTCCTTGCCACAACAAGCAGTTCTGAGACCGAAAAGATGCTGGAAGCGATGCATACAATCGGCGATTACATGAAGGAAGAACACGAGGGTGCTCAGGTTTTAGGTATTTATTCAGAAGGACCGCTCATTTCTCATGAATTCAAGGGCGGGCAGAATCCGGCTTATCTGAAAAAGCCGACAAGAGCGATGATCGATCAGTATCGCGAGGCTTGTCAGGGACAGTTGAAATATGTCTGCATTGCTCCGGAATGTGATGATAATCATGAAGCAATCAAAGCGTGTGTCGAATATGGCATCCCGGTTGCTTTAGGACATACTGCGGCAACTTATGATGAATGCTGCAAGGCACTTGCGGACGGAGCAGTAGCCTTTACTCATACTTTCAATGGAATGAAGGGGCTTCATCATCGTGAAGCCGGTGTTGTCGGTGCTGCAATGAATCATCCGGAGGCTTATTGCGAGCTGATCGGAGACGGAGTTCATGTCAGCTATCCTGCTTGTTCCATTCTTGCTCAGATCAAGGG
Source organism: uncultured Erysipelotrichaceae bacterium (assembly GCA_964623925.1). Taxonomy (GTDB): domain Bacteria; phylum Bacillota_I; class Bacilli_A; order Erysipelotrichales; family Erysipelotrichaceae; genus CATJXY01. The sequence goes on from CAZUVT010000112.1 coordinate 1,187, forward strand.
TAAAGATAAGCTGATCCTGATAACTGATTCAGTTAAGACAAAAGGCTTGAAAGCCGGCGTTTATATGAAACAGGGAAGAGCGGTTACGGTTGATGAAGAAGGCTATGCCCGTTTGGAAAACGGTACTTTGACAGGAAGCGGAAATAAGATGAATGTTCTTTTAAAGAAGATGATTGAATTTGTTAAAGCAGATCCGGTTACCGTCATCAATGCCGCAACATGCAATCCGTTGAAACTGTTGAACATGGATCTTCGCAAAGGCTATATCAGAAAAGGGTATGATGCAGATCTATGTGTATTGAATGATGACTATTCTGTTGCCCAGACATGGATCAATGGAAAGGAAACGCTCTAATGGCTTCAAATATTAAAGCGATCTTCTTTGATGTAGATGGAACGACTTATCAGCACAGCATTCATGCTGTGCCGAAATCGACGATGGCAGCCCTTGCGGAATTGAAGAAAAAAGGGATTAAGCTTATCGTTTGCACAAGCCGTGCTGAGGGAGAGATGATTCATATTCCTTCAGAATATCTTGGAATGATGGATGCGATCATCAGCAGTGGTGGTGCATTGACAAAGATTCAGGGAGAAGTTTTTGAGGAGCATGAAATTGATAAGCATGACTCAGAAGCTTTATTGAAATATTGTGATGAACATCAAATCACGATTCGATGGGCAGACGATAACGGTTCTTGTTTCTTTGATAACTGGCACAAGAAAGAAGAGGAAGATCTCTTCAGTTACTTGTATCTCATGGTTCCGGGTGAACAGAGGCATAAAGATGAACGCTTGATTCATCTGCTGTGTTATCCAAACGATGAACAGTATCAGGAAATTTGCGGTTTCATGAAAAATTCTTGTTTGGTCAAATTAAGACACGCGCTGGAATGTACAGCCTTGAATATCAATAAAGGATCCGGAATAAGTCGTTTAGCTAAACATTGGGGAATTTCGATAGAAGATACGATGGCATTCGGTGATGGAGCAAATGATCTTTCAATGTTGCAGATGGCAGGAATCGGTGTTGCGATGGGTAATACTTATTCGGAAGCAATGAAAGAGATTGCGGATTATGTCACCACTCCAATTGAAGAGGATGGCGTATATCGTGCATTGGTTCATTTCGGTGTCATTGATCCGATTGAATTTTAAGAATAGAAGAATTAATTAAAAAGGCAGCTAGTCCTGATAGGAAATATATTCTATCGCAGGCAACTGCCTTTTTTATATTAGTGATAATCTGAAATATTGCAGTTCTTTATTCTTCTAATGAGTCAATAAAAGTGATGAATTCTTGAACTGCTGAAATGGATTCGATTACATAATATTCTTCATGAACATCAAGGTTTTTATCAATATGAATGATTTTTGCGAGCATATCATCATAGATGACTAAATAATCCATCTCTTCCTGTTCGCAGGCAATTCTAAGCAAAATCCGATGCCGATTGAATTTCTCTGTTTCTTTTAGCTGAAGCTGATTCAGCAATTCTTCAATTTTTTCACGGAATAGAGAAGCATCCTCCCCATACTTTGATAAAGGAATATGATTCTTAAGCTTAAATGCCATCTCAATATCAAACTGTTTATTTGATACTTTGCAGAGAGTGTCGATTCTTTCCAGATCCGGAACCCATAGGCAGAGTTCATCATCAGCAGTTTTATTAAATACCTCTTTGAACTTTTCTGCCGGAGTTTGTGACTTTGCAGCACATCCGCTGATTACGAGAAGGCTGATAATACAAATCATTTTGAATAGCTTTTTCATATGAACTCCTCCTGTCTTTTATTATGATCGTTCTTATGATTTCATTATAGCAATGTTTCTTCTTTTGTCTAGTTTTGAAAGTTGAATTGCATATTTCGAGATTTAAATTGTAGTAAAAATAGATTAGCACAAAATAGTCTCGGAAAATGGGAATTTTGGTATCCATATAATATTTTAAAAGTCTTATTCCTGTGTCGAGAAATAAGACTTTTTAAAAAATAATAAATGTAAATTATGGAGCAAGTAATCTCAACTCGGTATGTTCTAAAAATTCATCTAATTTTTCATAAGTAACCAAATTTTCATTTAATAGGTTCATCATGTTTTCTGTCCCAGCATAAGACAAAGTATTTCTTGAAACCAAATAAGTCTCTTCATTAAGTTGTGTGATTGGAAAGTACCACATTTTTTCATCTTCTGAAAGTTCTGGGTAATTAAGCAAATTGAGCCAAAAACAACTTTCCCAATAAACACTCGTACCTGTATTCTCATAGGCATAAATCATTCCTTCAACACCTGATTCTCTTGGAAGCTCTGTTTCCATCACATAAATATGTTCGGAAAACGGATAATCTACGATCATCTCAATTCCCAGCATCTCAAATGTATAATGATATTTCCCATCGATTTCAATCGGATCAATTATCGTTCCAAATTCCTCCATAAATTCTCTTTCCGGAATTCTTGTACGGCATTTGATCCATTCATCAAGACCATATGACGTTTCAAGAATAAGTCTGCAACTTTCCCATGACTCAATACTGTTTTCAGACATTTCCGTTTTTTCTGTATCTATTTCCTCAGAGATTTCTTCAGATGGTTGAGAAGAAATACTGGAACAGCCAAACAAGAAACATGTAAGTGTAAAAATCAGAAATAAAAAGCTAGAACAAATTGATTTTCTATTTATATAACTTATAGACATATTCAATGTACCAATTAGCCATATATCCATCTAAAGTTGTTGCTCCATATTTAGATGGATTCTTTAAATAGAAGACCTCTCCGGAACTATTACTCACATAGCGATAAACAACTACAAAATGTCTATCGGTTGTTCCTACTTTTCTTAATCCAACAATAGCTGCATATCCATCCCTTAAAAGTCCTTTTATTATAGTTTTCTGTTCAGACTCTTTTTGAGAAGATGCTCCAACACTATCTAATTTCAGTCCAAAATGAGATGCTGTACTTGACCATTGAAAACTACAATTTGAACCCATGGCACCATAGTTGTTGACTGATTCAACAGTAACCTCCGAATTATATTTATGTCCTACCATCGCAAAAGAAACGAGCGCACATCCGGCACTATCAATTGTTTCTGTAGAGCAACCATTTAAATGAGCATAGTTACCGCTTTGGTAATAATTCGGGATTCCTGTAATGGTAATATCTTCTGTTGCTCTTGGTGAAATCGAGCCTAACATACTGTAATAGGCACTTTGCTCCTCATCGATCGGGATCTCTTCTCCAATACTACAGCATGAGCGGTTTTCATCTTCAGGATATGAATTGTTTCCCGGTCCATCCAAGGCAAAAACCGGGATTACATTAGATGTAGCTAGCATAGCAAATGTAAGAATCATAATTATCTTTTTTTTCATATTTTATTTCTCCTTTTATAACTAATCGGTTTTATGTACTTTATCATGATATCCATAATAAATTCCATCGGTATAGTGATAACAATAATACTTAATCACATCATCTTCTGTATAACTGAATACAGCAGATAAAGAAGAATAAACTGGAACAGTAATTTCTTCAGTTTGAGATGTTACCAGATTTTCTTTCACAATTAAATTTATCATTTTCACTCTAGGCTCAATATTTGCAAATGGAGTGATTTGTAGACATAATAAAATTGGCAGTACTTTCAATAACTTCATATTTCCTCCTTTTCTTATTAAGATCGATCTGTTACGAGCATTATAACACCTTATATTTTATTTTTTCATTTTGGGGTTCGAATTGTATAGTTTTAAGGTTCGAATTGCAGATAAATCAACTAGATCGCAGTGGAATTATCAAAAAATGAGAAATTGTTAAATTCTCATTTTTCGGGAACTTTTTCATAATCAAGTTAGTTTATTTACAGTTCGCATCTAAAATAAAGAAAGAATTATATGGTAGAATTATGTTGGGGTTTAATCTCTTTTATAAAACACCATGATAGAATCGGCAATCTTTTTATACGATATTCTCGAAATACAGGAAAAACAAAAAAAGAAATCCCGTTTAACGAGAATATCTATAGATGTTAGTATTATTATTTTGTATAAATTTTTAAAATATCAATTCCATTTATGGGAAAAATGATATTTGGTATTCTCGAAAAATGAGAATTTTACAATTTCTCGATTTGCGAGAATTATCTTATTTCTTTGTTGCTTGTTTATTGTAGACTCATATAATAAAAGAATGAATAATAGAAAAGCAGAGAATGTTATTTCTCTGCTTTTCAACTATAATTGTTTTTTCAATTTTTTCAATTCTTTTGGTTGCTGAGGTTGATAAACGCCTTTTCCAGATGTAGTATTGACTGAACGTACTGAAGTATTATAAGATTCTTGAGCAACTATGCTTAAAATCTTACAAATTAGTTTATTCATAATTAATGAATCCTCCTTTCTTTTTGTTTTTGTAATATTGAATTATCGCTAGTATGCTGACACTTATAAAGACGGTACAGAATAGTCCCGATAATTCTAAATTAATAAACGAAAATACAATAATGGTTAGGAAAAAAATAACAATTCTTTTTATAGCTTCTTTTTTATAGATAATTCGATCTTTGTGAGATAAAGGCTTGGTTGGAAATTCAACAGGAAGAATAGGTAACAGAATAAAGAAACAGATTCCTGTTAGGCCCATATATAAATAGAAAAATCTAAATCTTAAGAATAATAAATTAACGAAATAAATGGATAGATAAATACTACGACATTTCCAATATGTATTTGCATGATATCCACCTATATATTCTCTCAAATAACTGAAGCAGTACATATACAAAATTGCATGTAAAACTTTGTGTAAAGGAATCGATAGTATTATTAGAAGTAAAGCAGTCAACTTTTCATTAATCATCAACATCAATCCATATTTATAAATAATAGGATCATCCTTAATTAATCCTGCCTCGTTTAATCGACATATAATTTTATCAGCGAACTTTTCCATACCCTCACCTCGATAATAAAATACAAAATAGGTGACGATTTTTCAATACATTTGGTATATGTGGTATGATTTTGGTAACTTTGGTATTGAACTGTCATTGAAATGCATAAAAAAAGAATTATAATAAAGTAAAAGGAAATGAGAAGGAGAGAAAAAACGATGAATGTAGCATTAATTGATAATGATAAAACGTTTAATGAAATATTTAATACAGAGATGAAAGAATTTGATTTTTCTTATCGTTATTTTCCCTCTTATGAAGAATTTAAAAAGGGATTAAAAAATGGAGTTGATGTTGATATATTATTGTTAGATATAGAAATGCCAAATAAAAATGGTTTTGAAATCGCTAAAGAATTAGAAATCTCAAAACCAAATATTAATATATTTTACATTACC
>CAZUVT010000113.1:0-6507 GCA_964623925.1 uncultured Erysipelotrichaceae bacterium
CGGTTCGCTTAATTTAACACCTAAATCTTTGTTTACCCAGTTTACCATTTCACCGGCTCTTTGAACATGTTCCCATGCCAAATCCGGATTCAGGTTTTCCAATCCGCCGATACGAACTAAATCTTCATAAGCCAATTCGTATGTATCTTCGATATTAGCAGCAGCCTGAAGATCTGTCTTTGCTCCGGAAATATATCCGCCTGCATAACGGCTGTTTCCACCTAAGATATCACTCTGTTCAAACAAAATGACATTTACACCTAAATCAGCAGCTCTTGCAGCAGCAGTAAGTCCTGTCAATCCACCACCAACAACAATGACATCAGCTTCTGTAACTGTGATTTCATTTGTAGATCCTGTTTCACCTTCTTCAAGACCTAGAGCAATGCTGGTTGCTTTCATGATCGCATTAGAAGTAATAGTAGCACCAGATGTTGCATCAACCTCCGGCTTATTTGCTTCTACGATCTTTCCTGGAACTTCTGCAATTGCATTTGTTCCGATTCCTTCTGTTTCACCGTTTTCTCCGACTTCAACGCTCTTGATGTTTCCGCCTTCAACGACAACAGTAACCGGAACCTGACCATTCATACCTTGAGCACTTGCTGTGAAAGTACCATCTGTGTAAGGTCCTGCTTCAACTGTTGACTTACTTCCGCATCCTGCTGACAAAACAAGCATCATGACGACAAGTAGAGAAACCAGTTTCTTTTGAAAATTTTTCATTTTTCTTTCCTCCTAGCGAAAATTATAACATGCACAAAAATTTTTTCAACTAAACAAACACAAAAATGTTATTTTGTTTCAAGTGCCCCCATTCTTTTTATTAGTAATTCTTTTCCCAATACTTTGATTTTTATCCCTTAAAATCTTAATATCCTAACAATGTGTTGAATTTCTTTTAATTTCTAATTGATTTCTTATATAATATAGGTACAGAGAAAGGAGCTCACTATGTTTCACTTAATCTGCATATCGGGAGATCTTGCGACAGGAAAATCCACATTCTCAAAAATATTATCAAGTCATTTCAAGATTCCTGTTTTTAACAAAGACTCCATTAAAGAAGTCTTAGGAGATGAGATCGGATTCAATAATCGGGAAGAGAATCTGAAACTTTCTAAAGCTACGATGAGTTTAATGACATTCATATTCAAGCAGTTTTCATATACCGGCCATGATCTGATTCTTGAATCTAATTTTCATACTCATGAACAGAAAGAATTAGCTGATCTGGCTAAAAAATCCGGTTATGATGTTTTGACCATCAGATTAAAAGGGAATGAAGACATTTTATACAAGCGATTCATGCATCGGATCCAGTTTGAAAACAGACACCCCGTTCACTGCTCAACGACATTAGATAATTATGATGAATTTTGTGCCTATATTCAGATATCTTCTCAAGAAGAATTCGAAGGAAAACAGTTGGAAATATGTGCAAATGATTTTTCTTATCAGGATGATGAAACGATCCTGATTATGATTCATGATTTTTTGGGAGGAAAACATGAAAATCAATGATAAAACTCTGATTGAAAAAGGATGGTCTGAAGATAAAAAATATTGCATTACGACTCAAGATAACCAAAAATTTCTCATGAGAATTTCTTCTATCGATTTACAAGAGAGAAAAAAGAAAGAATTTGAAATCATGAAACAGATTTCCGAATTGAATATTCCGATGTGTCAACCGATTGAATTCGGCATCTCAAAAGAAGGGGTTTATTCGATTCAAAGCTGGATTGAAGGAACAGATGCAGAAAATATCATTCCTTCTCTTCCTTTACAAGAACAGTATTCTTATGGTTTTGAAGCAGGAAAGATCTTAAAAAAGATCCATCAGATTCCATCGCCATCCGATACAGAGGATTGGAGTCATTTTTTCAATCGCAAATTGGATCGTAAACTCAACATGTATGAAGAATGTACAATTAAATATAAAAAAGGACAAATCTTCATTGATTGCATCCAATCCCATCGGCACCTTCTCAAATCTCGTCCCTCTACTCTTCAGCACGGCGATTATCATATCGGAAATATGATGATTGATTCCAACAAAAAATTGACAATCATCGATTTCAATCGTTTCGATTACGGAGATCCCTGGGAAGAATTCAATCGTATTGTCTGGTGTGCTCAAAAAGCTCCGTTCTTTGCGAAAGGCATAATCGACGGATATTTTAACAAGGATGTCCCAATGGAATTCTGGCAGCTTCTGACACTCTATATCAGCAGCAATACACTTGGATCACTTCCTTGGGCAATCCCTTTTGGGGAAAAACAAATCGAGATCATGATGAATCAAACAGAAGAAATTCTTGAATGGTTCGATGACTTAAAAGATCCGATTCCAAATTGGTACAAACAGGAAACCCCAATCTAATCAAGATATAATCTCATTTTTTGATAATAGTTAAAAACTTTTTCATCTACATCGTTAAAATCTTCAGAAAATGAGTTATAACTTCCTATTGGATTTAATGCCATATTTGTTAATTGTAAATAAGCTTCAAAATAATCTTGCAAATAAAGGTATGCTTCTTCATATTCAGATGGCGGATTTCGCAGCTGCTTCATTAAATCAATAACTTCATCTTGATTTTTTTTAATCTTATGTAACTGATCTAAGAAAGAAGAATCATCAAACAAACTATTCATGGCATCATTAAAATCATTGTAAAATCTTCCTTCAGAATCTTTTGTATATTTATCTGTTTTAGGATCATCATTTTTATAAATAGAATTATACCAGACAGAGCGGATCAGATCACAGTAGATTTCGGCCTCTGCCGATCCATTTATCATTTTGTATGTAATTTCACTCAGATTTTCAGAATAATCTTGTCTTATTTTATTCTCTTTCATCTTCTGAAATGTCACAAACAACATGCCACAACAAAATAGACAGATTATGAAAAGAAGAAATGGTTTCTTTTTGTGTTTGATTTCAGTCATATAATCCTCCTAAAAGTTTTAATTATTTTAATTATATGACTTCTAAGAATTTTACCTCAACAGAAAACAATTCATTTATTCAATCTGTGCTTAGTAAACTTTTTTGTACATTCAAAAAGGAGGTTTTTTCCTCCTTCTTTTCATATCTTCATTTCACCTTGTCTGAAATCAAGGATTCAGATCCAACCACATGGCAGGACGAACGGTAATTTTTTCGTTATCAACTATAAATGATTTAAAATCATCAGAATTATTTGTCCCAACCGTTGACGAATAACCAGACTTACCAGGTTCTCTCAACCACCAGTGGCAGTTTCCTTCTTCATCTTTAAGTACACCTTTTCCATAACAATAAACAGTTCCCTGACATTTCATATCTTCATAGGAATTAAAATATTTTTTTGCTTCCGGAATACTTAATATAAAAATTCTATCTTTGACCTTTTCAAAAGTCGTCTCCTCTAAAATCATGGTTTGTTCTACAAAATCAAATGTTTCATCAATAAAACTCTTATTTAGCCAACTTCTAAGAGAACTCTCTTCCCATGTAATTCTTTTATAGTTAACATGAAAATAATGAGTATCAAGCGCAAATTTACTGATGACTAAGATCCGGTCATCTTCTTTATCCAATACGATCCATTCAATTTCTTCTTTACCATTGAAATGATCATTATCCTGTTCATAAGTCCCGAATGTAATGATATCTCCAATTGCGGCATTTCTGAAGCTCTCAATTTTATTAAGTTTATATTGTTTTGCAGCTTCTAATTCTTTAGCTAATTCATTATTCTCTTGATAATTCTTGTTTCTCTTTGACTTTAGATATTCACGATAGATCGACCAGGCTTTTTCTTCACTGTCTCTGTATCCGCTTAGTGCTAAAAACTGATCAAATGCTTCTTGATAATTTCCATTCTGTAATTGTCGATCAGCTTGATCATATTTTTTCTGATTAATCAAATCATTTATCTCTTTTATTTTTTCTTTACTATTGCTATTCCTGTCTAATTCGACTAGTATTTCACGAGCTTCTATATAACGCCCTTCAGCCATGAGAGACATTGCTTTATTATATTTACTTGTTGGGATAATGACTTTAATGATTAATGTACTTATGAACCAAATCATAAAAATTATCCCTAAACCAATATAGAATTTATTCTCTCTTGACTTTCTGATTTCTTCTGCTTCTTTTCTCTGCTTTATTTCTTCCTCTTTGAGCTTGTCTATTATTTTCTGACAAGTTTTTATCTTCTCATCTGTATCTTTCCATCCTGGTATCTTCTCAAATTCTTTGATTGCTTTTTCATAATTGGAAACTGCTTTTCCTTTCATATCTGATACTGCATTCTCATAGATCAGATCTTTCCTGATGTTCTCCGCCTTCTCACGACATTCCTTAGCCAAGATTCCCGCATCTTTATACCTTGAGATCTTATCCAGTTCTTTTGCCGCTTCTTTATATTCATCTTCTGTCTTCGCCGATGTCATCAAAGCGGTTGTGGCAACATATTTCTTCTCTAATCTTTCCTGCTCATTTCTTTCCTGAATATAGGCAGCAATTCCCTTCATCTTCTGTGCGGATTCATCATCTGCAAAGCGGATGTATTTCTGATAATTTCTGCTCGTTTCGATATCAGCGTGACTTTCTTTCAGGTCTTCTTCCTTCTTGACATGAATTTCTGCCATCAGCTTACCTAAATAAGCTCTCGCATTCTCAGGCTCTCTGTCCAATACTCTCTCACAATACTCATTCGCACTTCGCCATTCCCCATCTTCCAAAAATATAAACGCTCTTCTTAATAAAGGTCCTGTCTCTACTTGTGAGTCGATCACGACTGTTTCCTTTACAACTTGCTGTGTCGACTCTGCATCCATCATCTTCTTGATCCCTCGGATCAGATCCTGCATGAAGCCCAACTTTGACATATCCTGCGCCTGTAAATGTGAAAATTCCTCCGGTAATTCATATGGATCCATATCCCGATAGGCCGGGATCAAGACCTTCTCTTCCCCCTCTTCGATCAGACTCAGATATCGACTCCACTCATTCTTCACCCATACTGAATTCAAATACTCGGCCTTCGTCCCAATCACCACCATCACCTTGGCACTATGCAACGCAGCAAAGATATACGGCTCATATGCTCTCCCGATCTTCTCTTCCAAGCTGATCCTTGAAAAGAAGACTTTGAACCCTTCTTCTCTTAATTCATGATACAACTCTGTCGCCAACACCGAATCCGGTGTCCTTTTTCCTTCTTCATCACTCTCTTTATAACAGATGAACACATCAAACGGTTCTTCTTGATTGGAGATCTCCAAGATCCCTTTCTGGATCTGTTCGATCTCTTTCGCTTCGGCTTCATACAGCTCTTTCTGCTTCTCATCTGCATACTGGATCGCATGTTGATAGTCTTCATCCCTGTAGATCGTTCCATATTGACTTCGATGGATCGTTGGGATCCTTTTATGACTTTCCGGATCTTCCACATAATCGATCCCATACCGACATAAGACAAGACACCAGTAGATCTCTGCATCTTTTTTATCTTCACTTAATGCCTGTTCATACAGCATCATCGCTTTCTTGAAATCATGATTCAATCGGAAGTGATTGGCTCGATCGATCAGATTCTTTTTTTTATCATTACTTAGACGTGGCAGGGTCTGTTTGGTTCCACAGCTATCACATACACCTACTGTTGATCCTTCTTCAAATTCGATCGTTCCGCCACACATCTTACATTTAAAATTCATCTGGATCCTCCTTTCACTTCCGATTAATCATTATATATAATAGATTTTAGTCACAAAGTCTTCTGAATTCTTGAATACGATTTGAATCCAAATTGTTTTTTGCCAGACCATCAACGCGAGCTGCACTGGAAATATGAACATCTTCAGCACCGATTGTTTTCAAGATCTGAATACTTTCAGCATTGATTCCTCCTGCAAAAGTCACTTTGATTCCAACAGAATTGGCATAATCAAGCATTTCTTTTACTCGCTCAATTTCTGCCGCAATGTTTTTTGCCTTAAAATTACTTAATACTCTTTTAATTTGCGGATACTTGGCTAAAGTCTGAAGACCTGCTTTCTGATCTGCCAAACTATCAAAAGCTTTATGGAATACAACCGGAGTTGTACCACATGCTTCCACTAATTTCTTCAATGCATCTTCATCGATCTCACCATCTTTGGTCAAACATCCCAAAACAAAATACTCAGCTAATCCCTGCTGATTGCGGATATCATCCACCATTTCAGCAATGTCATTTTCTGAATACACAAATCCATGCGCATGAGGACGGATCATACAGTAGGCAGGAATCGGAGCATGATCATGAACACCCTTGATAGAACCATAAGTCGGTGTCAAAGCTCCTTCTGTAATTCCGCTGACCAGTTCAACCCGGTCTGCGCCTGCGGCTGCCGCTTGCAAAGTTTCGTCTAATGTTGTCGTTACAATTTCAAGTTTCATATAAAACCCTCTCTTTCAAATTCTATTTTACATCTTTTATTCATTTAATCATAGTTTATTAA
>CAZUVT010000114.1:0-6433 GCA_964623925.1 uncultured Erysipelotrichaceae bacterium
ATTTTCCTCACAGGGATAAGCAGTAGCTAAAGCATCGATTCCTTTCTGATCGAATAAAAAAGTATTATATCGCCCGCTGGCAATTCGACTCATCGTCCGATGAGGAACGTATTGATAGAAGTTAAAGTAGGGTTCTGCATTGATTGCATTCGTATGGACATTTTCCTGTACATCTTTGCTCATGGATTCAAAATCAGTATAAAAGTAATGACCATCATAAGAATAATACGTCGTATTTTCTTCCATAAAATCAGGAGCATACCCGATACCATAAGCTTGGATCTCATACTTCAAAAAATTGGTACTGATTTGATGGACGAGTGAATTTTCAACTTTAGAATAGGATGAGATCGGATAGGCTGGATCATACAACAATAAATTGACCTCATCGATATCCACCCAGCCTTTCACTCCCGCCATTTGAAAGAGTACTTCAGTTCCATCGTCGTTGGTTTCAATATAAAGCCCATCTGATCCGTAATTTCCATTCAAATAGCCCTCCTCACCATTTTCTTGGATATAGGTCGTATTTTCGCTGACATCCTTGGTATTGAAATTAACCAGACCAGATTTGATGGCTACCACTTTGCCATCTTGGTTTTTGATACATACTTGACTGCCATCGAGTTGGTCCATTTTGCTTTTCGCAAAAGAAAAATGATGATAGGTTGCTACCTCCTGCGGATCTTGAGAATAATTGATCACCGTAAACACGCCATTTTCAGTCAGTTTGAATCCTAAAAAAACAATAAAGGCCACAATCAAGATACAAAAAGGAATAAGGATAGATTTGCGTATTCTTCGTCTAGGTTTCATAAACTTAATTATATCGAATCTTTCTCGATAAGTGAACTTTTTGATGGGGTATGATATAGTAAGATTCGGAAAGGGCTGAGGATTAATTATGGCAAAAATGGATGAACGATTGGAAGCAATGGTCCAAAGATACGAAGAGATCAATGATCTCATGATGCAAAGCGACATTGTTTCCAATCGAAAAGAAATGGCCAAACTAGGCCGTGAACAAAATGAATTGACACCAATCGTAGACACATATACAGAGTACAAAAACGCAAAGAACGAATTAGAAGATGCCCAGTCTTTACTGCATGAAGAAGATAAAGAATTAAGAGAAATGGCCGAGATGGAAGTGGAACGACTAGAACCTATGATTCAGAATTATTTGGATCGTCTTGAACTTCTCCTCGTTCCTAAAGATCCAAACGACTCTCATAATGCAATCATCGAAATTCGAGGGGCAGCCGGAGGAGATGAAGGCAATATCTTTGCTGGTGATTTGTTTAGAATGTATTCAAAATATGCCGAATCAAAAGGATGGAAAGTGGAAGTCATCGATACAGAGGAGAGCGAAGCCGGAGGCTTCTCGCTCGTTTCCTTTAAAGTCAACGGAGAAGGGGCTTACGGATTATTAAAATTCGAATCCGGATCACACCGAGTCCAACGAGTGCCTAAGACGGAAAGCCAAGGACGGATCCATACTTCAACGGCTACCGTGCTTTCGATGCCTGAAATCGATGCCGAAGATTTTGATATCGACATGAATGATCTAGAAATCGAAACGATGCGGGCCTCTGGCGCCGGAGGGCAGCACATCAATAAGACGGATTCTGCTGTTCGTATCATTCACAAACCAACCGGCATCATTGTAAAATGTCAGGATGGACGATCTCAGCATGAAAATAGAGCTACGGCCCTAGCTACGATTCGAGCGCGTGTTTATGAAGAACATCAACGGAAGATCGATGAGGAAAATGAGGCCGAACGACGAACAAAAATAGGATCTGGCGATCGAGCTGAAAAAATCAGGACCTATAATTATCCGCAAAATCGGGTAACGGATCACCGTATTGGCTATACAGTCAATCAATTGGATCGCATAATGGATGGACGATTGGATGATTTGATGGAAGCTCTGCAATTGGCCGATCAACAAGCCAAATTAGCTGGAGAAAAGCAATAATGACCTATCAAGATCTTGTAAGAGAAGGAAAGAGCCGATTGATGAAAGCTGGGCAGGGTGAACAAGCCGCTCAGCTTTTAATGGTTGAACTATGCAATCAAAAAAATCTAAATCTTTATATGATCATGGATGATGAAGTGGAAGAAGGGATCCAGACTGATTATTTGGAAGGAATCCACCTAATGGAACAAGGCTCTCCTTTAGGATATGTATTAGGCTATGAATGGTTTTACGGCTATCCTTTTATCGTCAATGAAAATGTCTTGATTCCACGTCCTGAAACAGAAGAATTGGTGGCACTTGTGCTGCGTCTTTTTGATGATCATTTTGCTAATCAAGATTCAGTCGATGTATTTGATATAGGAACTGGATCAGGAGCTATAGGCATCTCGCTTAGTCTTGAAGAAGAGAAGATGCACGTAATCGCATCCGATATTTCCAAAGAAGCTTTAAAAGTAGCCGAAGAAAACAATCAAAAATTGAATGGATCGGTTGAATTTCTTCAAGGAAGCATGCTGGATCCATTCATTCAAGCCCATAAAAAGTGCGACATTTTAGTGTGTAATCCACCCTATATTCCTATTTTTGAAAAAATGGAACATAGTGTAATCGATTACGAACCTCATATTGCTTTATTTGGCGGAGAAGATGGATTGAAATTTTATCGGGATATTTTTGAACACGCCCATCAAGTATGCCAGGAAAAAGCTATTCTTGCTTTTGAGATGGGCTATGATCAAGGTGAACGCTTATCTGTATTGGCGCGACAATACTTTCCGCAAGCTAAAATTGAAGTTCACAAAGATATTTCTGGAAAAGATCGGATGTTAAGTATCGAATTAGAAAAGAAGTGAAAAAATGCGATTGAGTAAGAATGCACCATGCTGGTGCGGATCAAAAAAGAAATATAAACATTGTCATGAAGAATGGGATAATACGATCAATATTCTCAAACTGCAGGGACAGCAAGTTCCTGATCATTCGATGATAAAAAACGAGGAAGATCTCAAACTTATTCGAAAGGCAGCTCAGATCAACAATGGTGCCCTTGATCTAGTAGCCGAAAAGATTCATCCAGGCATGTCTACAGGAGACATCGATCAACTCGTCTACGATTATACGATAAAACATGGCGGGATTCCTGCTCCGCTTGGCTATGAAGGGTTTCCAAAAAGCTGCTGTACAAGCATCAACGATGAAGTTTGCCACGGTATTCCCGATGATCAACGCATTCTGCAGGAAGGCGATATCGTCAATGTAGACTGTACTACGATCTATCGTGGCCACTATGCCGATGCTTCTAGAATGTTTTGCATTGGCAAAGTTTCCGATGAAGCCAAACGATTGGTCGAAGTCACGAAAGAATGCATGGAAGCAGGGATCAAAGCCATTCGGCCTTGGGGTCATTTAGGCGATATCGGGGCAGCCATCCAAGAGCTGGCCCATAAAAACGGCTATAGTGTCGTCATCGATTATGGAGGCCATGGTGTAGGAAATGATTTTCATGAAGAACCTTTTGTTCATCATGTTGGAATCAAAGGGCATGGCATGATATTAGCGCCAGGAATGGTCTTTACTGTAGAACCGATGATCAATGAAGGGGTCTATCAATTGTACATCGATGCCGACAACGGATGGACAAGCTATACGGAAGATGGAAAATTATCGGCTCAATGGGAAAATACTGTATTGGTAACTGATAAAGGAGTTGAGATTTTAGCCTGGTAAAAGAAAAGAGATCAAAATCATCTTCGGATGTTTCGATCTCTTTTTTTATTGATGCATCGATTCTTTTCGTTTGTTGTAGACCCATTTGCTTGGCTTATAAAGCAAAGAATTGACAGGCAGATCAAATTCGCCAATCAATTCTTCGATCGTTGGATCAAAGTTATCTTTAAACTTGGTTAAGCCATCATCCAGTGTTCCTTCTACCCCGCCCATATTTGCTTTAAGGCAGCCATTTTCAAAGGCCCAGTCAAAGTTTGCGACATATTCTTTATATTGCGGATAAAACTTCTTGAAGCGCTCATCCATGCCTGCATAGAGCATTTCACAGATCGGACCGTATTTGATACTCAAAATACCCGCAATCGTTTTTTCGCCTTTGGGCATAGGTTCAAATTCCTTGATGTCTTTTTGGACCGATCTTAATTGATCCTCGAGCCGTCTGCGTTTTTTTGGTGCTTTTTCACCGGTTTTTTCAATTTCCTGCACCAAGTTGGCTTCTTTCGTTTTGGCCTCTTCCAAAAGTTTGGATACATTGACTTTAGCTAAAAAGATCACCGCATCTTCCGGATACGCCTCCATAAGCGTTTTAAAATATTCTTTGTTTCTTAAAGAAACATGTTTTCTTTGTTCCGTCATTTCGACCACTTCAGAAAATTCATCCAACAATTCGATTCCGCCTTGAATGATGTCTACATTTCGTTTGTCAGCATCTTTGATCAAACGTTTTGTATGTTTTGGCAATTCATAATTTGGGTAGACGACCGATTGATATCGTGGCTGGATCGTCTCCAAAATTTGAGTGGTCCATCCTTCATGGATACATCCAGCTTCTTCAAAAATTGAAACCATCGACGAATCTTTGTCGTCATTTTGTTCAGACGATTTATACGAATTAACGATGATCATCGGATCGATCTTGATAAATAAAGCATTGTGTTTTTTCGCTTCCTTTTTCAATTCCTTCAGAAAATATTGAAGTAGAGACGTATCGTTATAATCCATAATTGGCCCTCGAGGAATATACATCATAGTAAATCCGCCTGGTAGCTCTTTGATCAAAACAAGAGCCGTCGCAATAAGCTGTTCCTCATCGTTTCGAACGCCTGTATATAAATGGTCCCAATTCGATTTGACATTGGCCCATTCCCATGACTGGAGTAAATTGGTGTTGGGATGATTTTTGACAAAATGATCGTATTCATTTTGATTGATTTGCGTAGTAAATTTCATAGTTTTCCTCCCACTTCTTATACTACATAAAAAAGGAGAGAATTCAAAAGAAAAGGCAATCGATTTCGATTGCCTGCTTCTTATTGGACTTGACCTCCATCGACATGAAGAACGGTTCCTGTAATGTAAGTCGCTTTGTCGCTGGCCAAGAAAACAAACGCATTGGCGATATCTTCGCCTTCGCCTACTCGACGAAGCGGGATCATTTTCTTGAGTGGTTCGATCATTTCTTTTGGCAAAGCTTTGACCATATCTGTCGCTGTAATACCAGGAGCGACCGCATTGACACGAATACCATATTTTCCTAGTTCGCGCGATAAAGATTTGGTCATTCCGTTGATAGCAAATTTACTTGTAGGATAAGCTACACCAGAAGGCTGTCCGAATTGAGAAACCATAGAGCTTGTATTTAAAATAACGCCTTGTCCTTGTTCTTTCATGATATCCAAAACGGCTTTGATGCAGATGAAAGGTGCTTTGACATTCAAATCCATGATACGATCAAAATTTTCGACTGTATAGTTTTCTAAAGGCGTTGAATCCGAAATTCCGGCATTGTTGATCAACACATCGATAGAACCGTATTTCTCTTTGATTTCTTTAAAATCGGCTGTGATTTCATCGATCTTTAAAAGATTGGTCCATTTTCCTTCCACAGCTTGCCCTTCCAATTGAGAGAGTGCTTTTTCCACTGTTTCTTGACGAGAACCATAAAGAACTACTTGATAATCGTTTTCTAAAAACTTTTTCACCGTTTCAAAACCGATCCCCCGCGTTCCTCCGGTAACGATACACACTTTTTTGCTCATTCTTTTACTTGCTTCCATATAAGTATTTCCATTCTAGCTAAGAGGGCAGATATGGACATGACCTTCCGCTAAGTCAACGGTAGTTCTTATCTGGATAAGAAGCACTTAGAAGCTTTTCTCCTCTTTCTTAATCGACTTAACTTCTTAAACAGAGTGGATCATCGATCCTTTTATACTCTCTATTATGACATTTTTGAATTGTAAAGTATAATAAATTCATGAGTTTTATATCACAAGACGAAAAAATGAAAGCACTTGCACTTCTTAAACAACTCAGTCTTAAAGAAAAGTGTTCGCTTCTTGAAGGGAAAAGTTATTGGGAAAGTGCCTCTCTTGACCGATTCGATCTGCCTTCGATCCGAATGAGCGATGGACCAAGCGGATTGAGAAAACAAGAAGGGGAAGCGGATTATCTAGGAAAAAACGCCAGTAAACCAGCGATCTGCTATCCCGCACCGGCTACTTGTGCCGCCACTTTTCATCCAGAACTTCTTTATGAGCTAGGAACTTGTTTAGCTAAGGAGTGTTTGCAAGAAAAAATTGGAATCTTATTAACGCCAGGAATCAACCACAAACGCACGCCGCTCAATGGAAGAAATTTTGAATATTACAGTGAAGATCCATACTTGACGAGTCAAATGGCTGTGCAGTTGATCAAAGGAATAGAGCAGATGGGAGTAGGATG
>CAZUVT010000115.1:0-6276 GCA_964623925.1 uncultured Erysipelotrichaceae bacterium
AGAAAAAGCATGCAAGAAATTGGGCACTTGGCGTTTGGAGGAATGTACTCTATACGTCACGTTGGAACCCTGTCCTATGTGTGCTGGGGCCTGTATTCAAAGCCGAATCAAAACTATTGTTTTTGGTGCATACGATCCAAAAGGGGGATGCGCCGGAACTTGTGTGGATTTAACTCAAATAAAGGAATTTAATCATCATCCGCGAGTGATTTCCGGAATTTTAGAAGAAGAATGCAGTCAAATCTTAAAAGACTACTTTAAGACGAAGAGAAAGCAAAAATAATTGTTGGACTTCTTCTTATAGGTTTTAAAAAATGATATAATAAACTCGGTTTGGAAAGGAGAGATAATCATGGCATATAAAGCGCTATATAGAACTTATCGTCCCAACACATTTGATGAAGTGGTAGGACAGCAGCATATCGTTCAAACTTTGCAAAATGCTGTAAAACAGAATAAAGTGGCCCATGCTTATCTTTTCTGTGGGCCGAGAGGAACCGGAAAAACGACGATCGCTAAATTGCTTGCAAAAGCAGTTAACTGTGAAGCTGAAGAAAATAGACCTTGCGAACATTGTGCAAACTGCGAAGCAATCAAAAAAGGCAGCCATCCTGATGTGGTGGAAATTGACGCCGCCAGCAATAATGGTGTAGACGAGATTCGAAATATCATTGAGAAAGTGAAATACAGCCCAATTCAAGGGAAATATAAGGTTTATATCATTGATGAGGTTCATATGCTTTCTACAGGGGCATTTAACGCTTTATTAAAGACATTGGAAGAACCGCCGGCTCATGTGATTTTTGTTTTGGCTACTACAGAGCCTCATAAAGTCTTGCCTACGATTATTTCGCGCTGTCAGCGTTATGATTTTACAAAGGTATCTGATTTAGAAATGACAGGACGATTGAAAGAAGTCCTTGATCGGGAAAAAATCGATTATGAAGAAGAGGCATTGTCTTTGATCTGTACGCTTGCCGATGGCGGCATGAGAGATGCTCTTAGCATATTGGATCAGGCAATCGCTTATACCAGTCAAAAATTAACAGCTGAAGCTATTAATGAGATATATGGAATTACAACAGCAGCAGAAAAAGTATCATTAGTCACTTCTGTATTTCGCAAGGATGTAAGATCTGTTCTTGAAAAAGTGAGACGGTATAACGAAAGTGGAATCGATATTATGCGGCTTACTGCTGATTTGGCGGATATGCTAAAGGAATGCGTCATATACAGTTATACAAACGAGAAAAGCTTCTTAAAGAAATGCGATTGGAATCAAGCGGAAGAGGTATTGAGTTATCGGCGGGCAGATAAATTACTGTGTGATCTCGATCTTCTGCTGGAAACATTAGAAAAATATAAAAACGCTGCCAATGTAAGTAGTTATTTCGAAGTATGTCTTTTGAAAATGATGAGTGATTCAAAAACAATGGAGAATGAAACAACGGAATCAGCGACTACCGAGATAAGAAGAACTGTATCGGGTCCGGTAGAAGAACTCAAGAAAGAAATCAATATTTCAGAATCGAAGCCAGAGCCTGTTGTTTCTTCTAAAAAAGAAGAATCGAAACAAGAGGTTCCGATTCAAGCAGAATCTGTTGTAGAAAATCATAGAAATGTATCTCAGAA
Source organism: uncultured Erysipelotrichaceae bacterium (assembly GCA_964623925.1). GTDB lineage: Bacteria > Bacillota_I > Bacilli_A > Erysipelotrichales > Erysipelotrichaceae > CATJXY01. Next base: position 1,633 of record CAZUVT010000115.1, read on the forward strand.
AACTCAATCGAAAGCAAGAAAAGAGCCTGACTTAGAATTCTTTTTATCCTTGGTAGTAGGCGCAAATAAAGATATAAAAGAGGCAGATCGAGAAAAGTGGAACCTACTCGGTAAGAAAATGAATATGCTACAATATGCGAAGATTACAAATCTTCTTCGCAACAGTGATATTTTAGCCAGTGGCAAAGATTTCTTTGTTTTATCTGCTGATTATCAGGCTTTGGCAAATCAGATTGAAGATGAATTGGATTCGATTGCCGATTTTTGTAAAACAGAATTGGAATTGGATAAGAAAATATTTGTGATTACTCTTGATAACTTTAAAAAGGTCACAAAAATGTTTATAGAAAGAAGAAATTCCAATACACTTCCATCTCCGATTGATTTTTCTAAAATAGAAGGAACTGAAGAACCTAAAGAATCGAAGGAAGATCCCGTTTTAAATAAATTGGAAGAGCTATTCGGGAAAGAAAACATTGAAATAGTAGAGGAGGACGAATAAATGGATATCAACTATTTAATGAAGCAAGCAAAACAGATGCAAAATCAGATCAGTAAGCTTGAATTGGAGATCAATGAGACAGAATATACCGGAACAGCCGGTGGCGAAGGTGTAAAAGTAACGGTTAAAGGAAACATGGAGGTAACTTCAATTTCTATTGATGAAGATTTAATGGATAAGGATAATCATGAAATGCTTCAAGATCTTGTTTTGGTTGCAGTCAACGCTGCTATTCAAGCGGCTGTTGCAGATAAAAGCGAGAAAATGGGAGCTTTGACGCAGGGAGTTAAATTCCCGGGGATGTTCTGATTTATGTATCCAAAATCATTGGAAAATTTAATTCAAAGTTTCAAGAACCTTCCCGGAGTAGGAGCAAAGACTGCAGAACGGTATGCTTTTTCAATATTAGAAGCGCCAGATGAAGAAGTTGAACTCTTTTTAAAGAGCATGAAAGATGTCAAAGAGAAAATTCATTATTGCAGTTGCTGTGGAAATATAAGTGAAGAGGATCTTTGTGAAATATGTAAAGATCCAAATCGGGATAACAGCATGATCTGCGTGGTCCAGGAACCGAAAGATGTTTTGGCCATGGAAAAAATGAAAGAATACAATGGCACCTACCACGTCTTGAATGGAGCTTTGTCTTCTACAAAGGGGATTATGCCGGAAGATCTCAATATAGACAGTTTGATGGATCGTGTGGATGAGAATACGAAAGAAGTCATTCTTGCAACCAATCCAACGATGGAAGGAGAAACCACGGCTTTATATTTGGATAAACTTTTGAAAGCTAAAGAAGTGAATGTGACAAGAATTGCGCATGGCTTGCCTATGGGCGGACATTTGGATTATGCAGATGAATTGACACTAATTAAAGCTTTTGAAGGAAGAAAAAAGATTTAAAAGGAAACGGAGGCAAGTTTATGAAGACAGATTTGGAAATCGCACAGGCGACAGAGATTGAAAATATTGAGATCATAGCCAAAAAAGCAAAGATTGATTCTGAATTCTTGGAATTATACGGTAAAACAAAAGCAAAAGTTAATCTTAAAATCATGGATAAGATTTCTGATAATCAGGATGGAAAGCTTATCTTGGTAACCGCAATCAATCCGACGAAAGCAGGAGAAGGAAAGTCAACAACAACGATCGGTCTATGCGATGGCTTAGCCCGAATCAATAAAATGGTGGTCGGATGTCTTCGTGAACCAAGTTTAGGACCTGTATTTGGACTTAAAGGCGGGGCAACCGGTGGCGGTTATGCTCAGGTCGTTCCTATGGAAGAAATCAATCTTCACTTTACCGGAGATATGCACGCCATTACGACCGCGAACAATTTGGTATCCGCTTGCTTAGATAATTCAATCTATCAGGGAAACCCTCTTCAGATCGATCCTGAGAAGGTTGTGTGGAAGAGGTGCTTGGATATGAACGATCGGACTTTGCGCGATATTACAATCGCACAAGGAAAGAAAGTAAACGGTGTAGAAAGAAAAGATGGATTTGTCATCACGGTTGCAACAGAAATCATGGCTATCTTATGTCTTTCTCTTTCATTAAAAGATTTTGAGAATAAAGTAAGCAGAGCGGTTGTCGCTTATACTTATGATGATAAACCGGTTACGATCGGTGATTTGGGGATTCAGGGTGCTTTGAGTTTGATTATGAAGGAAGCGATTAAGCCAAATCTTGTTCAAACTCTGGAGCGAACTCCGGTTTTAGTCCATGGAGGTCCATTTGCGAATATCGCTCACGGATGCAATAGTTTGATTGCGACCAGAATGGCATTGAAATTATCTGATTATGTTGTAACCGAGGCAGGATTCGGAGCAGATCTTGGTGCTGAAAAGTTTTTGGATATTAAATGCAGAATGGGAGATTTGAAACCGAATGCAGTTGTTTTAGTCGCAACGATCCGAGCGTTGAAGATGCATGGTGGAGTTGATGCAGGACACTTGGGAGAAGAAAATCTTGATGCATTGAACCTTGGAATCAAAAACTTAGAAAAGCATATTGAATCGATAAAAGAGTATGGTGTTCCTTATGTTGTTGCCATTAATCGATTCGCAAAAGATACTCAATCGGAACTTCAGGCACTTCTGAAATGGTGTCAGGACAACTGTCATCCTGTTGAAATCAGTGATGGATGGGCAAATGGCGGAAAAGGAATGGAAGATCTGGCAAGAACGGTCGTCCATTTATGCGAAAAGCCATCTAATTACCATCCGATCTATGAAGTGGATGAAACGATTGAAGAAAAAATAAAATCAATCGTAACAAAGATCTATGGCGGAAGTGATGTTGAATACAGCGATGAGGCGAAAATTCAGATTGAGACCATGAAGAAAAACGGATGGGATCATCTTCCGATCTGTATGGCAAAAACCCCTTCATCTTTAAGTGATGATGCATCAATAATCGGCAGACCTGAAAACTTTACGATTCATGTTCGGGAAGTCAAAGTCTCAGCGGGAGCCGGATTCCTGGTTGTCATGACCGGAAATGTACTGACGATGCCGGGACTTCCTAAAGTACCCGCTGCAAACGGAATGGGAGTCGATGAATCCGGAACGAGTTTTGGATTATTCTAAAAGAAAAACTTGAATTGAAAAGAGAGAAATTTCTCTTTTTTCAAAATCATTAAAGAACAAAAAAGAGTTCTATATAAAAAATGATAGAATTCTTTTTATATTCTCAAATGGTTATATATCAAAGGAGATTATATAATTATAAATAATAAGAATCGTTATCGATATAATGTGATTAAATGATTTGCAAGTTATATCTGGTTATAATTTACAGCATGAGATCAGAAAAGGGCCATAAGAATCAATGTAAAGGAACAGGGGATTTCTGTAAGTGATGGTAATCCAATTACAGGATGATATGCAGCAGGGCATAATGACAAGATTGCTCTTGCGCATCAGTAAGTGGAAGGAGCAAACCGTGTCGCAAACGGCTATGTATTTTAAAGAATTGCAGGGTAAAATGTAACAGTAGAGACATCTTGAAAATAAGATCAAGAATAGAATTCGTTATTCCTATTCACTAATATGGGATCAGATCGTGTTAAAATGAAAAGATCATATAAAAATTTATTACTTTAAAGAAACGCTTCTATCTAAAAAGGGAGATTGAACACTTTGATGATTTACCTGATCGTTTTTTTAAGAGGGGATTGATTTGTAAGGTGGGAAATTCAATCCTCTACCATAACAGATATAGTATATTTTCCCATATTTGAGAATTGTATCAAATTGTGGGGCTACTGATATTTGTTGGAAAATCTGTAAGTAAGTTTAATAAAGCAATTGTTTTAGTACAAGTTGCTTCATTCAATAGATATTCAAATAAAGTAGTTTGAACACAATATTGTGAGAGTAAACATATTTTGACGTATAAACAATAAGCCCGAATTTCATCCAATGTAAATTCATAACCTTTTTTAACTGACTTGGTATTCTCATAATAAAAACTCTCTTGAAATGTGGCATTCACCAGGTGGTTGGCAACAACTTCGGTTCCGGACATATTGAAATCAAATAATCCAAAGAGATAATTTTTGTCATCAACACAAACATTGGAAAAACTTTCGACTCCGTAAAAAACACATCGTGTCAATGATTCATAAAAAGACAGCAATTCTTTTTTTATATCCATATAGAGAACAGTTAGAGAATCGGCCAATTATGATTCGTTGATCCTTCTTAAATCTCGTATCAAGGTATTGAAATTATTCTGTTTTTCATCAATGCCGGATTTCTGATCATAAGCAGACAGATCAAATAATGAATACATCAACATAGTATCAATTAGATCAACGCCAGTTTATAATTAAGATGCTCAAACACATAGCAGTAGAGATTCTTATATTCAATAAGAAAATGTTCCGTGATATTTGTAATGTAATAGGGAGCTATTAGTGCAAAATCATTATATCCGTGAGAAGAGTCAATAACAGAAATCTCATAATAGGGAATATTAAACTGCTTTAAAATTTCTGTCAGCTCTAAATCTGTCTATTCCATTAATGTGTCCGCACATTCTAAATTTTAAATAAATCTCAAACAGGATAACGCGAAAACAACAATCTTCCTATTGATAATGAGGAACCACAAAGGAAGATTTAAAAAAAATAGATA
>CAZUVT010000116.1:0-6095 GCA_964623925.1 uncultured Erysipelotrichaceae bacterium
TAATGAAATACAACTTTAACATTTACAGATCTTCTTTGTCATTCAACATGAAAGATTTCATATTAAAAGGTAATATTACAAAGTTTTTTATTCCGACCGGCCTATTCAGGACGGATCTGAATTCGTTCGATCTTTACCGCTCTTTTTGTCTTTTCATCGATTTCCACAACAACACCGCAAAGTATTGCCGGTCCGTTGGCAACCTTATAATGGGTTGGATGTTGATGGATCTGATTTTCAATCACTTCATCCAGATCTCTTCCCAACACGCTCCGATAAGCTCCGCACATGCCGGCATCACTGATAAACGCACATCCGTCCATGATGCATTCATCAGCGGTCTGTACATGGGTATGGGTACCGATGATTGCGGTACATTCATGCTTGAAGACATTCGCAAATAGGATTTTTTCACCGGTTGATTCACCATGAAGATCGACAAAGTAACCGTCTACATCTTTCACTTTTTCCAATAATCGGTTCAGTGCTTCAAATGGACTTTCTTTTACATTGTTCATCCATGATTCACAACACAGATTTATTACAGCCAATCGGATATTCCGGCATTCGATGATCTTATAGAAATTTCCGATATTCCCCGGCCATAAATTGCAAGGGACGACCAATCGGTCTGCCTCTTCAATGAAATCATAGATCTCGCCTTTAGAGAAAGTATGATTTCCCATTGTGATCACATCAATATTCAAATTACAGAACTCATCATATATCTTTTTGGTAATTCCTTTGCCGTGAGCAGAATTTTCGCCATTGACTATGACAACATCAATGGCGAATTTTTTTCTCAAATCTTCAAGATGATCTTTAATCACCTTTCTTCCGCTTTTTCCCACGACATCGGCAAGAAATAAGCATTTCATAAACTATTTTGCAATCTCATTTGCCCGTGTTTCACGAACAACTGTCACCTTGATCTGACCAGGATATGTAAGTTCTGCTTCAATCTTTTCCTTGATTTCTCTGGCAAGCTTGCGGCATGCAAGATCATCGACTTTTTCCGGCAAGACAAGAACGCGGATCTCTCTTCCGGCTTGTATTGCATATGTTTTATCAACGCCATCAAAATCTGTTGCGATCTTTTCAAGCTGTTCCAAACGGTTGATATAATTTTCAAAGCTTTCAAATCTGGCACCCGGACGTGCAGCGCTCAATGTATCCGCTGCTGCAACCAGATTGGCGATCAAGGTCGTCGCCTGTTCATCGCCATGATGTGAAGCAATGGCATTGATCACAACTGCATTTTCACCATGCTTTTTAGCGATCTTCACACCTAGCTCAACATGACTTCCTTCTACTTCAAAATCTAAAGCCTTACCAATATCATGAAGCAATCCGGCTCTTTTCGCAAGCGTTTGATTCAAGCCCAATTCAGCAGCCATCATTCCGGCCAAATGAGCTACTTCCATACTATGCTGAAGAACATTCTGACCATAGCTGTAACGATATCTCAGTCTTCCCAAAAGACGAACAAGTTCTTTATCCATTCTTCCGATCTGAAGCTTAAATATCGCTTCTTCACCTGCTTTTTGAATCGTTTCATTCAATTCGGCAGTGACTTTCTTAACAACATCCTCAATTCTACCCGGCTGGATGCGTCCGTCTTTAATCAAATATTCCAAAGACTGACGTGCAATCTCACGACGGATCGGATCAAAACACGAAATCGTAATGGTTTCCGGTGTATCATCGATGATGAAATCAGCTCCTGTAGCCTGTTCGATCGCCTTGATGTTTCTTCCTTCACGACCGATGATCCTACCTTTCATTTCTTCCGAAGGCAGTCCTACCGTAGAAACTGTTCTTTCCAAAGTTTCCTCCTGGGCATATCTTTGGATCGCAAGACCGATGATATTTTTTGATGTCTCCGCAGCTTTTGACTTCGCTTCTTCTTCCCGATCACGGATATATGCTGCAACTTCATTATCCATTTTCTTTTCGACTGCCGCCATCAATTCTGCTTTTGCTTCATTTGCACTCATGTTGGCAACTCTTTCCAGTTCAAAGATCTGACTGTCGATTTTTGCCTGCAATTCATTTTCCATCTTATCTAGGTATGATTGTTTTTGGGTTAATTGTCTATTAATTTCTTCAATTTGTTTTTCTTTTCCTCTTATGGCTTCATCACGAAAATTCAGACTATCTTCACGACGCATGAGCTTGTTTTGCAGCTCCTGCATTTCGCGATTCTTTTCTTTCGCTTCCTTTTCGACTTCCAATTTCATTTCATAAGCCTGTGTCCGGCCATCTAAAACAGCCTGTCTAACCAAATTTTCTGATTTAATAGTAGCTTCTTCCAACAGCATTTTTGCTTTTTGCTGGTCACGATTTAAGCCTAAACGTGAGAGCATCCACATTATTAGAAGCCCTGCACCTAATCCAACAATACCAATGAGGATGGAATAAACCAAATCATTCATATTTATTCCTCCATATATTGTGTGAGTCTTCATCACTCCCTTTTATTGTACCTAAAATAATCGAAATTCACAAGAAAAAACATTCAAAAGTAAAAAAAAGGTTAATTTTTTATTCATTTTATCAGATAATCGTCAAGAATTTCTCTGAAAAACATTTTCAATTCACTATAAAAAAAGAAGATCCATGGACCTTCCTTCTTAAATTCAAGATTTTTATTCTGCGTCAACCTCTTCTTCTCCAACCGGAATCGAATTTCCTATTTCATACAGTTTTTCGCGGATCTGTCCTTCGATTTCAGCAGCCAACTCCGGATTTGCCTTCAGATAAGCACGAACGGCTTCTCTTCCCTGTCCGATCTTTTCATTTTTATAGGAAAACCAAGCACCGCTCTTTTGAATGATATCATAGTCCACGCCCATATTGATGATTTCAGACATTTTGGAAATTCCTTCACCGTAATAGATTTCGATCTGAGCCACCTTAAATGGCGGAGCCACTTTATTCTTAACGACCTTGACATTGACCTTATTACCGATGATTTCAGTTCCGTTCTTGATCGCCTCGCTTTTTCTGACATCCAGACGGACAGATGAATAGAACTTCAGCGCTCTTCCTCCCGTTGTCGTTTCCGGATTGCCATAGAAGACTCCGATTTTTTCACGCAGCTGGTTGATGAAAATGGCTGTACATTCACCGCGGTTCATAACTCCTGCCAGTTTACGCATGGCCTTAGACATCAGACGTGCTTGCAAGCCGACACTGGAATCCCCCATTTCTCCGTCTAATTCAGCCTGCGGTACAAGAGCTGCAACAGAGTCAATGACGATCAAATCGATTGCACCGCTTTTGATAAGCAGCTCCGTGATCTCCAAAGCCTGTTCACCGGAATCCGGCTGAGATAAGATCAGTTCGTCAATATTGACTCCCAGTTTTTTTGCATACATCGGATCTATCGCATTTTCGGCATCGATGAAAGCCGTTCTTCCGCCTTTTTTCTGACATTCTGCAATTGCATGAAGCGCAAGGGTCGTTTTACCTGAGCTTTCCGGTCCGTAAATTTCGATGATCCTGCCTTTTGGAAAACCGCCGATTCCCAATGCGGCATCAATGGCTAAAGATCCGCTGCTGATTGCATCCATATCAACACTCGCACGATCTCCGAGCTTCATGATCGAACCTTTTCCATACTGCTTTTCGATCTGCTTCAAGGTGTCTTTCAGCATCTCTTCTTTGCTTTTTGTTTTTTCTTTTTCTGCCATAAATTACCTCCTACAATACTTATTCGTCAGAAATGACCGTTTTCCTAAAAAATTTATACATTTTTTTTCCATTTCCTGAACACATGCTGTTCTTATTTCATTTCTTTCTCCTTGAAAACGAAATTCAAACACTTCAGTTTCATCTTTAGATGCAATGGCACAATAGATAAGTCCTGCCCTTTTTCCTTCCATCACATCAGGACCGGCATTTCCGGTAAAAGAAACACATAGATCCGTTTTCAATTTTTTACGGCTTTGAATCGCCATCTCTTCTGCTGTCTGAGCACTGACAACGCCATATTTATCAACAGTTTGCCTGCTCACTCCAACGATTTCTATTTTGACCTCGGTCGCATAAGTGACAAATGCACCTTTAAATACAGCACTTACCCCGCTGATGGAAGCCAGTGCAGAGGCAAACATGCCGCCTGTACAGCTCTCACAGCTGGAAATTGTCAAATTCCGTTCTTTCAATAATTTTACAAGTTCTTCCATCACTATTTACTCTCGAAAATATAATCTTTCATTTGATTGAAATAGGACAGACCGCTCGCCAAAGAAACAAAGGCTGCCAGCCACAAAACAAAATCACTGACCGCAAGTCCGTAATATTCAAACGGCAGATTGTTCAAAAGAATCAGAATAATGGATATCATCTGTAAAACAGTTTTCAGCTTGCCTAAATAGCCCGCAGCCATGACAATCCCGTTTCCGGACGCAATCATCCGGATCCCGTCTACGATCGTATCGCGAACGATCATGATCCAGATCGGCACGATCGGAACGATCCCCTTGCTTAAAAACAACAAATACATCGTTGTTACTAATAGCTTGTCCGCAATCGGATCGGCAAATTTTCCGAAAGTCGTAACCAGATTATCCCTTCTTGCAATATAGCCATCCAAAAAATCAGTAAAGCTTGCCACACAGAATAAAACCAATGCAAGTACATTGATGATGGATAGCGAAACATGTCCAAATTGAAACCTCATGACATTGATTCCAAAGTGCGCATAAGGAAAAATTTCCAAAAGTACGATGATCGGAACTAAAACGATCCTCATTACAGTAAGTTTATTTGGCAAATTCATAACCTGCTTCTCCTTTCACAAGCTTATATGAACCCTCTTTATCTCCAGTTTTCATAATACAGAGATCCGTTTTTTTCAATTCTTCTCTGCTTTTTTATTATATCATTTTTTATTCAAATGGTAAACAAAAGACTGCCGATTTCTCGACAGTCTAAACAGAATCACGATTCAACTTTATGAATCCTATTTTGAAGCTGCGGCACTTCTACCGGCAATTCTTCCAAATACAGTGATATCGGCAATCGCACATGTACCGACACGGTTATTTCCATGGATTCCTCCGGTTACTTCACCGGCTGCATACAAGCCAGGAATAATGTTGCCTTCAATATCGATTACCTGTGCATTTTCATTGATTTCAACACCGCCCATTGTATGGTGAACAGAAACAACCCCTTCAAGGATAAACCATGGACCTTCTTCCATTGTTACCATACTTGTAACTCTTCCGAATTCATCTGTATTCGTTTCAATTCCATGGTTGTATTTTTCCATTGTTTTTACAAGATTTTCACCGTTAATACCGAAGTATTCAGCAACTTCTTCCAATGTGTCAGCCTTATAGAAAACACCGTCTTCCAGACATCTTGCAAATTCATCTGCAAATTTTTCTTCCAAATTCAAGCGATCCGCAACAGCCTGATTATAAATCGCATAAACAACGCCACCCTGAGCCAGGATTCCCTCAGCACGTTCATCGCGCATGCCGACCTCGTTTACAAATCGATTTCCGTCTTTATTGACATAGATCAATCCTTCTCCGGACCAGCTTGGTGCTTCGATTCCATAGAAAACACCTGTGATCGGATTGTTGAACGGATATAGCTGAATATGTTCCATACCAATCAGATTAGCACCGATTTTTTCAGCCATGACGATTCCATCTCCGACGATTGCCGGTGAGTTTGTTGTTTTAACACTTTCATCCAAAGTTTCCCAACGAGTGTTGTATCTTTCACGCATTTCAACATTTGCACCAAATCCGCCTGTTGCCAAAACAATACCGTTATTAGCAGAAATGACAGCTGTTTGATCTCCCTGAGATACTTTGACACCGACAACACGACCATTGTCATCAACTACAAATTCTTCTGCTTTCGTATTCAATAAGATTTCCACTCCATGAGATTTTGCATAGTCGACCAAAGGATTGATCATTCCCGGACCAAGTTCGATCGGTTCAACTGCACGAGGGACACTATGTCCGCCTTCCCAAACCAGATAATCCTGATATTCCACACCGATTTCATCACGAAGCCATTCAGCCGATTCTGTGGCATTATTGGCAATGATATCAACCAATTCTTTT
>CAZUVT010000117.1:0-5887 GCA_964623925.1 uncultured Erysipelotrichaceae bacterium
TTCTGTTTTGATTCCTTTTTTTATAAGAACAAAGATCTGAATCAAGGCAAGAATGAAAAACAGCAGGCATCCCCAAATCATGAGATTTCGATTCTGATATGCAATATTGCCTAAAACACTTGTAAAATAGAAATCATCTTTGATTGTAATCTGGTCCGGAACAAAGATCCAAATATCATAAGGATCATTAAAATATGCAAAATAATATTCATATTCTTTAGCACCATATTGTATTTTTTGCCCGTTATTGTAAATCATTTTCCCATTCTCATCATAAACAATGATCGCTGCATTCGTAGAATCATTTTCAAGTCTTATTCTTACATTATAATTATCTTCCCACCCCTTTAAGTAATCAAATGTTTCTCTGGCATAGTTATAGGAAATTTCTTGACCAAATCTTGAATCTTTATAGTGATATTCATTGCGGCTGTAATAGTTCCCTTCAATATTGAACAGAATACCCAAACCGCAGATAAGGGCCAGACATAAAGACAATCCGATCGTAAATATCAATCCATGCTTTTTTAATTTATCCATCTCGTCTTCCTCCTTCAAATTTGTAGCCTAATCCCCAAACCACTTTTAAATATCGCGGATCGGCCGGATCAACTTCAATTTTTTCACGTAAATGACGGATGTGAACTGCTACTGTATTTTCGGAGCCAAAAGAAGACTCATGCCATACATTTTCATAGATCTGTGCTGAAGAATAAACCTTATCTTTATTAACCATCAAGAATTTCAGAATATTGTATTCGCTTGGAGTCAAAGAAACTTCTTCTCCGTCAACTAAAACTTTTTTCTGTTCATCATCCAGTTCTATTCCACCAATAACGATCGCAGATGATTCTTCTTTTTTCATGCCTCCCAGCTTGGCATATCGTCTCAATTGGCTTTTTACTCTTGCCTTGACTTCTAATGGATTAAAAGGTTTGGTGATGTAATCATCGGCTCCCATTTCCAGACCGAATACTTTATCATAATCTTCGCTTTTTGCCGTAAGTAAAATAATTGGTATATTGGATACTTCTCTGATTTTTGAAGTCGCTGTTATTCCATCCATCAATGGCATCATGATATCCATCAGGACACAATGAATCTCATTTTTTTCGATCTGATCCAAAGCTTCTTTCCCGCTGTATGCTTCAAATAATTGATAATCATCATTTTTCAGATAGATTTTCAAAGCATTGACGATGTCCTGATCATCATCACAAATCAATATATTAAACATATTCATCCCTCATTTCCCCATTATTTTAACATGCCCTTTTTAAGAACCCTCTTATTTCCTATTAAGAATTTATTAAGGTTGCTTCTATATTTTACTTCTTTTTCTGGTTCTTTGCATCTTTTATAAAGAAAATAAGAGATTTCTGTCTTACTGATTCAGCCCCAATAAGATCTCCGGCTTTTCTCTGCAAGGTGAATCTGATTTCACTTCACATCTATTTTCGTACCCTATTTGACCAAATCCGATATGAAAAGAAAGATCACCATCCCAATCCTTTAAAAATTCCCATAAATGCTTTTCTTCTAATCGGATCATTTCGATATGCAGATGCGGTCCCGAAGAATTTCCCGAAGACCCGATCTCTCCGATTTTATCGTTCTGTTTTACAACAGCGCCCACTGAAATCAGCGAATCCTGTTTGAGATGAAGATATTTGATGATATAACAGGTTCCTTTCACCTTAGTTAAGAGATAGATTTGATTCCCACCCCCTTCTGTACCCGGATTTCCACAATTGCTTCCTAAATATCCATCGGTCGGACAGGCATTAGCTGCCGCAACCACAACTCCGTCCGATACCGCGTGAACCACGGTTGATATAGGCAAGGCAAAATCAACACCTAAATGAAATCCTTCATAAAAAGAAGTACCGTAGTGCCATGTTCCTGCCGAAATAGTATAATTGGATCGAATAGGCAGAACAAACTGATCCTGATTTGCTTCTTCTTGATTTTCCAGCATGGTAAGATCAATCATTTTCAATATCTGATGATCTTCATCTGCCAATGTTCCATCCTTCGAAGCTTCCATCCGAATCTGTTTAACCAAATTCCCGATTTCACTGATTTCATTCTCTTGAGAATCTTCCGGATCCTTTGAAATCACCTGAGCCGCTTGAATGGATAAAATACTTTGAAATCCCAATCCCATCGTGATAAAAAATCGGATCACATTTTTTCCTGTTCTGTTTTTCATCTTGAATCACTCCCTCCCCTAAACTATATAGGTGAAATATGGGATGAATTTGTGTGCCAGATGAAAATTATGTGTCAGAGCCCTCCAATTTCTGCCAATTCTTTCGGTTTTAAGCGACATTAAGGAAAAATTAATTATTTATCACAATAAAAAAGGTATAATTAGGTTATTAAGAAAAGGAGAAGCGACATGAAAAGAACCTATAAAATGAGTCTTTTTTTGACAGGAATCTTGATATGTTATCTTTGCATGGGCTTTTATGTGCAAAAAATAGGTGTTCCCTGTCAATGGCTTTTTTGGAATCTATTTCTTGCAGTCATTCCTTTTTATAGCTCGTTAGCTGTTTTATTTCTGAAACAAACAAAGTATATTAAATGGCTTATGATTCCCATTTTACTTATGATCTGGATTCTGTTCTTACCTAACTCGTTTTATATGCTGACGGATCTGATCCATTTGGATGGTTCTCATCTTGTCCTTGATACTTCTATCGGATTGTATTCTTCCGATCTATCTCAATGGATCTGCATTTTATATGTGGCAATCGGCATTCTCATGGGCATGTTTTTTGGAATTTATTCAACACTGCTTATTTATCTGGCGATCCTCCCGGCTAAATTTCATCTTTTCTTATCAGGATGCTATACTTTGACGATCAGTATTTTAGTTGGATATGGCGTCTATATCGGAAGATTTCTGCGATTAAACACATGGGATGTTCTTCATCCGAGAACACTAATAAAAACGTTAATTACTGATTTTGATAAGTTCACGATCAAATTTTCCGGATTGATCGCCTTGATATTTCTGATATGTTTTCTTGTTATTCTTTTACTCGCAGAAAAACCTTATTTGAAAGCATCAAAAAAATCCTCATGAGAGGATTTTTTAATAACCTTGCTTTCCAAGAAGATGGAACATATTCTTTTTATATACTTCTACACCCGGCTGATTAAATGGGTTGATATTCAGCATGTAGCATGTCATAGCACATGCGATGAAGAAGAAGTAACACATATATCCTACTGTCCGTGCAGAACAATCCGGCAATGTAATCATCAGATTTGGAACGCCGCCTGTTTCTTCATGAGCTTGAAGTGTTCCTTGACAAGCCATTTTATTGATCCAATCCAGACTTTTTCCTTCCAAATAATTCAATCCGTCTAAATTTGCTTCATCATGAGGAACTACGCCATCCATGATTGGTTTTTCAACAAGAAGCAAAGTTTCGTATAACACTTTATTTCCTTCCTGAATAAACTGTCCTAAAGAATGAAGATCAGTTGAGAAAGTTGCCGAATCAGGCAGGATTCCTTTTCCTTCTTTTCCCTCAGACTCACCGAATAACTGTTTCCACCATTCAGCAGTCATGCTCAAGGATGGTTCATACGTAACAAGCATTTCCACATGATAACCTTTTTTCTGCATCATGCGTCTTGCAACTGCATAACGATAGGCCTGATTTGTCATAATGTCATCAGAATTCAATTCTTTATAAGCCTGTTTATACCCGTCCATCATTTCATCGATATCCACTCCGGCAATCGCCAACGGCAACAGTCCAACCGGTGTAATCACACTGTAGCGTCCACCGATATCATCCGGAATGACAAAAGTCTCATATCCTTCGATCGTGGCAAGTTCCTTTAAAGTTCCCCTAGCCTTATCCGTCGTGGCAATAATTCTTTCACGGCATTCTTCTTTGCCGTATTTTTCTTCCATGAATTCTTTAAACATTCTGAATGCAATTGCTGTTTCAGTCGTCGTACCGGATTTTGAAATAACATTCATGACAACACTTTTATTTTCAATATACTTCAATACCTGAAGATGATAAGTGCTGGAGAACGTGTTTCCAATAAAGATCACTTCTGTTTTACTCTCGCCATATAATCCCTGAATTGCTTCAAGAACGGCACGCGCTCCCAGATAAGATCCGCCGATACCGCAAACTAATAAAACTTCAGCTCTGTCCCGAACTTTATCGGCAACTGCCTTGATCCTTTCAAACTCTTCTTTATCATAAGTTTCAGCCCAATTTACCCAGCCTAGAAAATCATTTCCTGCTCCTGTTTTCTCATGAATCATTTTATGAATTCTGGATACTTCATATTGATAATCATTAAAATCTTCATTCATGAATGCATGGTCTGCATTAAATTTAATCATAAATTTCCTCCTTGCTTTGCTTGAATCCACTGATCCATCGCCTCTTGAATCGATTTAAATCCCAAAGTCATTTTTGGCAAATAATCGATTTTTTTTCTTTTTACAGATTTTCTTGCCCGACTATGGCATGCCTTTAAGGATAAACGACAGTGATGATTCTTTTCATCAATATCTAAGACTTTGACCTGAATCATTTCATCAAATTTTATAAAATGCTGAACATCTTTTACAAATCCATCCGAAATCTCAGATATATGTATCAATCCTGTCCAATTGTTTTCCAAAGAAACAAAAGCTCCATAGGGTTGAATTCCGGTAATTTTGCCGGTCACGATTTGTCCTACGGTAATCATGGATCAGCCTCCAAACTGATTATATTATAACACATCTTCAAAATTTGTGTTATACTAAATAGAGAAGGAGAGAGTTCAATTATGCACCATTCGTATTGGACGCTGATTGCAGCAATTGTTGCCAATCTCGTTGCACAAGGATTAAAGCCCTTCTATTCCTTCCTGACGACACGCAAATGGGATCCGCTCCTGATGTTTTCGAGTGGAGGATTTCCAAGTTCGCATTCTTCTATGGTTTCAGCAGTCACTCTAATCATTGGTCTTGAGGAAGGCTTTGATTCCAGTATCTTTACAGTCGCGTTTATTGTAATGCTTATTATCATTTATGATGCTGCAAATGTCCGTTATTATGCCGGGAAAAATATTCAGATTACCCAGCAGTTAATACAAGATATTCAGGAATTAACACAGACTAGGCTTAGTGATCCGATTTATTCATCTAAAGTGAAACAAGTCCTCGGACATCGCTGGATCGAAGTATTCGGCGGTATCGCCCATGGATTGATCATTGGGGGATTGATTTATTATTTATTTTTGTTATGAGAGGTAAAAATATGGAAGATATGAAAGAACAAGTTCTTGCGGTTCTTGATAAGATCCGTCCTTACCTTCAAAGAGAAGGCGGCGATGTCGAATTAGTAAGCATCGATCAAGGTGTTGTCACTGTAAGACTTACCGGTGCCTGCATGAATTGCATGAGTATGGATGTAACCTTTTCCGAAGGAATCGAAGCATGGCTCATGGATGAGGTCGCCGGAATCGAAAGAGTACAGCTTGCCAATTCGATGGATTACTTGGAATTAGGTGATCTATAAGTCTTAATGCATGATTAGCATCGCAGCTAATCTTTTTCTTTTTAGAAGTAAAACTCCCGTTTCAGCAATCCTGAGACAGGAGTTTTTTTGCTCCTATTCTTTTCTTATCAAAACATACGTAACAAGTTTCCCCTTGGAATAATAGTCTAAAACCGGAAAAAATATAGGATATTCAACCATAAGGCAATATTCAAACTGCTTTTGATCCGATCCATAGATCGAATAATTACATTTTGAACAAACGTCCCCGAATTGATCTAATAACTCTTTCACCTCATCATCATAGCTGTGATGATGTTCTATGAATGCTACGATCATTTCCTGATAACATCTCGCCT
>CAZUVT010000118.1:0-5853 GCA_964623925.1 uncultured Erysipelotrichaceae bacterium
CTAGGTGCGATCACTTCCACGGAGGTATCCGCCAAGAGCTTAGAAAATTGAGCAACAGCTTTCTTGGTGACCACATCGACAGTTTTCAAATCAAAGAAATTAATATAGTGAGTATAATCTTCATATTGCGTATGATAGGTCGATACAAGTGGAATCCCCAAGGTCTTTGCCACGATTCGAGCAAACATGCCGACACCGAATTCTGTTTGGACATGAATGACATCAAGATTCCACTCCTTGATTTGATTTAATGCAATTAAATGAATCGGCTGTGTAATGACATAACCGTAAAAATTCTTAAGTTCAACCCCAGATAATCTCATGATGTGAGTTGAATCTTCTTCAATCGGCTTGCTTGGCATCGTTGCAACAACATAGACTTCATGACCAAGCTTTTCAAGCTCAGACTTCAAAGTCACGATGGATGAAACAACACCATTTATATCCGGGACATAGCAGTCTGAAAATAATCCTACACGCATAACTGATCTCCTTTATCTTTTCTTTTCCCATATTTTACACCAATAAAAGCAAGAATGCCAAGTATTAGTACAAAATAGAAGGAAGTCATCCTCCAAAGGAACATCGTACTCACCGCTCCATAACTGCCAAGCGGATAAGAAAACATAACAAGATACATCGCTTCCATACCCCCGCTTGCTCCCGGAAGCGGATTGAAAGCATTGACAAGTGAAACAAAGGAAGCCAACACGATCATATCAACGAATAAACTCATTGATACTTCAATTCCAAGCAGTGTTGCACAGATGGAAGGAATGCTGTAATAAAAAATCAAGCGGATGATATTCAGCAAGATCAAGCGTAAAATCAATTTCCCATTTGATTTCAAACGATTGATCCCCTTTTCAAATTCAGCCAGTCGCCCGTCCAGTCTCTTGATAGAATTCTCTTTATCCTTAACGATTTTCATCCTGACAAGCAAATCAATTCCCTGATGTGAGATCCACTTATAGACCGAAGGAACAAGAACCATCAGCATCAAAGAAATGATGACGGAACCGTTCACTAAAAACCCGATAATGACAAGTCCCATGTATTCCCGATACGTTCCGATGAAATAACGGAATTTACAAAGAATCATGATCAGCGTAAACGCAACAAAAGTAGATTGATAAACAATAAAATCCAGCCACAAGATGCCTGCCGCATCACTGAAATCAACCCCTTGTTTCTTAAATACATAGATCTGAGCAAACTGTCCGCCGGTCGCACTGGGAGTAATTCCCTGAAATAATCCCGCAACTGTTGCATTTATAAATCCCTGAAATAGTTTATAATCTTTTTTTACAGTACGGCACAAATCAGTGATTATTTTTCCGATAATCAACTGATAAAAAACAGAGCACAGGATCAAAATAAGAAAAGCGTTAAAATCAAGTTTTTTGATCATCGCTACGATCTGAGCCCCATTATCTTTCAAGACAATATGACCGACTAATGCACCAATCAAGATGATCAGCACAAAATTGAAAAAATAGTTGTTTGCCAGTTTCTTAACGATTCGCAAGAACTCTCTCATATACTTCCTTCAACTGCTCTCCCACCTTTTCAAAACTTCTTTCTTCAGCAGTTTTTCTTCCTTCGTTTTTTGTTTCAGGGCATCTTTTTTCAACTATATCTTGAAGCAATTCTACAAAATCCTCAACATTCTTTCCCTTATAACAATTGACTCCATGAATCATCCACGGATCGAATGCACCGATATCGCGAATCAAAACATTCTGATAAGAAGCCAGCGCCTCCAGTACAACGATGCCTTCAGTCTCCTCAAAGCTTGGAAAAAAGAAGCAATCAGCTCCGGCATAAGCGCCTTGAATAATCGGTCCGCTTACATATCCCGGGAATATAACATTGGTCGGATAATTGATTGTCACATCCCGAACTTCTTTCGGTATAGAAAGAGAAGGTGTATGACCAAACCAAATAAATTTATAATCCGGACATCTTTTTGCCACCTCAATGAAATCTAATATTCCTTTTCTTTTGAAAAAGAGACCTACTGATAAAACGACCCGATCCTCCTCTTTCAAAGAAAAATAATCTCGAAATGCCTTTACTTTTTCCGGATCCGGATCAAACCGCTCCAGATCAACACCATTAGATATTGCCGTAATGGGAACGGTTATCCCGTATCCTTCCAGTATTTTTTTAGAATAAGGCGTCGGAGTCACGATCTCATCTGCACTGGAATAAAGAGAAATCAGTCTTTGTTTAAATAACGGGGCCAACTGATTGGATAAAATAAAACTATTTTTAAAGTCTTCCTCTGTTGAATGAGCATGATAAATAACAGGAATATTTCTGGAACGAGCATGCTTGATCACCGATTCGCTTCCTCCGTAAACCGTGTTGATATGCAAGATATCATAGTCATCATCAGGATCTGTTGTCACTTCTATACCTTGTGTTTTAAGCGCCGCGATCTGATGTTTTAAAGCCCTTCCGATTCCGGAAGTAGCAATCATTTTTTCTCCTTCAAAATATAAGCATACCTTCATAGTAGCACTCCTCACTTATATCAACACAATTTAAACAAAATAACATCATGTTTTTTGTCGCATTGCGTAATCTTTCATTTTCTTTATTTTAACATACATTCCTTAAATTTTCTTTAAGACAAACTTAAACATCAACTAAATTATTTCAATCTTCTTGAAAATATTTCACTTTTTGTTCTTTTAAAAATCACTTAATAAACAATTCAGCACTTATTTATAGAATTAAAGATCATGTTTCAGCCAGAATAAACAATCAGATGATCTGCTTTCATAATAGTTGACATCTCTCCTATTATTTCATTCAATAACATTATATCATGCATTTCCTATATTTTGAGACAAAAAAAGAGAGAAGATTGTCTTCTCCCTTTTTAGAAACTGTTTATTTTCAAAACAATTAGTCCTGAGCCAGTTTAACTAAACGAGCATAACGCTTCTGAGCATCTTTCAATGTCTTAGCATATGCAGCTTCAGCAGCTTCTTCACCTTTAAGTTTGATTAGCTGGTTATAACGTGTCTCGTTCATCAGGAATGCGTGGAAATTATCCCAGTTCGGTTCCTTAGAATCGATTGTAAGCGGCTGTTCTTTACGTGGATCGAAACGATACAGAGTTGTATAACCGCATTCAACAGCAGCCTTCTGAACTTTCTGATGATTGCTCAAACCACCCTTGATACCATGCTGATCACATGGAGAATAAGCCAGGATCAAAGACGGTCCGTTATAGCTTTCAGCTTCTTTCATAGCTTTAATTGTCTGAGCCGGATTTGCACCCATAGCAACGCTGGCTACATATACATGACCGTAAGCCATTGCGATCTGTCCCAAATCTTTCTTAGCTGTTGTCTTACCACCGGCAGCGAACTTAGCGATAGCAGCAGACTGTGAAGCTTTAGAAGCCTGACCACCTGTATTTGAATACATTTCTGTATCCAATACAAGGATATTGACATTCAGATCATTTGCGATGACGTGATCTAATCCACCGTAACCGATATCATAAGCCCATCCGTCACCACCGACGATCCATACTGATTTGCCGACAAGATCTCTTTCATAATCCAAGATTTCTTTGACAGCTTCATTGCTGCTTGCTTTTACAGCTGCAACAACTTCATCCTTGCATGCACGCTGAGCGTCGCGATCATTTCCTGCTGCAAGATATTTTGTGAATGCTTCTTTGCAGTCGCCTTCCAAATTTGCTTCCATAATGCTCAAGATGCGAGCTTCTTTGAAGTTCTGTGCCAATGCCATACCATATCCGTATTCAGCATTGTCTTCGAACAAGCTGTTTGCCCAAGTTACACCATTGCCGTCTTTGTCTGTTACAAACGGAGTGGATGGAACAGCAGAACAGTAGATCATAGAACATCCTGTAGCATTAGCGATCATCATATCTTTACCAAACAGCTGAGAAGCCAAACGATAGTATGGTGTTTCACCACATCCAGGACAGCTTCCTGATACTTCAAAGTAAGGCATCAGGAACTGAGCACCCTTGACCATATCTGTATTGAAATACTGAGTCTTATACTCAACATTCTTATATAGATAATCTGCCAATACTTCTTCTTTTTCTGCTTCCTCTTCTACATTCGGAACCATCTTCAAAGCTTTCTGCCCGGCTTTACCCAAACATTCAGTTACACATAGTCCGCATCCGACACAGTTCATCGGAGAAACCTGAACACGGTACTGAAGATTGGCAACAGTCTGAGGACCCAATGCCTTGATCGTTGTAAGCTCTGCAGGTGCAGCTGCTACTTCTTCTTCTGTCAATAAGAAGGAACGAACTGTAGCATGAGGACATACCATAACACACTGACCGCACTGGATACAGTTATTCGGATCCCACTGCGGAACTGCAGTTGCAATGTTTCTCTTTTCTTTGAAGGAAACATCATTATGGATAGAACCATCCAAAATTCCATACTTAGCAAAGTGAGAAACAGGTAGATCATAACCATTCAAGTTATTGATTTCCATCAAATGCTCATCGAAATAAGCATCTCCTGTCTTTTTGCTGGCATTGATCGTCAGATTTTTCCATTCAGGTTTAACCTCAACCTGAACATATCCGTCTTTACCGGCATCAATCGCTTTATAGTTAAGCTGTACGATTTCATCACCCTTCTTAGAGTATGATTTCTTAGCCATATACTTCATCAATTCAACGGATTGAGAAAGCGGCATGATCTGTTCATTCAAGGCGAAGAATGCAGACTGCAAGATCGTATTTGTACGACGACCCATACCAACTTCAGCAGCAATCTTTGTAGCATTGATTACATAGAACTTAGCTTCTTTTTCAGCCAATCCCTTTAACATACGGTTTGGCAAATGCTTTTCGATTTCTTCCGGTGCAATCGTTGTGTTCAAAAGGAATGTTCCACCCTTCTTCAGATTGCGAACCATATCGAACTTATAGCAGTAGCTATCCAATGAGCAGGAAACAAAGTCAGCCTGATCAATATAGTAAGTAGAACGGATCGGAGATGGACCGAATCTCAAGTGAGAACGTGTAACACCGCCGGCTTTCTTAGAATCATATGCATAATATCCCTGAGCATAAAGATCTGTATTATCACCGATGATCTTGATAGAAGACTTGTTTGCAGAAACAGTACCATCAGATCCAAGACCATAGAATAGACATGAAGAATAATCGTAATTCAATAGATAATCCGGATCAGCAGCAAGACTCAAACCTGTCATATCATCTTCAATACCGATCGTGAATTCATTCTTCGGAGCATCTTTAGCCAATTCATCATAAACAGCTTTGATATGCTTAGGCTGTGTATCATGCGAACCTAATCCGTAACGGCCGCCGATAACTGTAATATCTTTGTCTTTCAATGCGTCAACGACATCAAGATAAAGCGGTTCTCTTGCGCCCATTTCCTTAGAACGATCCAATACAGCAATCTTCTTGACTGTTTCAGGAAGAACAGCTGTCAAATATTTAACTGAGAAAGGACGGAATAGATGAACTTTAATAACACCTACTTTTTCTCCTTTTGCAACAAGATCATCAACTGTTTCTTTAATTGTTTCTGTAACAGAACCCATTGCTACGATAATGCGTTCAGCATCCTTAGCACCATAGTAAGTAAATGGAGCATATTCACGACCTGTATGTTCACTGATTGCTTTCATGTATTTAGCAACGATATCAGGTACAGCTTCATAATGCTTGTTCTGTGCTTCTACACCCTGGAAGAAGATATCATCGTTTTCATTTCCTCCACGTGTAATTGGATTGGTATGCGGATTCATTGCATTTGCTTTAAATCTTTCAACCGCTTTCCAATCAAGCAGGCTTGCCATAAA
>CAZUVT010000119.1:0-5848 GCA_964623925.1 uncultured Erysipelotrichaceae bacterium
CAAAATTCCGATCAGAATCGATCCATTCTGCAAAGTCTGCTGGTTAGAACCTACGGCAACCATCCATTCTCCTTCCCGACTCAAATCAACTTTACCATAAGTAAATGTCGGGATATCAAATGATGGCTGACATCGCAAAACTGCCAGATCATAATAATGATTATATCCGCACAATTCAGCTGGGATGGCCGTTCCGTTCGCAAAAGAAACCTGAATTTCCTGAGCATTTGATACGGCATTTTCATTCATTAAGATGTAAACGTTTCCCTCATCATCACTCTTGTAGATAAAACCCGAATAGATCGAAGGAGTTGAAGCAGAAGAAAAAGTAATAATGACATCCACCATTTTATCTTTTGAAGAATCAATGATTTCTGTAAAGGCAGACTGCATTTTTGTAACCGTTGTAACAGTCGGATTATCAGAAGCTTTCTTTAAATCTTCATTTAATCCGGAAATCCTATGCGTCAACCAAAGATTCCATGCCAGTAATCCGGCCAGGATCAGAATGATTATCTTTTTCATTCACAATTTCACCTCCTGATATGATTGCAACCTGCGATGCCGCTTTCAAGTATTCAACATCAAAATACTTATTATCTTTGCAGCAGGAAATAACTGTCTGCAAAGCACATTCCTTGGTATTTGCCTCTTCGCTGATATGCGCCAACACGATTTCTTTTGTTTTAGGTCCGATTATCTTATTAAGAAGCAAGCCACAGCTTTCATTGGATAAATGTCCGCTGTCAGACAATATCCTTGCTTTCAAAATATACGGTCTGGAAGTTTTCATAAGCATTGCTACATCATGATTGCTTTCCATGATGTAAAAGTCGGCATCAGAGATCAGCGGAAGTACCTCTTCTTTTACATATCCCGTATCTGTAATATAGACAAGTTTTTCTTGTTCGGATTCGATGATAAATCCGATCGTATTCGGACTATCATGAGAAAGCGGAATTGGAGTCACTTTCAAATGCCTGATATAAAAGCTATGATAAGGACGAATCAGATTTACTTCCAACTCCTCAATCGGATTAGATGAATAAATAGGCAAGGAGCAGAACATTTTGATTTGAGAGATGTGATCGCGATGATTATGAGTAATCAACAGTGCATCTGCACTTAAATAATCAACTTTAATGCGATCAAAGCAGGATTTCAAATATTTCTTAGTGGTTCCGCAATCAATGATCAAAACTGCCTCTTGATCTTGAAGCACAAAGCAGTTTCCTTTTGAACCGCTGGCCAAAAAATCGTACTTCATATTAACATCCCAGCATTTCACAAGGACTGAAATGCATATCGTGAGGAACATAGCTATCCCCCGTATAGAAGAAGAAGTGAACATGAGGCGCCGTTGCCCTGCCGGACATACCGATCTGACCGATCACATCTCCCTGATCGACGATCTGTCCTTCTGTTACATAAGGCTCTGTCCGCATATGACCGTAATAACTCTTAATTCCATTTCCATGGTCAATGATGACATAATAACCGTTTATATACTGATAGGCAGCGGCAATGACAGTTCCTCTATCCGTCGCATAAATTAAGCCATATAAATCAAGACGATTCTGGACATCAATAGCCGCATGATCATAGTAACATCCCCATCCGCAGGAAATGATCGGATTTTCCACCGGCCAACGATAAGTACCGGTACCTATTCCCGGAATATCCTTAGTTCCCGTTTTATAAATTGCTTGTTGAGGAGGATTTGTAACAACTCTGCTTGTCACTTCATAACCAGTAATATCCCCGTTGGTATAAGTAACCATACGTGATACATTAGCACTTCCATTAATAGGTGCTTGCTCGGTAGCTGAGACTCCTGCCGGCAATTTAGGATCTTCTCTGTAAATCGGCAGATCCGGATAAACGACTTCTTTTGTGATCTCCTCTCGCACAACGACAACTGTAATCGGCGATTCAAATTCACGAATATTCAAAATATCTCCCGGTGTAATGACCTGATCTCTTGAGGAAAGAACATCACTGTTGATCGTAACAACTTCCTGCCCGGAAGATAATCCCTGCCTTGATGCGATACCATCAATCGTGTCTCCCTCTTGAACGGTATAATAAATCGGTTCTGTATTTTCTCCATAACAGAGATAATCCAAAATCTCTCTGCTGGAAGTAATGATTTCGTTTGTTGCCGCATATTCCTTGGTTACCGTAATCGTTTCAAGAATATTGACACTGACTTCACGCTCACCATAAGTACTTAAGACCGATGTAGTTTTACCATTTGTCAACAAGTCCAGACTTTCTTGAGAAATATAGTTAGTCAAGTATCGATTTCGCGCAGTATAAAAATCATCGATATCTTTTACATAGATTACAGCATAGACACCCTTGGAATCTGAAAATTCAATTCGATATGCCTCAATCGAAAAATACGAATTCTTATATAAATACTCACAGATCTCATCATCAATATCTTCGTATTCATTATAAGAAGTTTCCTCTACGATCATCATATCCACACCAATTCCTAAATTGGATTCCGGAAAATCTTCTTCATACTTTTCTTTATAGACATCGTCCAAATACTGATTAATTTTCTCTATATCTGTAATAATTCCCAATAATTCACCACAATCATAGATTTTATATACTTGTCTTGGGACATCATTAACAGCCGTCATTTCCTGACGTATTATTGAAATATTTAAAATATCAGAGGTGCCCAGATCTTCTTTATTTCCGCCAAACCGCATATTGGCATTAAACAAAGTACAGAGCCCGGCCAAAATCAAACATCCCAATATCGTAATGATTTTTTTCATTGGCACTCTCCTTTTTATTCTTCTTTATAATCAAAAAATGCACTGATATCTCTTTGAAATGCCAAATTGATCAAACGGGTCGCTCCGTTACGATGTTTGGCAATATTGATTTCTGTTTTCTCTGTTGCTTCTTCACTTTTTTCTTTCTTATAGTACTCTTCGCGATACATCAGAATGACAAGATCTGCATCCTGTTCCAACGCTCCGGATTCACGAAGATCGGACAGCATCGGACGTTTATCTTCACGTTTTTCAACAGAACGAGAAAGCTGAGACAACGCAATGACCGGAACATCCAATTCACGAGCCAATGCCTTTAAACTTCTTGATATATCTGATACTTCCTGTTGACGGTTGTCTGAATTCTTGCCATTTCCGCTAATCAGCTGAATATAATCAATGATAACTAAAGAAAGTCCCTGTTCAGCTTTTAGCTTTCGGCATTTTGAAAAGATCTCCGATACACGGATATTCGAAGTATCATCAATATTGATCTTTGTTGCGGATAAGCGCTCTGCAGCATTATCAACGGAACGCCATTCTTCATTACTCAAATAACCTGTTCTGAGATTATTGGCAGGAACCATGCTCTGAGCAGAAAGCATACGCGAAACCAGCTGTTCTGCCGGCATTTCCAACGAGAAGATGGCAACTGCTTCATCCATTTGGATCTGAGACACCCGCAATGCCAGATTTAAGGCAAAAGCCGTTTTTCCAACAGAAGGACGAGCTGCTAAAATAATCAGATCTCCTCGTTGAAATCCATTCGTTGTTCTATCTAAATCGCGGAACTGTGTTTCAATCCCCGTGACGAGATTGTGATTCTCGCTCATTCGATGAATGTTGTCAATGACATTTTTTACAACCTCGCGGCTCTTTTTAAAATCTCCTGTTTTTCTGGCTCTTGTTACATTCAAGATTTCTTTTTCAGCTTTATCCATCAGAATCTCAAGTGAAATCTGCCCCTCAAGCCCTTCTTCAGCTATCTGCTGAGTTGTTTCAATCAGTCGACGAGTAGATGCTTTGTCCTGAACGATTTCGATATAGTATTTCATACTTGCAGGCGCAACACTGACATCGCTGAGCTGCATGATATAGTCCATGCCCCCCACCTGCTGAAGAATCTGAAAATCGCTAAGCTTGCTGATCAGTGTTGTAGGATCAACAAGTTTACCGTCATTATGAATGATCTGAATCACATTGTATATTTTACGATTCGCTTCCAGATAAAAATCGTCCGTGGTTAATCCTTCATCATTGGCAATCGTCACACTTGAAGGATACATAATCATACTTGCTAAAAGCGCCTGTTCTGCTTCAGGACTGTAAGGCATGCTGCGTGCCATTGAAATCACTCCTATTCTTCAATTAGTTTTACTTTTACAACACCGATCACATTTTTGTGAAGTTCGATCTGGCATTGCGTTGTACCCAGTGTTGTGACCGGATTGGAATCAACAAATTTACGCTTATCAATCTTGATTCCGTATTGCTGCTGAAGCTTTTCGGCAATCTGCTTCGTAGAAACAGAGCCAAAGACTTTACCTTCTTTACCGGCTTTCACACGGAATTCAACACTCAGATCCTTAAGCCTTTCAGCTAATTCTTTTGCCTTTGCTTCTGCTTCTTTTTCATTTTCGGCAGCCTGAATCTTCTGATTATTTAAAATCTGTCGGCTTGTTTCCGTTGCCTGAACAGCATAGCCGTTGCGAATCAGGAAATTTCTGGCATACCCGTCCGCAACTTCTACGATCTGACCTTTTTTACCTACTTTCTTGACATCACTTATTAAAATCACTTTCATTTTTATAACCCTCCTCTACGAAATATTGTTGAATTACTGTTTTCAGTTCATCCTTCAAACCATCCACAGTTCCGTTTTCCCTTTGCAAAGCAGCACCGGTTCGATGTCCGCCGCCATTCATCTTTTCCATAATGACCTGAACATTGATCTGACCGTTGCTTCGTGCACTGATTCCGCAGATTTTTTCATCGATCATGGCAATTACAAATACGGCCTCGACCTCCTTAATAGACAAGATCTGATCAGCCGCCTGCGAAATCAAGGAACGAGATAACACACCGTTTGACTTGACAGGAACAATAATAACACCATTCTCTTCTTTTTCACAATATTTTAAGATACCTGTTTTCATCTCAAAATCTTTATATTGATCTTTTAACAGATCATCAACAATGATCGGATCAGCGCCAAGCTTGCGCAACTGGCTTGCTGCATCAAAAGTTCTGCTTCCGGTTCTCATTTTAAAACGATTTGTATCAATAAAAATTCCGGCAAGCATCAAAGTCGCTTCATTGCTGTCAAGTTCAACTGCATGGACCTGATACGGCAACAATTCCGTAATCATTTCACTGGCAGAACTTGCTCCTGCTTCGATATAGGCAAAGATCGGCGAAATATCCAGATCAGTAGCCCGGCGATGATGGTCAATAATGGCAATCTTCCTGGCATTATTTAAAATCTGAGGACCATTAGAGATGGCGGCCATATGATGATCTACCATGATCACCAAGGTATCATCACGTAACTGATTCATCGCTTCCATCTCACTCACAAATAAATGACGTTTATTCAATGTCTCTTTAAACAGTTCAAGGCCTCCCTGCAGCTTTGCTTCGATTCCTCCGGTCCGGCATAAGATGCAAACCTGCTTATCATAGAGCCGCACGATGCGACTCATAGAAACCGCAGCTCCCATGCAGTCAAAATCCATTTCTTTATGTCCGAGAATGATGACATTGCTTGACCTTTCGATCAGATCACGCAGTGTCTGTGCCATAATTCGAACTCGTACTCTGCTTCTCTTTTCTTGAGCTTCGCTGTTGCCTCCAAAATACTTGACATCTTCTCCGTATTTTTTGATAGCGACCTGATCTCCGCCTCGAGCCTGAGCCAATTCCAACAGACTGTTCAGCATTTCGTCCAATTTGCTGAAATCCTTGCTTCCACGCGCAAAAGCCATGGATAAAGTAATTGCGACATCGATATCCTGACTGGCTTTTCTGACATCATTTAAGATGGAAAATCTTTC
>CAZUVT010000120.1:0-5653 GCA_964623925.1 uncultured Erysipelotrichaceae bacterium
AAAGACAGGTAAACATCATTCCAAAGAAAAATAAGGTCATGGTTTCAAAGGCACCTTTCATATCAATATTGCTCCGTCATTTTCTGCCATTGAGATTCAATCGTAGTCTGCATAGTCGCTTTAAAGTTTTCTGAAAAAAGAATCATCCCTGTTGCAATCACTGTTACAACAAGCACCAATCCATATTCCTCAAAGAACGCTTTCACCCAATCACCTCCTTTCCCATCAAATTGGTGATCACATTAGCCATAATAACGAGAAAGACGATCGTTACCCCAAAAAGCGGCAGCATCCCCCACCATTGATAAAGCATTAATCGCATTTCTTTGCGCTGATTCCGTTTTTGCCGGATCCATAGAGAAGTACTCAAAGATAATTGTTCCAGCCCTTTATATGAACCTTTTTTCCCTTCTACCGCACATCTATAAAGGCACTTCATCGCACGGGATATTTGTACCAGATCATATTGATTTAGAAATTCTGCATAATATTTGTAACAAGTCGGCTCTGAATTTAACAGGAGGATCAACTCTTCCAACTCTTTTTTTATCAGTTTCGGTGCTCTATCCAAGCTTTTCATTAAAGATATTGCAACTGTATTGGATTGCAGAAGGATCTGGAGCTGCCGGATCCAAAGCGGAAAACTCATCTTGATTTCCTCTCTCATTTTTTCAACTTCTCTTTTTAATCGATAATATGGAAGCTTATAGACAAAAAGAGAAGCGACAAATAAGATCAAGCTGATTCGAATTCTGTTTCTGAATAAAGGAATCCAAATGATATTGATTAAGATCCGATTTACTTTTTGAAGTCGTCTCTCCATAAAAAGATCTACATCAAAATCACTTAACACTTTCTGAAAAGCAACCAGTTCATCTTCCTCGATGATTTTAAGTATGACGGATTTATAATGACTCTCAATACGTGTACCGCAAACCAGAATCAAAATCGTTATCATCAACTGAATCAAGACAATTCCTCCTTATCAAGCCATGGCTCCGTATAAACCCGATGAGCCATAATAACAGTAAGAACCAAAATCATGACAAAAACAGATAAAGCACATTGATAAAGTTCATTATTTAACGCATCGTCAATTCTCATAAGCATATTTTTCGATAATAAAGCTACGATCAGCGACATGAAAACAAGAATACAGATCTTATTTTTGACATCAATCTGTCTCTGTTTAAATAAAAAGCAATCTTCTATTAAATCTTCTGTATCTTCATTAATCAGATCCAAACCGGTTTCATAATCAAAAGCACCATATTCTTCATAAGCAATAATCAAAGAATGAAGATTCAACAAAATGAAATGAGGACAATCTCTTTCAATACAATTCAAGCTTTCCGTGAAAGAACTTCCCTCTTCCAGCATCGCAATCGCCTTAGAGATCTTTTCATTGAACTCTCCAAAATTAAGTTTCGAACATTCTTTAAGACTGAAATAGATTTTGCCGGTATTTTTAAAAAACACGATAAATTGCTGGATGTAATTGGTATAATCCAAAAACTGTTGCTGCCGGTAATAAAATACGACATTCCACAATAACAAGGAAGGAAATAGAAATAAGCCCATTGTAAGAATACAGAAAATCGAAATCAAGTTAAGTTCAAATAAATAAGAGCAGATCAGCAAAGCAACTATGATAACAAAGTAAAACATTCCCTGCATTTTAAATGTGATTTCTTTCCCGTATTTCTTGGAAATCTGTTTGAGTCTGTAAGACCCTTTTTTTGAAAAGACAGACACGATGCGTGCTTCCTTATAAACCGAAAGGAAGGCAATTAATATGCACATATAAACACTGATCTGTAGCCAAATCATTTACTGTTCCCCCTTATTGTCACTAAAATCAAGAAATGCCTCTATGTCAATCAAGGAAGCATTTTCAGAATCATATAAGATGCGAAATTTCGGCTGATTGTTTTCATCTAATGAAAAAGAAACGATTTCACGAATGAATCGATGAATTCCTTTCGCATCTGTATAAGCTTCCAGATGGATGCCGATATCAATCGTATCATAAACCATCTTTCTGAGATTCTCATTTGAAAAAGAAAAATCGGGATAAATCTGCAGGATCCTCTGCGGGATGTGTCTTGCAGTAGGCGCATGAATCGTAGAAATCAGTTTTGTTCCGGATGAAATGCATTGCATTAATGATCTCACCTCATTGCCTCTGACCTCCGACAGCAAGATCCAATCCGGACGTTGTCGGAGGCTTGCCTTGATTGCATCCTCATAGCTGAAATGATCGGAAACTTTCAGCATGACGCAATCTTTTTTTTCGTGAATAAATCCATATCTTATCTCCAAGGTATCTTCAATCGTAATCACTCTTTCCGAAGCACTGATATTTTGTGTCAGATATTTTAAAAATTCTGTTTTCCCTACTCCGGGTAACCCGGAAATCATGATATTGCATTTCCTTTTTACACAGTTCTTCAACATCTTCAATACAGCAAGAGGTGCATATTTCTGTTTTATTAAAAGCTTATCATTTAAGCGTAATATGGAGGGTGTTTTTCTGATTGACAAACTATTTCCAAAAGCGCTGACGGAATGATGCAGAATACTGATCCTGAGTTCTTCTGTTTCCGTTTCAACTACACAATTTGAAGCATTGAACGGAAGATTTGCCAGATTAGCGATCCTGCTGCACAATTGATCTATAAAACCGGAATCTTGAAAATCAGCCACGAGAAAGCGTCCTTTAATAAGATGATCGATCCACAAGTGATGACCATTAAAATTAATATCTGTAATCTGAGTGTCTTGAACATATTCTTCCAACCTCCCAAAATCGATTTTACTCAAGTCCATTTGATAAATACTCCAATATGACAGAATTTGAATTTAATATGGATTCCTTTTGATCCTGATAAGAAAAAGAAGATGTATAGAAACTGATGGATCCGATTTTTGCAGCAGTGGAGAGAATCGATATTTGATCTTTATTTAATGCAAGTGTAATCACATAAGGAATGGATTGACTCTTTTCATTTTCCATATCAATTCCATTGCGATCTTTTAAAGATAAGATCCGGACATTACTTATAAGCAGATCAACGATCGGTTTATTTCTCTGCGGTTCGACCGTACCGTAAATATCCACCTTTTGATTTGGAACCAGCGAATTTCCGGCACAGCTTACCAGATCAGTCGTCAATGAATAGACTACCTGATCTTCTTTCAGCAGCAAAGCCGGCATATCAGGAAGATCGGTTTCTTCATAAAGCATGGATTTATAAAACAAGGACCCCTTCGGGATCATTCCCTGTATCTCCGTCCATTTCCCAAGAATTTCATCTTTATTCAAGGCGACATTAAAGTTCAAATAAGCACTGGGTATTGAAATCGTTTCAATCATCTCTTCCGTGATCTCAACACGTGGAGCAATATCGGAAGATGCCACATATACATCTACTAAATCAATCGATTTCTCCAAAGCACTTTTAAAAAGAAAAACATTTGCGATTGCCAATAAAATTAATCCTGTACAGGAAACTGCAATCTTTTTACTTTTCATGTTTGATCACCTCCTCAACCATTGTCTCTTCAAATGAATACGATTTTCCGCTCTGATTGGATGAAATCACTCTGATTCTCATTAACAGCGGATGTTCACAGAATCCATAAATTCCTGCTGAATAATGAATATTTTGAGGTGCTAGGATCTTGAATGTCCGCATAAATTCATCTAATGCTTCTTCTGCTGTTCTCTGTTCGATCTTTCGATCCGCCATGATTTCCATTGAAGAGCGAATGGATCGTTTCATTGCATGATTGATCTCATCCAATTGCATTTCATCACTGTGAAGAAAGATTCCGGCACAAAATATGGCACATCCAAAACAAATAATACAAAATGTTAAAATCATTCCTTTCATAATTAGCCTCCTATTATTTATATACGACAAAAAAATTCATCTCCTAATTTTATTTTTACGAAATCACAAAAAAATGCCGCTTGTATCACGGCACTTTTAAATATTCATATCTAGTATTATTGTAAATTAACAGATAACGATTCTTTTAATTTCTCAATTGCATTTCTTATTGGTGGTGAAATCTTTTCAGGCAAGTCTTCGATATCAAAAAATCTCAACTCTTCCACCTCTGATTCCTGACCTTTTAATTCGCCTGAATAGTCTCTACATAAAAACACAATATCTACATTGGAAACTTCGTCTCCATTGGGATAGACATAATGAGTTTCTTTGCCAGAGAAAACACCAAACAATTCAATGGAATTCGCAATCAATCCGGTCTCTTCGAAAAGTTCTCTTTTTGCAGCATCTTCAACCATCTCATCCAGTTCGACAGAACCACCGGCATAAGCCCAGCAATGATTGTCGCTTCTTCTCTGTAATAAAACCCTGTTCTTATCATCGATTATAATGATACTGGCCCCCACTTGAAGCAGAGGTCTGTGACCGACAATTTTTCTTAAATCTAAAATGTAATCTGACATAATCACTATCTCTTTTTGCCTTTTGGCATAAAGCCGCGCATTTGATTCTGTGCTCCCATCATCTGGTTCATATTCGGCATCCGACCGCTTTTTTGGATTGCGCTCATCTGCTTCATCATTTTTTTCATCTTTTCAAATTGATTGATCAATTTATTGACTTCCTGTACCGAAGTTCCGGAACCTTGAGCAACTCTGCTCTTATGAGAATTCCTCATCATGGAAGGATTCTCTCTTTCCTTCATCGTCATACTGGAAATAATGGCCTTTGTTACTTTCATGTTCTTTTCCGCATCATCATCATTGATCTGCGATGTCAGCTGATTTAGACCCGGAATCATGCCCAGCAATTTTGAAATGGATCCCATTTTTGAAACCTGTTCAAGCTGAGCAAGCATATCATCTAAAGTAAACGTTCCATTCATCATGCGATCAGCGGCACGCTTGGATTTTTCATAATCCATCTTTTGTTCTGCCTGTTCGATCAGGGTCATGATATCTCCCATACCCAATAGTCGATCTGCCATACGATCCGGATAGAAAATATCCAGATCTTCTATCTTTTCACCCTGAGCGACAAATTTAACCGGCACATTGGTAATCGTACGAACAGATAAAACACCACCGCCGCGTGAATCACCATCGAATTTGGTTACCACTAAACCAGTAACGCTTAGCCTTTCATGGAAGGACTGAGCAACATTGATGATATCCTGACCGGTCATGGCATCGACTGTCAAAAGGATTTCTTCCGGACGAACTTTTTCTTTGATGACAACCAATTCACTCATCAGTTCATCGTCGATGTGAAGACGACCCGCCGTATCGATCAAAACCATGTCATAGCCCTTTTGCTGAGCATAGACCAAACCTTTCTCAACGGCTTCAACAGCACTGTGATCCACACCCAAAGTAAATACTTCCACTCCGATACTCTGACCTAAAGTTTGAAGCTGTTCAATTGCGGCCGGACGAATGACATCTGCCGCAATCAGCATCGGATTTTTATTCAATTTCGTTTTACATAAATTAGCGATTTTGGCAATACTGGTTGTCTTACCTGTACCCTGAAGCCCTACCAGCATGATCTTTGTCATTCCGATTGGATTGGTATTCAACTGCGAATCATTTTCTCCCAATCAAACGCCCAATTCATCATGAACGATCTTGACGACC
>CAZUVT010000121.1:0-5588 GCA_964623925.1 uncultured Erysipelotrichaceae bacterium
ATGAAGAAACGATCCGCTTTGCGGCAAATCTGGCGGCCTTGTATTCAAAAGGCAGGATGTCCAGCAGTGTACCGATCAACTACTGCCCTGTCAGAAATCTGAAAAGAGTTCCGGGAGCTAAAAGCGGTTTTGTAACGATGAGTTCTTATAAAACGATCTATATCGATCCGGATGAATCCATTTTAGATTTCATCGAAGAAAGAATGGAAATAAAAAAATAATGCGCTGCACAGGCAACGCATTTTTCTTATAGCTTTCCAACTGAATCCACAACAAATTTTGCAAACCAGTCCCGATCGATATCGAAAGCAACCGTAACGTTCTTTTCACGATGATACAAATCATCATAATCGATAACAGTACAGCCTCTGCTGTATTCACCGCTTGTTTCAACATCCCCATAAAGCTTTCTTGTAACAAACTTTTCCGGATGCAATAGAATGGCAACCGCACATGGGTCGTGCATATGAACGCCTTCTTCATAGTCTTCATCATCAATCAAGAAATTGACCGTAGTTGAAAGATTGAAGAAATCAAGCAGATCAGCCAGAATCGGTCCGATTCCATTATTCAAGTCTCTGATTGCATTGATATCCTTTTTCAATAAACGGGCTTTCATCGTCACATCCAAACCACTCATAAATAGTTCGATACCACTCTTAAATACGATTTTTGCAGCTTCCGGATCCACATAAATATTAAATTCAGAAAGCGGAGTCTTATTCCCGCCAAAACAAGCACCACCCATAAATGAAATACACTCGATCTTCTCTTTCACTTCCGGATGAGCAAGCAAAAGCGCTGCAGTATTGGTCATCGGTCCGGTAACGATCAAGGTTGTCTTTTCATCTGAATTCATGATCGTTTCAAACATGAATTCAATTGGATTCTTATCCAAAACACCAAATTTGATTTCGCCCAGATCAGCTCCATCCAATCCGGTTTCTCCATGTACTTCAGGAGAACAGATAAGCAGCTGACATAAAGGCTTCCCTAACCCTTTTACAACAGGAATCGAAGTGATATTTAAATAACTCAATAATTTCAATGTATTGGTTGTTGTTTTTTCAACCGTTTGATTTCCGGCACTTGTAACAATTCCGACAATCTCCATTTCTTCACTTGCCAAAGCTAATAAAATGGCAACGACATCATCATGCCCCGGATCACAATCAAAAATAATTCTTCTTTTCTTCATAACAGACTCCTTTAACTATTTCTATTTTACCATATTCATTTTTCAAGTCAAATTAACAACTCAATCTGATTCTTTAATCTGTACTGATTTTAGCTTTTTTCCATGTTTTTCGAAAATACTCAAATAGAATAACATGTACAAAGGAAAATACAACAATATTGTTGATATATTCAATCGTAAAGTCATATAAAAGATGAATAAAAACTCCTAAAAATCCAGCAAAGAAAAATGCATTCTTGATTCCTTTGTTTTTTAAAAACAAACAGAACTCAACATAGATCAAAAGAAATGCCGAATGTGCAAAAAAGCCAAGCATTCTGGCAATTACCATTTGATAGTTTGAATAACTAATAAAGAAATTCTCAAATAGCGAAAAAGCAGTGCCAAAAATGATGATTGAACTTAAACTTAATCTGTTTTTATTAAATAAACTAAAAAATAATATCTTGATCAATTCTTCTAATGAGATACTAAATAAAAAAATAAAAATGAATTATTATCTCCTATAATCGAATTAAACAAAATAAAAAACAAAACTAAAAACAAATAGGAACCGAAAGCACGAATGATTTCGATATAAAATTCACTAAAGGTCATCTCCCCTTTTTTTTAAAACTAATACAAAAATGATTATTTCAGGCAAAACTGCAAGAATTTTATCCATATAATTTTCCTCAATATCTCGAATATCAAAGATGATCTGATTACAAAAAAGTTGTCAAACCCCTTTTCTAATTGTATTATAACGTAAATTAATGTTAAAAAACAGCCTTATAGTTTTATTGACCCTTATGACATCACAAAAGCAGTATTCATTTAGACTCACATTTATTAATCGAGTTCAATATAAGCAAAAAACTCAAGCAAACGCTTGAGTTTTTGTTTTATTTTGCATTTTCAACTAAGAATTGCTTAATAGATTCTTTTACTTCTGGTTTTGAAGGCTTGCACTGATCCATAGTAGATTCACCGTTAACCAGAGCTTCGGCCATACCGGAACATCCGGCAAAACCACATCCGCCGCAGTTATATCCCGGAAGCATCCCTGTAACTGTTTCAACACGAGTGTCTGCTTCAACATAGAATACCTTGCTTGCAATTCCTAAGATCATTCCAAGAACTGCTCCGACGACCAGCATCATAATTATTGCATTAATCATATCTTTTCTCCTTTTGTTAGATCATAGATCGGGTGATTTTCGCAAGAAGTGATCTTGCATCCCTCACAATCCGCTTTTAACCCTTCACATCCTTTCGGAACAGGTGTTTTATGGTTCAGATAATATCCTACCCCATACAGACATCCTAATCCGATCAAATAAAGCAAAGGCTTCAATTCATTCATCTTATACAAGTCCTGCTAATCCGGTAAAGGCAATTGCCATCAATGCAGCAACGACCAACGTAATTGGATTCCCTTTATAGCTTTCCGGAGTATTCGCAAACTCTAAGCGTTCACGAATTGTAGCCATGATGCAAAGAGTTAAAGTAAACCCTGCCGGAACTGCAACAGAATAGACCAACATTTCCAAGAAACTGTATCCGTTGGCAATATTCTGCTGAGCAACATAAAGCACAGCACAGTTGGTTGTAATCAGCGGAAGATAGATTCCTAATGATTTATATAAGCTTGGAGAATTTTTCTTGATGAACATTTCAACAAATTGTACAAATGCTGCAATAACAAGAATAAATGTAATCAGATCCATGTACTCCAATTCAAGCGGTACAAGAACTAAATAATACAAACCATAAGTTAAAATTGATGCTCCAACAATGACGAAGATAACAGCCAATCCCATTCCTACAGCAGAGCTGACTTTCTTGGAAACACCCAAGAACGGACACATACCGAAGAATTTAGACAAGATGATGTTATCAATGATACATGCTGTCAGAAATAATGAAAATAAATTTGCCAACATTATTTAGCCTCCTTCTTCTGCAATTTTGCAGCTTTTGAGTTCTTATAAGCTGTTAAGGCGGCAGCTAAAACTGCAAAGGTCAAGAAACCACCTGTTGGAGTTGTAAACATCGAAATCGTAAATGATTCCGGAATGATTCTCAAGGAGAAGATCATTTCATTGGTCATCGGATTTGAGAACGAAAGAACACCTGAACCCAAAATCTGACGAATAACTGACAT
This sequence comes from uncultured Erysipelotrichaceae bacterium, assembly GCA_964623925.1. Taxonomy (GTDB): domain Bacteria; phylum Bacillota_I; class Bacilli_A; order Erysipelotrichales; family Erysipelotrichaceae; genus CATJXY01. The sequence goes on from CAZUVT010000121.1 coordinate 3,345, forward strand.
AACCAATAATGCGAAAGTATATCCTAGACCCATTCCGATGCCGTCTAATGCAGAATCAAAGATTCCGTTCTTTGAAGCAAATGCTTCTGCACGTCCTAAGATAATGCAGTTTACAACAATCAAATCAATATAAACACCGATTGCGGAATAGATGCTGTCAAAATAAGCTTGCAACAGCATTCCGGTAATCTTAACTAAAGTCGCAATAACAACAATATAAACAGGAATACGGATTTCCTCCGGTGTGACTTTTCTGATTGCAGAAATAATAATATTAGATACAGTCAATACAACGACAACACTCAATCCCATGCCGATTGCGTTATTTAAAGAAGTTGTAATTGCCAATGTTGAGCATAATCCCAAATATAGACCAAATACAGGATTTTCTCTGATAAAACCGGCAAAAAAGTTTTCTTTTCTATTCATCTTCAGATTCCTCCTACTGTTCCAATGCAGCCTGAACTGCACCTGCTACGGACTTTCCGGTAAATGTTGCACCTGAGCATACATCTACAGATGATTCCATGGTGACTCCTGCGTATTTAGCAAGATAATCTTCAGCGATTGCGGCATCCCCGATACCCGGAGTATCATTGAATTCAACGCATACTACACTGACAACTTCCTTGTTTTGATTCACAGTCACTTCAAATTTGCTTGTTCCATGGAAACCATAGGAAGAAACTGTATAAACGGTTCCGTTTTCTGTTTCTTCAGATCCTTCCACTGTTGCATTGCAACCGGAATAATCATCATCAATGACATACTTTGGACCATCATTTACAACCGGAGTCTCCTCTTTTTCAGGAGCTTCTGTCTCAGTTTCATTTCCATCTTTTAAGACAGCCTGAACAGCTGCAGCAACTGATTTACTTGTATAGGTTGCGCCTGTGCATGCATCAAGTGTTGAATCTATCGTTGCACCGACATAAGTAGCAAGATAATCTTCTTTGACTGCAATATCCCCTACTCCTGCTGTATCTTTAAATTCGAAATTGACAACACTGACGATCTTTCCCTCAGCATCTTTAGTGATTTCAAATACATTGACACCTTCAAATCCTTTTGCAGATACTGTATATACCGTCTGACCATCTGCTTCAGATGTATTTTCAACTGCAGCATTATTCGATGAGAAATCATCAGCCAAACTGATTTGAACCGCTTTTACTTCCGGCTCTTTCACTTCGACTTGTACTCCTGCCAATTCGCCATATACTGTCTTTGCTGCATTGATTCCGCCGATAACAGCACGGCTTGACAGTGTTGCACCGGAAAGCGTATCGATCTCATCATCGATCGTCTTTCCTACAACGCCATTTTTAAACTCATCCTCGGAAACACGTGATCCCAATCCATTTGTTTCCTCATTGACAGTCACTTTATATCCGACATAATTGCCGTCATCATCAATACCAAGCATAAACTCTAATGGTGTGCCCGTATTGTATCCGGCATTTTTCATTTCAAAGATATAACCTTTGTTTTCTGCGCGATAAACAGCTTGAATAATACCTGAATTATCTGTAAATTCAACTTCCGAGAAAGTTGCATCCGGGAAGATTTCCAGCAAAGCACCTTGGCTTGCAGCATTCTTCTTCTGTTCAATGATCGGAGCAGTCACGTGATTTACAGCAGCTAAAGCTCCCCCTGCGATTGCAGAAACTAATCCAAGGAAAACTGCTAATTTTACAATTTTGTTCATACCTTTCCTCCTAGTTTCCCTCTGCCAAGGCAGCGCTTGCAGCCGCTAAAGCCGAGTTGCTTGAATAAGTTGCACCGGCAACAACATCCAGTTCAGAGGCCAATGTAGCGCCGACAAACTTGCTTGTATAATCATCATTTGTAATGACATCGCCAATACCCGGAGTATCATTGAATGCAGATACTTCAAAACTTGTAATCGTTCCATCTTCAACTTTAATCGTGAACTCATTTTCACCATGGAAGCCCATGCAAGTAACTACATAAGTGCCATTATTTTCGCTTACGATCTTGGCATTTGATGTATCAACATTGGCTAATGCATCATCACTGTAGCTTGCATCAACGATGACCTTGGTATTTACATTAACATAGTTCGCATCTGATGCTTTCATAGAGAAGCCGGCAACTGCTGCAACTGCTACACTGGCAACAGCCATGATGATGACATTTTTCTGAAGCTTCTTGATATTTTTGATTTGATTTCCGTCGCACCATTTTTCAATAGCCGGTGTAAGCATATTCATCAAAAGAATT
>CAZUVT010000122.1:0-5480 GCA_964623925.1 uncultured Erysipelotrichaceae bacterium
ACCAGAAACTCGCTCGTTTCTCTATTCGTTCTGTACGGTTTTTATTCTAGCACCATATTCCCAAGAGGGGCAGGAGATGATAGAATGTTTAAAAAGGAAAGAGTATGAAGAGGTAGGGGAAGAGACAGTGAAGATGATCGAAGTCTTGACTGGGATGAAGACAAAGTTAAAAGTAAAGGAGGGAAAAGTGAACATGTGCAGAGCGATGGAAGAATTAAGAAGAGAATGGAAACAGGAAGGCGAGATGATCGGGTTGGAAATCGGCTTGCAAAAAGGGGAGAAGAAAGGCAAACAAGAAGCAGAAATAAGAGTTGCCAAAGAAATGATTAAAGATGGATTCAGTGATACCATGATTTCTAAATATGTGGATCTGTCTTTGGCTATGATTAAAAAGATAAGAAAACAAATAGTTAATGCGTAATTTAACCGAGATTGAATAAAATGTTATTGATTATTGGTCTGAATCCTTATTTTTTCTTAGAATCAGAGGAGAAAACCAAAATATAGATATTGATTATTATTCTTGTTTTGTGGTGGGATAAACAGTTTTTGTCAATGAAAAAGAGAGCTTTATTTATGCATAAGCTCTCTTTTTAAAGAATAATGGGAAAACTTTTATTTCAAATGAGGAGTGATCCCTAAATCTTTCAGTACCATTTCACCCATAGAGGATTGATTGAATTTGATCAGATTGGCTTTATATTTTTCCTCAAAGTCTGTGTTTCTGTTTTCATCCAGAGCGATTCTTGCCAAGAAACATTCGGCAAGATTCAGATACAATCCCCGCATCGGTCGGGCATACTTTTTTCTGTTGAAATTTCCGACATAGATATTTTCAAATACTTCCTGACCCTTATCAAATTGTTTCTTGTAATAATCCACGGTTGCATCAAACATCTCATAAAGCAACTGATATTTTAAATGAACTTTGTAATCATCCAGAATACTTTTGAAAAGAGAAATCATTTCGATCTGCCCCAATCCATATAAATGGATACAGCTTAGAAAACAATAGTAAAAGAAACTGTCTTCATTTGCGCTTACATTGATTTTCATCTGGAATTTATCGCGATAAATGAGAGGGAGAAAATCTAAATCATTTAAAGTCTTTCCGGCTTCTTCTAAACGATCATTCTGAATGCAGCCGTAGATTTTCAAGATCCTGCCTTTCATTTTAAATTCCTGACTTTTTTCACTTTCAATATATTCATCAATTTGTTTGAAGAAATCAGCTTCATCCTTTAATGTATCCATGCAGGCGATGATCTTCCTGTTTTTAGATAAGCGAATGGCCCCGCGAATTAAATTATAAGTAATCGTAAGAATTGCGCCGAGCACGATATACATGAATAATCGAGTAAACCAATCCATAAAACAACCTTCTTTCATTGATATAAGTTTAACTATTTTTACAAGAAAACTCAAGAATTAATCAACAAGTCATCGTGAATTGACAAATAAATTAAAAATCGGATCCATTCTTTAGCAATCAAATTTATTGAAAATAAGCATTGCATTTTAATAAAAAGCGGAGTATGATAGTAAACGTCGTACAAAAGTACGCTTGAAAGGAGGAAATGAAGATGAGACAGTTTGTAAGAATGAATCGTGTTGTTAACATTTCAAGTGTATTTTTGACGAAAGGAAAAAGATTGCAGGATCTTGTTTTATAACGGCTGAATCTTATTTTTGAAGTAGTTGAAGATGCACATGTTGCATCTTTTTTTGTTGAGTGAGGAGGGAGAGAAGATGAAAGATTTGAAATTTATTATTCGCTATGCCAAACCGCATCAGGGTAAAGTTTTTGCGATTTTTCTTGATGTTTTGATGTATGTATCGGGACTTTTGGCGGCACCTTTGATCTTATCTTATATGATTGACAACATTATTCAGGGCATTCCGCTTCCGGAAGGAATCGTGCTGAATCTGGTAAATCGGCTGGGTGGTGTTGATTATTTGAGATCAAATTTGTGGATAGGCGGAATCTTGGTTCTTGCCGCTTATGCCATCGTAGGACTGGGGATCCATCGCCGGGCAAGAAACTGCGGAATCTTATCTGAGACATTCACAGAAAATCTGCGCAATGAGATTTATGATCATATGCAGAAACTTCCGTTTGGCTATCATAAGATGAAAGACAGCGGCGATCTTTTGCAAAGAAGCACCTCTGATATCAATACGATCCGTCGGTTTCTTTCCGGACAGATCTCTGAATTGTTGTATGCTTTGATGATCGTCATCCTGAGTGGCACTGTCTTGTTTACCCGCAATTTTAAACTTGCTTTGATTGCGCTTTGCCTCATGCCGCTGACCTTTGTCGTGACCTTTATCTTTTATCGGGTTTCCAAAAAAGTATTCTTGGCTTGTGATGAAAGCGAAGCAAAAATGATGAATGTAATTCAGGAAAATCTAAATGGTACACGGGTCGTAAAAGCCTTTAATCAGGAGATTCATGAAATTGAAAAATTTGAGAATGTCAATGAAGATTTCCGCGAAAAATTATATAAAGTGATTCATGCGTTGGCGATTTATTGGTTTACCAGTGATCTGATCGGATCGATTCAGATATTTTTGATGGTCATCTTCGGAATCAAATTCGCGATGGATAGAACCATTACAGTCGGTACATTCAGTATTTTTATCTCTTATCAAAGCATGATCATCTGGCCGATCCGTTCTCTTGGAAGAATCATTTCAGATATGGGGAAAATCAGTATTTCTATTTCCCGTATTCAAGAAGTGCTGGATGAAGAGTGTGAAGATCTGGAGCATGGCTTGAAATCGGAAATAACCGGAGACATTCAATTTTCACATGTGGATTTTAAGTATGTAGATGCTTCAGTTGCTGTGCTTCATGACATCTCTTTCCACATCAAACCGCATACCAAGACGGCAATCATGGGCGCAACCGGAAGTGGAAAGAGTTCCTTGATCCATCTGCTGAACCGAATCTATGACTATGATAGCGGCAGCATTACGATCGATGGCATTGAACTTCGCGAGTTTAACAAAGCGTGGCTCAGAAGAAATATTCAAGTCGTCTTGCAGGAGCCGTTCCTTTATTCAAAGACGATTGAAAAGAATATAGCAGCGGCCTCATCCGGCTCCCTTGATGATGTTGTCAGAGCAGCGAAGACAGCCAGTATTGACCATGTCATTCGTTCTTTTGAACAGGGATATGATACGGAAGTAGGAGAAAAGGGTGTAACTTTATCCGGCGGTCAGAAGCAGCGGGTAGCGATTGCCAGAACGCTGATGTTAAAAAGTCCGATCGTGGTATTTGATGATTCCTTAAGCGCTCTGGATTCCAAGACGGATGCAGAGATTCAAAAATCATTGAGTGAACTGGATTATCCGGTAACCACCTTAATGATTACTCATCGAATCAATTCTGCCAAAACAGCAGATCAGATCATCGTTCTGGATGAGGGACGGATCGCTCAGATCGGCACCCATGAACAGCTGATTCATGAGGAAGGCATTTATAAGAGGATATATGAAATACAAAGTGAAGGAGGGGATCTGAATGAGTAGAATGAACGAAAAAGAATATACTGAAGAAAAATTTGATCTGGTTCTATGGAAGAAACTTCTTTCGATCTTATGGGAACATAAGCGCTTGGTAAAGGGATTGATTGCGTTCAATGTACTGATTGCCGCTAATGATGTTATTTTCCCTCTGTTGAATCGAAGTGCAATCAATGATTTCGTCCTTAACAAGGGAATCAATGCTTCATTAAGTACATTTTGTGTTGTTTATGTATTTATGATCTTTTTTAAGTCATTCAGTCTTTTGGCATTTTATCAGTATGCAGGCCATGTTGAAAGCGACTTCGGGAAAAATCTGAGAAAGAAATGTTTCGATCATGTCCAGCAGCTTTCCTTTCCATACTTTGACAGAACCGCCAATGGCTGGATCATGGCAAGGATCTCTTCCGACTGCGGTGGAATTGCGGAAACCTTGGCATGGGGATTCGTCGATTTGTTCTGGGGATTTTTCTTAATGATCGGATTGACGATCGTCATGCTTGTCATTGACTGGAAGATGGCGATCGCGGTCTTATTGATCGTGCCGGTGTTATTTTTCATTTCGCTTTATTTCCAAAAAAGGATCTTAAAAGCACAAAGAGCAACTCGTAAAAGCAATTCGCTTGTTACAGCTGCTTTCGCGGAAAGCATCAATGGCGCCAAAACAACAAAAGCATTAGGAATGGAAGAGAAAAACTTTGAAGAATTCAAAGAGAAGACCTCTGCCTATAAAAAGAATTCGCTGCGGGCGGTTTATCTGAATTCGATCTTTCAGCCGATCGTTTATCTTTTAGCGGCATTGGTCATTGCCATGTTGATGGTGATTGGCGGACAGGAAGTGCTGTTAGAAAAGATCCAATTCGGAACACTATCTCTATTTATCAACTATGCGGATCTGTTTTTTGAACCACTCAAACAGATCGCTCGAATCATGAGTGAAGTGCAGGTTGCCCAGGCAAATGGGGAACGTATCATCTCGCTGATCGAAGAACCGATTGAAATCAAAGACAGCAGGGTCGTCATCGAAAAATATGGAGAACTTTTAAATCCTAAAGAAGAGAATTATGAAGAATTGCATGGAGATATCGATTTTAATCATGTGGATTTCTATTACAATGAAAATGAGCCGGTCTTGAATGATTTTGATCTTCATATCAAACAGGGAAGCATGGTTGCTTTGGTCGGAGAAACAGGAAGTGGAAAAAGTACGATCGTCAATCTTCTTTGCCGTTTCTATGAACCACGTAAAGGAACGATTTGGATCGATGGCCATGATATTCAGGACCGCAGTGTCGGATGGCTTCATTCCAATATCGGCTATGTCTTGCAGACACCGTCTTTATTTTCCGGAACGATCTTGGATAATATTCGCTTTGGTCGTCCTGATGCAAGTGAAGAAGAAGTAATTGCTGTTGCGAAATTGATTCATGCACATGACTTTATCATGAGAACAGAAAAAGGTTATCAAAGCGAAGTCGGTGAAGGAGGAGATCTTTTATCCACCGGACAGAAACAGCTGATTTCATTCGCAAGGGCATTATTAAGCGACCCGCGGATCGTTATTTTGGATGAGGCAACAAGCAGTATTGATACGGAAAGTGAAAAACTGATTCAAAATGCCATTCAAGAGCTGTTAAAAGACCGTACAAGCTTTGTGGTCGCCCATCGTCTTTCGACAATTGTAGACGCCAATCTGATTTTGGTTTTGGATCATGGTAAAGTGATAGAAAAAGGAACGCATCGTGAATTGATGAAGAAAAAAGGAAGATACTATGAATTATATACTTCTCAGTCATTGGATGAAAAAGCAATGCAATCCATGAACCGAACAAAAGCAGCTTAAAAATTATTAAATCCGATTTCTTGATTAAAAGAAATTGGATTTTTCTTTATTTTCGAATATTAAAAAATTAAATAAATACAATTGTTTAAATATAATGAAAATATTAGAT
>CAZUVT010000123.1:0-5423 GCA_964623925.1 uncultured Erysipelotrichaceae bacterium
CCAAGGTGTAGCTACTTCGATTTTTCAGTATCTTTTGGCAGATATTTTAAAAGATGATCCGATACCACGGGAGATTACTCTAAATTCATCCCCCTATGGCAAGCCGTTTTATCTTCATATAGGATTTAAACCGCAATCAGAAGAGCAGGAAATAGACGGAATCAGGTTCACTCCTATGAAGTACACGCTTTAACAGGTTTCGGTTGGAAGAGATAAAATCATGAAGTGTCTTAGAAATAAGGAATTCCGAACGCTTATCATTCTTGCATATAGTGACAGTGAGGACACTCTTTGAAAAAGGAGTCAAATTAAAAGAATATCTGTGTTTCTAGAAAAAATCAGATATTCTTTTTTTGCTTTTCCTTGTTCAGTTTTATTTCACAGCCGTAAGCTGTTCACAGATCTGAATGAATTCTTCAAAACTTCCATGCCAATGCAGCGTATCTAAATCAAGATTCTGCCTGTTGATCAGATTGTCCGTCACCAAGTAGCAGGAGATGCCCAAGGATTCAATGCAGCCATCTTCATAGGCATCATTTCCGACATGGAAACATTCCTCTTTATCAAGATGTAAAGTATCCAGGATTTCCTTGAAATAAGCCGGATTCGGTTTGCAGATAGAAGAATTCTCATAGGTGGTGATCCATTCAAAATCATCCGGATTCAGATTCGCCCATTCGATCCGCTGTCTTGTTGCAACAGCCGGGAAAAGCGGATTCGTTGCTAGGATCAGTCGAATATTCTTTTCCTTTAATATTTGAATGCATTCTTTTGCATTTTTGTTTAATGCAGTGCTTGTTTTGATCTTTGGGAATTCTGTCAGATAGAACTGAGTGAATTTCGCTTCGATCTCTTCTTTGGCAATCTTGGTTACGGAATGGAAGACATTCCAAAACAAGGCTTCATTGCTTAAAGATCCATCGTTGCCATACATCGCCTGGGTGCCTTTTTTGACTCCTGCCAAGATCACATTTTCATCATAATCTGTTTTACTGAAATAAGAATATAAAGCTGTAAAATAAGCTTTGACAAATTCATCCTGATCCATTTGCAGCAAGGTGCCGTCCAAATCAAATAAAATTGACGAAATCATAATTTTTTCCTCTTTTCCGATTTCCTATATTATATCGAAAAGAAAAAAGGGATTCAATGGCAGAAAAACAAAGAAATTTATGTTATGATATAGCTACCGGCAAAGAGGTGAGAAGATGAAAATTCTATTTTGGGACTTTGATGGAACTCTGGCTTACTCAAGGGAGAACTTCTGGAGCAGCATCATCTATGAGTGTGCAGTCAAATTTGGCTACGATCAGGGATTTAAACTGATATATGATAAAGTGAATGAAGGAAAGCTTTTAACCTGGTATTTTCAAGAGATCAGTTATGAGGATCGAGTCAACCTTTTGTGGTGGGCTGATTTTGAAGAGCGATTGATTGAACTTTTAAAATCATGCAGGATGTCAGAAGATGCTGCTGAAAAGGCAGCACGCGCTGTACGGAGCTGTGTTTTAGATGCGAATAATTATTATTTATATGAAGATACAGAATGGATCTTGAATCGATCCAAAGAGTTGGGGTACACCAATATTATCCTTTCTAATAACTACCCGGAATTGGACGAGGTGATGGAACAGTTAGGGATCGCCAAGTATTTTGATGGATTTGTGATTTCCGGGCAAGTCGGTTTTGAAAAACCGAATCCGGGGATTTTTGAGATTGCCTTGAATGGAAAAGATGTGAAGGAATGCTGCATGATCGGAGATAATCCGATTGCCGATATTCAAGGGGCAAAACGGTTTGGCTTGAAGACGATCCTTGTTCATCGCAAGAAGCCTGAAGGATGTGAAACCGATTATTGCTTTGAAACATTAAAGGAGATTGCTGAAATTCTTTAATATTATAAGGATAAAATGCAGAAAAAGTTGAAAAAGGCAAAAAAACATTTGACTTTTGTGACTGACTCATGTATCATTATCATGCTTAATGTATATTTGCGGTTTCCCTTGGGGAAACTTAATTTATGCAGAGGGTTGGCACACTTGGAACTGTGTGCATAAATAAAGAGTAGAAAAATGATGAAAGGAGAAAGAATCAATGCCTACAATTAACCAATTAGTACGTAAGGGTCGTACAAATAAAGTTTGGAAATCTAAATCACCAGCTTTGAACAGAGGATACAACTCTTTGAAGCGTCGTCCTACTGATTTGAGCTCTCCGCAAAAGCGTGGAGTTTGTACTCGTGTTGGTACTATGACACCAAAGAAGCCAAACTCAGCTCTTCGTAAATATGCCCGTGTTCGTTTGAGCAACGGAATGGAAGTTACAGCTTATATTCCGGGAATCGGTCATAACCTTCAGGAGCACAGTGTGGTTCTGATCCGTGGCGGCCGTGTTAAAGACTTGCCAGGTGTTCGTTATCACATCATCCGCGGTACATTGGACTGTGCCGGAGTAAACAACCGTTTACAGAGCCGTTCTTTGTACGGAGCAAAGAAACCAAAAGTAAAGAAATAGGATTGTAAAGGAGGAAGTAAACATGCCAAGAAAAGGTTATATAGCTAAAAGAGACGTTTTGGTTGATCCAATTTACAATTCCAAATTGGTCACACGTCTGATTAATAAGATCATGATCGACGGTAAAAAAGGTGTTGCACAGAATATTCTATACAATGCATTTGATATCGTTGAAGCTAAGACAGGCCGTCAGCCGATGGAAGTCTTCGAACAGGCTTTAGGCAATGTAATGCCATTGCTTGAGTTGAAGGTTCGCCGTGTCGGTGGTGCAAACTACCAGGTACCGATCGAAGTTTCAGCTGAAAGAAGATTGACATTAGGTCTTCGCTGGATCGTTAACTATTCACGTCTTCGTCATGAAAGAACGATGGAAGAACGCTTAGCTGCTGAAATCATTGATGCGGCTAACGGAACAGGTGCTTCTGTCAAGAAGAAAGAAGATACACACAAGATGGCCGAAGCGAACAAAGCCTTCGCTCATTATCGCTGGTAATCAGCCCGATGAAAGGAGACAATTATGGCTCGCGAATTTTCACTAGAACATACTCGTAATATCGGTATCATGGCTCACATCGATGCCGGTAAGACAACAACAACTGAGCGTATTCTGTACTACACAGGTAAGACTCATAAAATCGGAGAAACCCACGATGGTGCTTCTCAGATGGACTGGATGGCTCAGGAACAGGAACGTGGTATTACGATCACTTCTGCTGCAACAACAGCACAGTGGAAGGGATACCGTGTCAATATCATCGATACTCCGGGTCACGTTGACTTCACAGTTGAAGTTGAACGTTCCCTGCGTGTATTGGATGGTGCAGTAACCGTTTTGGATGCTAAAGCAGGTGTTGAACCTCAAACAGAAACAGTTTGGCGTCAGGCTACAACTTATGGAGTTCCTCGTATTGTATTCGTCAACAAGATGGATGCAACAGGTGCTGACTTCATGATGTCTGTAAGAAGCATCGGTGATCGTTTAGGTGCCAAGGCTGCTGCAATTCAATTCCCGATCGGAGTTGAAAATACTTTCCGTGGTATCATCGATATCATTGAAAGAAGACAGCATATGTATCAGGATGACTTGGGAACAAAAGTCACAGATACAGAAATCGAAGATCAGTACAAGGATGAAGTCGAAGCACTTCGTCAGGAATTGGTTGAGATGATTGCTGATTATGATGATGAGTTGATGATGAAAGTATTGGAAGGCGAAGAGCCGACAGTAGAAGAAATCAAGGCTGCTATCCGTAAGGGATGCTTGTCTGCAGAATTCTTCCCGGTACTTTGCGGATCAGCTTATAAGAACAAAGGTGTTCAGTTGATGCTGGATGCAGTGATCGATTATCTTCCTGCTCCAACCGATATCCCGGCTATTATGGGACATTTGGAAGATGGAACAGAAGAAGCTCGTCATTCAACAGATGATGAACCATTTGCTGCATTGGCATTTAAGGTTATGACAGACCCATTTGTCGGACGTCTGACATATTTCCGTGTATACTCAGGTACGGCAACAGCCGGAAGCTATGTATTGAATGCAACAAAAGATGTGCGCGAGCGCTTCGGACGTTTGGTTCAGATGCATGCTAACCACAGAGCAGAGATCGAAGAAGTTAACGCCGGTGATATTGCCGCTGCAGTTGGTTTGAAATCAACAACAACAGGTGATACATTGTGTGATGAAAAGAATCCGATCATTCTTGAGTCGATGGTATTCCCTGAGCCGGTTATCCAGATGTCAGTTGAACCAAAGACAAAGGCTGACTCAGATAAGATGGGATTGGCTTTGGCTAAACTTGCCGAAGAAGACCCGACTTTCAAAACTTATACAGATGAAGAAACAGGACAGACGATCATCGCCGGTATGGGTGAGCTTCACTTGGATATCATCGTTGACCGTATGCGCCGTGAATTCAAAGTAGAGTGTAATGTAGGTGCCCCTCAGGTTGCCTATCGTGAAACGATCCGTCAGGCTGCTGACTGTGAAGGTAAATTCGTTCGTCAGTCAGGTGGTCGAGGACAATATGGACATGTATGGATCAAATTCGAACCGAATGAAGAAGGTAAGGGATTTGAATTCATCGATGCCGTTGTCGGTGGAACCGTTCCGCGTGAATACATTAAGCCAACTCAGGAAGGACTTGTGGCTGCCCTGAACAATGGTTTGACTTGCGGATATCCGGTAGTTGATATCAAAGCAACCTTGTTTGATGGATCTTACCATGAAGTCGACTCTTCCGAAATGGCATTTAAGATCGCTGCTAGCATGGCTTTGAAAGAAGCAGCAAAGAAATGTAAGCCGGTATTGCTTGAACCAATCATGGACGTCGAAGTAACAGCTCCAACTGAGTACCTCGGTAGTGTCATGGGAGATATTACAAAACGTCGTGGACAGATCCGCGAACAGGAAGAACGTCACAATGCCATCGTTGTACGTGCTTATGTACCATTGTCTGAAATGTTTGGTTATTCTACAGATCTTCGTTCCTTTACTCAGGGACGTGGAAACTATGTAATGCAGATGGATCACTATTCAGAGGTTCCAAAGAGCATTGCAGAAGCTATTGCTAAGAAAAACAGCAAGGATTAATCACTTTAACTGTTGATTTATTTGTTCGTTTATCTTAAAATAGTATTGGCTGATAAAAAATTAAATTAGGAGGAAATTTTCAAATGGCAAAAGAGAAATTTGACAGATCGAAAACCCATGTTAACATTGGTACAATCGGACATGTTGACCATGGTAAAACAACTTTGACAGCTGCTATCACAAAAACATTGGCTGACAAGGGTATGGCTGAATTCAGAGCTTACGATCAGATCGACGGTGCACCGGAAGAAAAGGCTCGTGGTATCACGATCAATACTGCACACGTTGAATATCAGACAGCAACACGTCACTATGC
>CAZUVT010000124.1:0-5368 GCA_964623925.1 uncultured Erysipelotrichaceae bacterium
TACCGATCATCATCGATCCATCGCATGCGACAGGGGATTGGAAGCTGGTAGAATCAATGAGTCTGGCGGCAATCGCAGCAGGAGCAGATGGATTGATCATTGAAGTGCATGATGATCCGGAGGCAGCATGGAGTGATGGAGCTCAGAGCTTGAAACCGGAGAAGTTTAAGGCCTTGATCGATAAGGGCAGAAAGATCGCGGAAGTGATCGGCAGAGAGATGTAGGAAAATCATTTTCTATTAAGAGCAAAATAAAAGATATCGGATTTCGATATCTTTTAAAATGGAAATCTAACGAATGGAAGTGACTTCGTATCCGGCATCTTTGACTGCTTTGGTTAAAGTTTCATCTGAAACTTCTTTATCCAAAGTGACGGTCGCTGTTTTGGCATCCAGATCAACGACGGCCTGAACACCATCTAAATCGTTGAGGGCTTTTTCAACATGGGCCTTGCAGTGCATGCACATCATGCCTTCAACCGTTAATGTTTTAGTCATGGACAGTTCTCCTTTCTCTGATAATATATCGCTGTTAAATTCTTTGTTCTCTTTTATGAAAGAGGGTTTAAAGAATTTCAGTCGCAAAGCATTTGAAACAACACAGAAGCTGGACATGCTCATGGCAAAGGCGCCAAACATCGGATTCAGTTTCCAATGAAGCAGGGGATAAAACAATCCTGCTGCTAAAGGAATGCCGATGCTGTTATAACAGAGAGCCCAGAACAGATTCTGCTTGATATTGCGGATGACAGATTTGCTTAACTGGATCGTACTGACAACATCCATCAAATCATTCTTAACAAGGACGATATCTGCAGATTCGAGTGCAACATCAGTTCCGGCGCCAATGGCAATTCCGACATCTGCCTGAACCAGAGCCGGAGCATCATTGATGCCATCACCGACCATGGCTACGATCTTTCCTTGACTTTGAAGCTTTTGAATTTCCTGCTGCTTGCCACTCGGCAATACCTGAGCAATGACATGCGGGATATGTGCCTGCTTGGCAATTGCTTTGGCCGTTTTCTCATTATCTCCGGTCAGCATGATGACTTCCACATTCATGGCGGAGAGGTTATCGATGGCATGCGTACTGGATGATTTGATCGCATCTGCGACTGCAATCACACCGATCAGCTTTCCGTCATGGGCAAAATACAGCGGTGTTTTTCCTTCCTGTGCGAATTGATTGTTTTTATCTTCATAGCCGGATAGATCGATGTGATTTTGATCCATCCATTTTTTATTTCCGGCTAAAGCCTTCTTTCCATTAATCACAGCTTCAATTCCTTTGCCGAGATTTGCATTGAAATCTTCTGCTTTTTGAAGCGGTCGATTATGTTCTTTTGCATATTTGATGATGGCTAAGGCAAGCGGATGCTCAGAAGGGTTTTCTAAAGCATAAGCGAGATCGAGCAATTCCTCTTCACTCATTGAAGTACTGTAAAGATCTGTCACTTCCGGATTGCCTTGTGTGATCGTTCCGGTTTTATCGAGAACAACGGTATTGATCTTTCCGGCCATTTCCAAAGATTGTGCTGATTTGATCAATAGTCCGTTTTCTGCACCTTTCCCTGTTCCGACCATAATGGCCGTTGGGGTAGCTAAACCTAAAGCGCAAGGGCAGGAGATGACAAGAACTGCAATGGCAAAGGAAAGCGCTTGTTCAAGATCTTTCCCAATTACCATCCAGACAATGAAACAGATCACTGAAATACTGATGACGACCGGTACAAAGACAGCGGAAACTTTATCTGCTAAGGCAGCGATAGGTGCTTTGGAAGAAGACGCTTCTTCAACCAGTTTGATGATTTGTGAAAGGGTCGTATCTTCTTTGATTCGCGTTGCTTTGAATTTGAAAGAACCGGTTTTATTGATCGTTGCACCAATAACCGTATCCTTGACATTCTTTTCTACCGGGATGCTCTCACCGGTAATGGCGGATTCATCGATCGTACTGTATCCTTCAATGATGATGCCATCCACAGGAATACTCATTCCGGGCTTGACGATGATGATTTCATCGATCTGAACTTCTTCAACCGGAATTTCAACTTCTACATTGTTTCTTAAAACTAAGGCTTTCTTTGGTGAAAGATCCATCAGCTTGTGGATCGCTTCAGATGTCTTTCCTTTGGATCTGGCTTCCAGATATTTTCCCAAATTGATTAAAGCCAAAATCGTAGCACTTGTCTCAAAGTAGAGATCCATGCTTAAATGGTGCACCGTTTCAAGATCATGAAGTCCCTGGGCGATGCCGATTTTATAGATGGCATAAATACCGTAAATCATAGCGGCTCCTGATCCGACCGCAATCAAAGAATCCATATTTGGACTTTTGTTGAACAGTGACTTAAATCCGTTGATGAAATAGTGTTCGTTGATACGAATGACGATCAAGGCCAAAAGAAATTGTGTTAGGGCAAAAGTCATGGCATTTTCTGTGCCCAGAAAGAAATCAGGCAAGGGCCAATTCATCATATGACCCATAGAAATATAGAAAAGCGGAATCATAAAGACAAAAGAAGAAATCAAGCGAAATTTCATTTTCTTCAATTCATCTTCGATCGTATTTTCTTTTTTCTCTTCATTTTTGCTTCCGAAAACAGAGGCTCCGTATCCTCCTTGTTCAACTGCCTGAATAATGCTTGAAGTGTCTGTTTTAGTTTCATCATATTCGACGACCATGGAATTAGCCAATAGATTCACATCGCATCGACTGACACCATCAACACCTTTTACACTTTTCTCAACATGAGCGCTACATGCGGCGCAGCTCATGCCGGTTACATTAAATTTCTGTTTCATAAGTCACCCCTTACTTAATTAGTTTATCCAATACAGTCTTAAATTCTTGTATTTTTTCATGATTTTCTTCCTGATTGGAAGCTTCTTGAACACAATGTTCCAGATGAGCTTTCAAAACTTCCCGGTTGACTTTGGAAAGAATCGCTTGTGCGGAAAGGATCTGATTGGAAATATCAATGCAGTATCGATCTTCATCCATCATTTTTAAGATTCCATCCATTTGTCCTTTGACTGTTTTGATCAGCTGTTCCATTTTTTTCTTATCTGCTTTCATTTTTTACTCCTCACACCACCCCGGTGGGGTATATGCTAATTATAGCATATTCTGAATAGGTTGCAAGCAGAATGCATGAAAAAAGATCCCATTTTTGAGATCTCAACATGTTTTAGCAGTTTTTGCGGTAAGTAATGATACCGTCTTCGATTTTGCACAAGAACTGACAATAAGCATAGTGACTGGCAGTATCATATCCGCCATAATTGTCAGCATTGATTTTTTCCCGCATCATCGGTGCGATGATCTGGATATTGACCGGTTCAAAATTTTCGATTTCGACCGGTTTCCATTTGCATGCACAGGTAATATTATAAGACATACAGTCAATCAGATCTTCTAAAGCCAGTTTATCTTCTTTTACAAATTCTGTATATAATAAGGAAAAGGCTTTTTCCGATGGAATATCGGATACGATGATCTCAACATCCTGAATATCGACTTCCTTATCAAGACACTGCTTGAGCGTTGCCACTTTCCAGTCCTTTGCACATGCTGCAATCTGTTTTTCATTCAGTCTGTCCGATAGAAGCAGGGGAATGATAATGAGCTGAGATGCATCCAGAATTTCCTCATCGAGATCGATTTCGTCAACCAACACACCGGTTCCGCTTGAATCCATGTATATATTCTTTTCTTTTAAAGTACCTTCAATATAGCAGGTGCCGTTTTTAATAATTAATGACATAATTGCTTCCTCCTGTTCAAAAGTATACCCAAAAGAAGAGATTTGCGCAAGAACTGAATTGATTTTAACGAATTTTAAATTTAAAATAAAAAAGAGGTGTTCCTATGAATGTAAAAGAGAGAATTTCTGCATTGAGAAAAGTAATGAAAAGAAAAAATGCAGATTTGATATTGATTCCGACTGCTGATTTTCATGGCAGTGAATATGTGGCAGATTATTTTAAATGTCGTGAGTTTATGAGCGGTTTTACCGGTTCCGCCGGGACCTTGATCCTGACTCAGAAAGAAGCCGGATTGTGGACAGATGGACGCTACTTCATTCAGGCAGAAAAGCAGTTGAAAAATAGTGGAATAAAACTGTTTAAGATGAATGAAGAAGGAGTCTTATCCGTTTTTGAATATATTGAAAAGTTTTTGCCAGAAAAGGGAAAGATCGCATTTGATGGTAGAGTTGTGAATGCAAGTGTGGGAAAAAGAATCAATCAGATTGCCAAAAAGAAAAAGGCGAAACTTCTTGTGAAAGATGACTTGATCGATTTGATATGGAAAGATCGTCCGGCTTTTCCTGATTCGAAAGCTTTTGAACTGCCTGTGAAATATGCAGGAAAAAGCGCAAAAGATAAAATCAGATCTATACAGAAAGAATTGTGTGAAGCGGAATTTGATGCTCTGATTGAAGGATCTTTAGATAATATTGCCTGGCTATTGAATATGCGTGGACATGATATTCAATATAATCCGATCATTCTTTCTTTTCTGATTCTCGAAAAAAAGAAAGTGACGGTCTATCTTGATAAAAAGAAACTTTCTGATGATCTGAAGCAGAGATTTAAAGAGGATGGAATCGAATGCAGAGAATACGAGGAAATTTATCAGGATGTTCAGAAATTCAGACAGGGAGAGAAAATCTTGTTAGATCCATCGAGATTGAATTTCCGCCTGTTTTCCACTATTAAAAAATCAGTTCGAATTGTTGAGAGGGCATCCTTGATCGATCTGCCTAAAGCCATCAAAAATATAACGGAAATAGAAAATCTAAGAAGAGCACATATTAAAGATGGTGTGGCTATGACCCGATTCATGTTTCAGTTGAAGACGAAGCTTACTGATCAGAAGATGACGGAATGGGATGTGAATCAGATTCTGACTCAATTAAGAGCGGAACAGGAAGGATTTATCGAAAAAAGTTTTGAAACGATTGCCGGTTATCAGGAAAATGCAGCGATGATGCACTATACTGCCCAAAAAGAAAACTGTGCGGTTATAAAAAATGAGGGAATGCTGTTGGTAGACAGTGGCGGTCATTATCTGGAAGGAACAACAGATGTGACAAGAACTTTTGCGTGTGGAAAAGTAAGCGAGAAGATGAAACATGATTTTACGCTTGTACTAAAAAGCATGCTGCAGCTTTCACGGGTCAAGTTTTTATATGGATGTACCGGGTTGACTTTGGATATTTTGGCACGAGGACCTTTATGGGAAGAAAGCATCGATTATAAATGCGGAACGGGACATGGTGTCGGATATCTTTTATCAGTTCATGAGGGTCCGCATGGGTTCAGATGGCGGAGTGTTGCCAATCGAAATGAATCGGAAGTTT
>CAZUVT010000125.1:0-5358 GCA_964623925.1 uncultured Erysipelotrichaceae bacterium
TTGAAAAGTTTGACTACACAAAAGGTTTTAAATTCTCTACTTATGCAACGTGGTGGATCAGACAGGCTATTACGCGTGCCATTGCCGATCAGGCAAGAACGATCCGTATTCCGGTACATATGGTCGAAACGATCAATAAATTGACTCGCATTCAGCGTCAGCTGGTTCAGGATCTTGGAAGAGAGCCGACAGCCGAAGAAATCGCTGCAAAAATGGAGAATATCACTCCGGAAAAAGTCAGAGAGATTCAGAAGATTGCTTTGGATCCGGTATCGCTTGAAACCCCGATCGGGGAGGAAGATGATTCTCACCTCGGAGATTTTATTGAAGATAAAGAGGCACAGAGCCCGGATGAATATGCCAATAATCAGCTTCTTAAGGATGAGATCAACAGTGTTCTGCAAGGATTGACGGAACGTGAAGAGAAAGTGCTTCGCCTTCGTTTTGGATTATATGACGGAAGGACGAGAACACTGGAAGAAGTCGGAAAAGAGTTCAATGTAACCCGAGAAAGAATCCGTCAGATCGAAGCGAAAGCTTTACGTAAATTGAAACATCCGACTCGATCAAAACGTCTTCGCGATTTCGTAGATAAAAACTGATGAGTTCAAAAAGATTAAACAGGATCGAAGAAATGATTGAAAAGGGATCTGTTGTCGCAGATATAGGCTGTGATCACGGATACCTCTGTATCGATCTCATGCAGAAAGGGATCGCTTGCAAATGCTATGCTATGGATGTTGCGGAAGGACCTTTAAATCAGGCAAGAAAAATGATTCAAAGGCTGTCTTTAGAAATCGATACGATTTTAAGTGACGGCTTAGAAAAGTGCCCGGATGATGTGGATACCGTGGTCATTGCCGGAATGGGATGGATGACGATTCAATCGATTCTTATGAATGATCTTGAAAAATGCAGAAAATTCAAAAGGATCATACTGCAGCCGAATCGAGATGTGGATGACTGCCGTCAGTGGATCAGTGATCATCATTTTACGATCTTAAACGAAGCTTTGATTGAAGAAAAGAAAATCTACGAGATCGTGGTCATGAATCTTGACGAGCATGAATCGTATTGCAAAGAAGATATTTTTTTCGGACCTTATATTCGTGCTAAAAAGGATGAATGCTTCTATAAATATTACAGACAGAAATTGAAAAAGCTGAATCAGGTGCTTCCCGGATGTTCTAAGGAAGAGGATCAGAATCGGATCCGTCAACAGATTGAGCTGATAAAAAAGGAGATTGCATGATCTCCTTTTAATGGTAAAAAAAAGCATCTTTCGATGCTTTTTTCAGTCTTATCGGTTATAGTATTCAACTACCAATGACTCATTGATTTCCTGATTCAATTCATTACGTTCAGGAAGACGTACATAGGAACCTTTCTTAGCTTCTTTATCCATAGTAACGAAAGCAGGAAGATTCAATGTTGCTTCAAGGCTTTCGTTGATTACAGCCAAGTTGCGTGATCTTTCTTTAACTTCGATTACAGATCCAGGTTTAACTGAGAAAGAAGGGATATCGACTTTCTTACCGTTAACCAAGATATGTCCATGGTTGACAAGCTGTCTGGCACCACGTCTTGTTCTGGCAAGACCCATACGATAAACTACATTGTCAAGGCGAGATTCCAGCAAGCATAGGAAGTTATGTCCTGTATTGCCTTCCATCTTAACAGCCTTAGCATAAGTATTGGCGAACTGTCTTTCATTGACTCCGTACATATTTCTGATACGTTGTTTTTCACGAAGCTGAAGTCCGTAGTTGCTCAATTTGATTCTTTTCGTCGGTCCATGCTGACCAGGTGCGTAATTACGTTTTTTAAGTTCTTCGCCAGTTTCCAAAATAGAGAAGCTCAAGCGGCGGGAAACTTTCCAAACAGGTCCATTTAAACGTGCCATTTTTCATTTCCTCCTTGTGTTTTATGGGCTATAAAACAACAACAGGTACAAATTATTGCAGAGTGTGTTTATGCAAAATCTTTCACCACAGCAGCAGGTTACTCGACTCCAAACGGGTTTGTCATTAACGCATTTTTCTGCAAACTCTGTAAGCTGCTATCATTTGACGCCCTAATATGATAGCAAATCTGATCGTAAAAGTCAAATTAAATCGTATTTATGTCAAAAAACGAGACTAATTGAAAAAAATAAGATGAAAAATAGCTAAAATATGATACAATAATCATATCTATTGGATGAGGTGTACTGGTATGGAACAAGTTTTAGCTATATTACAAAGAAAAGAAGCTTTGATCGCGATTGCTGCGCTCTTTTTATTGATCTTGATCGGGATTATTTCAAGAGGACGCAAGATCAAGAGTATGAAAAAAATGTTGGCTGATTATGAAGTTCATTACAATTCGCTAAAAAGCATTCCATTGCTGTTTAAATTGAATAAGGCTATTGCCATGGCAAAGGTCAATAAGGACTACGCTGAAAGAGTAGAAGAATGCCAGACTGATTTTGATAGTTCAGAAGCAAATCTGAAGCAGATATATGATTTGATTTCTGAAACGGATGATCTTTTAAGCAACAAGAAACTGAAAGCTGCCAAGAACAATTTATTGGATATCGCAGCTATGTTGGATAACGGAGATAAGCAGACATTTAAACTGGATGGTTTGTTGGAATCGATCTTGGAACAGGAAACGAAACAGCGTGAAGAAATTACAGTTTTAAAGGAGAAATTCCGCAAATTAAAGACTAAAGTCAAATCCAAGAGTACAGAATTGAATTACTGCAATGATGCAGTGGAAAGAAATATTGCCGAAATTGAGAAGAAATTCTCTGCTTTTGAAGAGTGGATGTATGGATCTGAGTTTCAAAAGGCAAAAGAAGAACTTATTGACATTCAGGAAAGTATGGATCAGCTTGATCGCCGCATTGCCGAACTTCCTGAATTGATTCAGGTCGCAAGAGGTGTCATTCCCGGCTTAATTGATGAAGTGTCCAGAAATTATGCAATTACAAAGCAAAAGGGAGTTTATTTAAATCATTTGGATGTTTCAAGAAATGTTGAGATGATCAGTGAAGCGCAGAAGAATGATCTCTTTAATTTGAAAAGCGGTATTACCGATGGCATCAAGGAACATCTGGATTCTTATAAGACTCGTCTTGCTCAGATGGATGCGCAAATCGAAAAAGAAAGCAAGGCTTATGATGAATTGAAATCCATCAACAAGCAGTACCAGGAATCTTTGGATGAGCTTCGCCGCTGTACGGAGTATGTTAAGAAAAACTACAAACAGGTCCAGATGCGATTCGGATTTGAAGATATCTCCGCGCAATTGGAAGAAAATGATAAGAAGATTGCTTTATATGTCGCTACTAAATTAAAAATGGATAAAGTGATTGAAGAAAATGAAAGTGCAAGTACTTTGACTGTTGTCAATATCAAAGAGTTGATGCAGAATGTTAAGCTTCAGAATGAATCCATGAGCGCAATACAGAAGAAGCTGGATTCAGCGAAGAGTGATGAGGAAAGAGGCAAGACTCAGTTATTGAAGCTTTATTTGATTTTGAATGAGATCCAGATCAAGATCAGAAAATACCGTCTTCCGTCTATTTCCAATACATATGAAGAAGATCTTCAAAAATCAAGTGAGTATGTTCATGAGATCGAAGCTATTTTAGCTGAGACGCCATTGAATGTTAAATTGCTGAATGTGACATTGCAGGATGCTATTGATTATATCTATAAGCTTTACAACAATGTCAATAATATCGTTGGTACTGCGATCATGGTTGAAGATACGATCGTTTTCGGAAATAAATATCGATCTACTTATTCTGAGGTAGATTCGGAATTGACAAGAGCTGAACTGTGCTTCAGAAATGGAGAATACACACAGGCTTTGACTATTGCGATCGCTGCGATTGAAAAGATCCATCCGGGCAGCTATGAGCGCATGATTAAAGAAAATGCAAAGAGCGCATCTTAGAATATGATTTATTTTGATTCGGTAAGTACGACTAAATTAAACGAAGAAGTACTTTCCACATACCATTCACTGTTGGCTAAATCGTTTGCTAACAGTGAATCTTTGTATGATGCCGGGATGGAAATGCATACTTTGATGGAAAAAAGCAGGGCATCAATTGCCTCCTTTTTGCATGTGCTGCCGCAGGAAGTTTATTTTACGGGAGGCGCATCGGAAAGCAACAGCACCATTATTAAGGGGGTTGCTTTTGCGAATCGAGAAAAAGGAAGACACATCATTACAACGCAGGTCGAACATTCCAGTGTTATGAACGCCTGTCGTCAGCTGGAGGAAGAATTCGGTTTTGAAGTCACTTATCTTCCGGTAGATCATGTAGGGAAAATACGAATTTCCGATCTTGAAAAGGCACTTCGTCCCGATACGATCCTGGTCTCGATCATGTATGTAAACAACGAATCGGGTGCCATTATGCCGATTGAAAAGATCAAGGAAATTGTTAAAAAGAGTAAGGCAGTTCTCCATGTCGATTGTGTTCAGGCATTGGGAAAGCTGGATCTTGATTTAAAGAATATTGATTGTGCCAGTTTTTCAGCTCATAAGATCAATGGTCTTAAAGGATCCGGTCTTCTGATCAAGAAACAGCACATCAAAATGCTTCCTCTGATCAATGGCGGACAACAGGAAATGGGACTTCGAGGGGGAACTGCAAATGCAGCCGCAAATATCGTATGGGCAAAAACATTGCGCTTGGCATTGGAGAAACAGCATGCATCCATGGAGCATATTCGCAGATTAAATCATTTTTTGAAAAGCGAACTTCAGAAAATGGAGGAGATTCATTTTAACAGTGGAGAAGAAGCCTTGGAAACGATCTTGAATTTTTCTGTGAAGGGTCTGACTTCTGAAGTACTGATGAATGCCTTGAATGCAAAAGGTATCTGTGTATCAGCACAAAGCACCTGTTCCAGCAAGAGTACAAGTGCATCTCATGTCTTATTGGCTATGGGAATTGATGAAGATGCTGCCAGAAGATCGATCCGAGTCAGCATAAGCGCTGAAAATACAGTAGAAGAGGCAAAATATTTTATTCAGGTATTAAAGGAGAGTATAAAGCAATATGGAACAAATCGTGTATAATCATGTCCTTGTCAGATTTGGCGAATTATCAACGAAAGGGAAAAATCGGAATGATTTTATCCGCAGATTAAGTGATAATATTCGTCAAAGCTGTTCTGATATGCCGAATCTGCATTATGAAAGAACTCATGATCGTCTTTATATCCATCTCAACGGAACGGATCCGAAGCCGTTGATGGGAAGACTTCAAAATGTATTCGGAATCAGTGCTTCTAGTCTTCCGGCAAAAATAGAAAGTGCTATTGAAGAAATCAAAGAAAGGGCTTATCAAATGGC
>CAZUVT010000126.1:0-5281 GCA_964623925.1 uncultured Erysipelotrichaceae bacterium
CACTATCAAGCTGAATGCTGTTCAGTTGAAATATAAAGCGAAAGATGGAAAAGATTATGTTTTTCATTTGATTGATACTCCGGGTCATGTAGACTTTACTTATGAAGTATCAAGAAGTTTGGCGGCATGTGAAGGAGCTGTCCTTGTGGTGGATGCTGCTCAGGGAATTGAGGCCCAGACTTTGGCTAATGTTTATTTGGCTCTGGACAATGACTTGGAAATCATTCCGGTCATCAATAAGATCGATCTGCCGAGTGCTCAGCCGGAAGTTGTTGTAGAAGAAATCGAAAATGAAATCGGGATTCCTGCTCAGGATGCACCGAGAATCAGTGCTAAAACCGGTTTGAATGTGGATCAGGTATTGGAAGCCATCGTGCAGCATGTGCCGGCTCCAGCTGGGGATCCAAATGCTCCTTTAAAGGCGCTTGTCTTTGATTCCTATTATGACAGCTATCGCGGAGTCATTGCTTTTGTCCGTATTAAGGAAGGTTCTGTCAAGCCGGGCGATACGATCCGGTTTATGGCCAATAATGCCGAATTTCTGGTGACAGAAGTGGGTGTCCGCAATCCGAAAGAAGTCAGATTAGATCAGCTGGGATGTGGTGAAGTCGGATGGATCGCAGCCAGTATCAAATCGGTAAAAGATGTCCGGGTCGGTGATACGATCACCAATGCTCAGCATCCGGCTGTTGAACCGCTGCCGGGATATCGTACTTTCAATTCCATGGTATATTGCGGGCTTTATCCGACTGATTCCAAGCGCTACAATGATTTACGCGATGCGCTTGAAAAATTACAGCTGAATGATGCCAGCCTGAAATTTGAAGCGGAAACATCGCAGGCTTTGGGATTTGGTTTTCGATGCGGCTTTTTAGGCTTGCTTCATATGGACGTCATTCAGGAAAGATTGGAAAGAGAATATAATCTGGATCTGATTGCGACTGCACCGAGTGTTATTTATCACTGCTATCTGACAGATGGGACGATGATTTCGATCGATAATCCGGCGAAAATGCCTGATCAGCAGCGAATCTTGCGTCTGGAAGAGCCTTATGTCAAGGCGACGATCTTAGTGCCGGCAAATTATGTCGGTCCGGTTATGGAGCTCTGTCAGAATAAGCGGGGCGTTTATTCGGATATGAATGTCTTGAATGATGGCAGAAATTTGATCGTTTATGAAATTCCTTTGGCGGAAATCGTCTTTGATTTCTTTGATAAATTGAAATCCTGCACAAAAGGATACGCGTCTTTTGATTATGAACTGATCGGCTATCGCGCCAGCAAGCTTCAAAAAATGGATATTCTTTTAAACGGAGAAATCATTGATGCATTGAGCTTTATCGTTCATAGTGATTTTGCTTATCAAAGAGGCAATGCAATCACTGTTAAGTTGAAAGATCTGATTCCAAAGCAGCAGTTTGAAATTCCAGTACAGGCTGCCGTTAATGGAAAAGTCATCGCTAGAACCAATATCAAGTCCTTGCGCAAAAATGTCCTTGCGAAATGTTACGGCGGCGATATAAGCCGTAAAAAGAAACTGCTTGAGAAGCAGAAAGAGGGAAAGAAGCGCATGAAGGCAGTCGGAAGTGTAGAAATTCCTCAGGAGGCCTTTATGGCAGTCTTATCCATGGATGATGAATAAGCAGAAATGCTTATTCTTTTTCTTTTTGATCCATGATAAAATAAAAGAGAGGTGATACGATGGATTTGGAATTGGGACAGAAAATCGAAATCGAGATGGATGAAGGAATGATGATTGATTTCGTCGATGATGAATGGGTCTTGATCGTGAAGGATGCTACGTGGACAGATTATGAGAAAAAAGCGCTTCGCCGTAACAAATTGACTCTTTCTTTCGTTGAAAAAGGAATTGTTGATTTGTTTTTGATCCAGGTGGATGATGCCTTGGAAACAAGCGATTGTCCATTTAATGTTCATGCGGATGATTATTCTTCGTGCTTCAAAACGTTTAAAAAAGGGGAAGGGTATATTTTTCATATCGCATATCTTGATTTAGAAAATAAAGTGGTAGCCAATCGCAAAGTTCGTTTGAATACGGAGATGTCCAATTGCATCAGCGAGCATCTCAAAAAGCAAAGTGAAATCACGATTGATGATGAAGGATTTGAAAGGGCTTTGGCGAAGCTTCAATCGCAGTTTGAACCTTTTGAATGTGAAGAAATTGCGTTGAGTTCCAATCAATTTTGACAGTCTTTTTAAATCTTCCTGTGTAAACTAGTCTTGAGGTGAAGAAACATGGATGATCTTGCGTTTAAAACAAGCGAACAGGCTTATTATTCAAAAAAAGATTTAACTCAGTATTTAAATATTTCAGTGGTGGATGAGGTATGGAAAGAGATTGAAAAGTATCGTTCTTATTTTAAAGTCGTTGATTCGTGCATGAAAGAGAATGAATATGTTGTATTGAATGGATATGTATCAAGAAAAATGATGATTTTGATGGAGAAAATGCTGATGCTTCCGCAAGAGGAAAATCAGATGGATCGATTGGAATCATGGATCAAAGAAGAAATCAAGGATGAAAAAGAGGCATTTTTATGTCTTGATTTCTTGAAGGAATGTCAGATGAAGAATGTTGGCTATGCAACTTGCAGGGAATATCTGAACATGTTCTTTTTTGAGGAGAAAGACTGCAATCATTATTTAAAGCGAGACTTTCCTTTTATGATCCGGTTGACATGTTTATTAAAGGAGGACGAATTGAGCCTGATTCAAAAAATCGTACTGAGTGCCTGTATTTTGAAACAGGTCAATTGCGAAAAGTTCATTCCTTATCTTGATCGGGATTGCTTTATAAAAGAATATGAAAAGGAAGAAGATCAGACGTATAATCTGTTATCTTTGATCAGATCCTTTAATCTGATCTTAAATCGCAAGCTGATTAAAAAAGAGGAAACCTCTCTGCATGATCAGGGAGTTGAAACCCTGATCTATCGTTATCCGATGCTTCCTAAAGCGGCGGTCTCATTTTATTCAAAGCACAATCAGCCGGGACATTATTATACGATTTCGCAATACATTAAAGAAAATAACGTGTGTTATGAAACCGGAAGACAGGCGATGGAGCAGCTTGTGCAATATCGTTTCTATCAGAAAGCAAAAGTTGGAAAGAAGTTTGTTTACAGCATCTTCTAGAAGGAGAATTATGGTTGAAAGTCTTTATATACATATTCCGTTTTGTCATTCGATCTGCAGTTACTGTGATTTTTGCCGTGTGAAATATAATCCGAGGCTGGCAGAAAGATATCTGAATGAATTATATGAAGAATTAAAAGAAAAGTGTTCAGGATCCAATTTCAAAACGATTTATATTGGAGGTGGAACACCGAGTGCTTTAAGTATGGAACTTCTTGCAGACTTGCTGGATCATGTTTATAACTATTCCGATGGATGCGAGGAATTTACGATCGAAGCCAATCCTGAATCCTTGGATCAAAAGAAAATAGAATTATTTAAGAAAATGGGTGTAAATCGCATTTCCCTTGGAGTACAGGCAGTACAGAAAAGACTTTTAACTTTGACCAATCGCAAACATACTGTGGATCAGATCAAGGAATGCATTTCTTGGATTCATGAAGCGGGAATCGTTCATATTTCAGTTGATTTGATCTATTCTTTGCCGACACAGACAAAAGAGGAATGGCTGGAAACGTTAAATGAGGTCCTGAAATGGGATATCGATCATATCTCGCTTTATTCTTTGACAATTGAAGAAAACAGCGAATTCGCAAGAAAAGGATATCAGCCCTTGGATGAGGAAACGGAAGCCGATATGTATGAAATGGCCTGCAGCATTTTAAAAGAAAAGGGATATTTCCATTATGAAATCAGCAATTTTGCAAAAGAAAACGGTCAATCCATGCATAATAAGGCTTATTGGCATTACGATGATTATATCGGAGTGGGAATGGGAGCCAGCGGTAAAGTGCAGGATCTGCGCTATGATAATACCACGGTTTTCCCAACTTATTTTGATCACAAATGGTGTCAAGAGGAGATCCATCTATCAAAACAAGATCAGATGTTTGAGATGATCATGATGGGACTTCGCCTGAAAGAAGGAATCCGCAAGGAATTGTTTTATCAACGCTACAAAGAAGATCTTTCTAAATTATATCGAAACGCTATTGATCTCAATGTAGAAAAAGGGTGGCTGATTGAAACAGAAGATCGTATTTTTCCGACTGATGCAGGGTTGGCCTGCCTGAATGATGTCTTGATGGAATTTATGGATTAAAAAACGAATAGAATCGAATGAATCGTCCTATTCGTTTTTTGTTAATCAAAATCATTGTTGTAATATTTAACCAGAGCCTGTGTGCCGAGATCTCCAAGTCCCTGTTTTTGCAGGGTTTCATACATGGAACAGACGGCATTGAGCATTTCTAAATCCAGCTGGTTTTCTTTCGCTGCTTCTTGAGCAATATGCATATCTTTGATGAAATGCTTGATGTAGAATCCCGGAGCAAAATCGTGATTCAAGACTCGTTTGGATGTGTTGTCCATCTGCCAGCTTCCGGCAGCTCCTTTGGAAATCGCTTCAAGCACTCTCTGTACATCCAGTCCTACAGATCTGCTGTAAACAAGAGCTTCGCTCATGGCGCTGACAGCACCGGCTACAGCGATCTGATTGGCCATTTTTGTGTGTTGACCGCTTCCGGCTTTACCCATATAGCGGATATTGGTTCCCATCAGTTTCAATAAAGGCAGGGTCTGTTCCATGATTTCTTGATCGCCGCCGACCATGATGGATAGCGTGCCTGCTTTGGCACCGCTGTCACCGCCGCTTACCGGAGCATCTAAAAGATGGAGCCTCTTTTCTTTTCCCTGTTCATAAAGTTCTATAGCTAGAGCAGGGGAAGATGTAGTCATATCGACACAGATGCAGTTTTCCTTGGCTGAGGAAAATATTTTTTCATAGACTTCTTTGACATCCTGCGGATATCCGACCATGGTAAAAATGATATCTGCATCTTTAGCTGCTTCTTCAATCGTGTCGGCAACATGCGCTCCGAATTCTTTAAGTGATTCTGCTTTTGATTTCGTTCGATTATAGACGGTTAGGGGATATCCGGCATTCAAGAGATGGGCAGCCATGCTTTTTCCCATGACACCGGTTCCGATCCATGCACATTTTTTCATAAGTTTCACCTCAATGTTATTATATCATAAATTTCAAAGAGATCAGACTGATAATATTGATGTGCACTATAGAAATATAAAGGAATTTTATAGTAAAATAAAAATGTAGAAAGCTATT
>CAZUVT010000127.1:0-5060 GCA_964623925.1 uncultured Erysipelotrichaceae bacterium
ATCTGTGTGGAAAAGAATATCGGTCTTGTCTGGAGTATTGTCAATCGTTTTAAATCTTCTTCTTATCAAGATCAGGATCTTTTCCAAGTAGGCTGTATCGGTCTTATGAAGGCAATCAATAACTTTGATCCAAGCTACGAAGTCATGTTTTCCACCTATGCTGTTCCGATCATTTTGGGAGAGATCAAACGATATTTTCGCGATGAAGGACGAATCAAAGTATCCAGAACATTAAAAGAGAGATATCTTTTGTTGCTGAAGGTGAAAGATGAGCTGATTCAGAAATTGCAGAGGGAACCGACGTATAAGGAATTGGCAGAAAAACTGGAATGCGAGGAAGCGGATGTGATCTTATCCTTAGAAGCCAATCAGTTTCTTGCCAGCATGGATGAAACGATCTATCAGAAAGACGGATCCGTCATCCGCTATGAAGATAAAGCCGAGGATAAAAGAAAGCAGGATATTCCGATGAAGATCGCTCTTAAAATGGAAATCGGGCAGTTGGATGAAAGGGAAAGACTGATTTTGTATTATCGATATGATTTAGATTATAACCAGCAGAAGATTGCCGAAAAGCTGAATATTTCACAGGTACAGGTCAGCAGATTGGAAAAGAAGATCTTGCAGAAGCTTAAAGAAAAATTAACGGTTTGAGAGTAAAAGGCGGAGAGATCCGCTTTTTTGTTGGCTTCCTATTGCTGAATCATAACGAGTTTTAAATAACAGATACAATGGAAGTTCTGTGATTCAAGACTATTTTTTATAATCTGAGTGTTTTCAACGCATACTAGAAGCGGAGGAAAACCTATGGAAAAAGTGAAATTGCAAAACATTTATGAAAGAAACTGTCCGAAAAGACCGGTGTTAAAAAATACGATCATGGCTTTTATCGGCGGTGGAACATTAGGAGCAGGAGCGCAGGCCTTATCTGTTTTTTATCAGAACTGGCTGATGATCGATGCAAAAGAGGCCGTTGCACCGACTGTTATCACATTTGTTTTTGTTGCATCTGTTTTGACCGGTCTGGGCTTGTTTGACCGGCTGGCTCAGATATTCGGCGCCGGTGTCTTTGTTCCGATAACCGGATTTTCAAACAGCGTGACATCCAGTGCTCTCGAAGGAAAAAGCGAAGGATTGATCTATGGAATCAGGGCAGGTATGTTTAAACTGGCCGGTTCTGTCATTGCCATTGGCGTTGTTTCCGCTTATGGCTTG
Organism: uncultured Erysipelotrichaceae bacterium; assembly: GCA_964623925.1. GTDB lineage: Bacteria > Bacillota_I > Bacilli_A > Erysipelotrichales > Erysipelotrichaceae > CATJXY01. The sequence continues at coordinate 1,216 of CAZUVT010000127.1, forward strand.
GGATTGCTTCGCTATGTGGTGGAGGTGATCTTTAAATGAACAATACCTTTACATTTGATCATGTCTATGTTAAAGCTTCAGGATGTGTCAGCGGTCCTTTAGAAGCACAGGGTCCCCTGAAGCACAAGATCGATCATACTTATGAAGATCTGTACTGCGATCAGGATTCATTTGAGGCGGCTGAAAGAGAAATGATGGCAAAAGCAAGCGATATTGCGCTTCGAAAAGGAAACTTGAAACTAAATGAGATCGATTGTATTTTCGGCGGAGATCTGATCAATCAGCTCGGAATCTCAAACTACTTTGCGAGAAATACAGGTGTTCCTTTTGTCGGAATGTACGGTGCGTGCAGCAACTCAGCTCTTTTGGCTCTTCAATCCGCTATCTGGATCGAGCAGGGAATGATGAAGAACACTTTATGTGTAACAAGCTCTCATAATTCGACGGCAGAGCGGCAATTCCGTTATCCGAATGAATACGGGATCCAAAAAAGACCCACGACGACTTTCACTGTTACCGGATCCGGAGCCATGGTGTTCAGTCGTGAAAAAAGCGGGATCCAAATGACATCCGGAACACTGGGCAAGATCATTGATTGGAATTTTACGGATGTGAACGATATGGGAAGTGCGATGGCACCGGCTGCTTTCAATACGATCCAGGATCATTTTAAAAATACAAATACCGGTTTTGACGACTATGATCAGATCCTGACGGGAGATCTTTCATCTGTTGGGCTGAACATGCTGAGAGACTGTTTTTTGAAAGAAGGTACCGATCCCAAAGAAAAACTGAATGACTGCGGTCTGATCATCTATGATCGGAATAAGCAGCCTCAGGTATTTGCCGGAGGAAGCGGATGCGGTTGCAGCAGCATCGTGACGATTTCTTATGTTTTTGACAAGATCCGCAAAAAAGAGTGGAAAAAAGTATTAGTTGTAGCAACCGGGGCTTTACTGGATCCGATCCTGACTTATCAGAAAGAATCGATTCCCTGTATCGCTCATGCGGTCGTTTATGAAGGAGTTGAATAAATTATGGAAATGATAAATGCATTTATAGCTTGCGGATTGGTATGCGCAGCAGGTCAGCTTCTATATGATTGTACGAAATGGACACAAGGCCATGTTGTCTGCTTTTTCGTATTTCTCGGAGCATTTATGGATCTGTTTGGTCTTTATGATATGTTTCTTGAATTCGGAATGATGGGAGCCTCCTTGCCGATCACCAGCTTCGGTCATTCGCTCATGCATGCGGTCATGGAAAAAACGGCAACAGACGGTTTGCTTGGAATTGCTTCGGGCATGTTTGATATGGTCACGCCGGGAATTACAAGCGCCATCTTTTTTGCCTTTATTATGGCCTTGGTATTTAAACCGAAATGGTAACAGAATTCTATCCGGATATTCAAAAAAATATCCAATGGCTTCAAAAACAGACCGACTGTTTTGATTTGAAATTCCGTTCCGTGATTGTTGATGATCATCAATACTGCCTGGTTTTTATGGGTGGGATCACCGGAAATTCCGAATTGATTTCTGTAGTGGAAAGTTTTGTCATGCGCAAAGACCATCTTGCCCTCTATGCTTCAGAGGTAGCAGATGCTCAAAGTCTGGATCATGCTTTAAATCAACTATTGTGCGGACTGGCCCTAGTATTATTGGATGAGAAACCCTATGGTGTGATCGTTGATACGAGAAATTATCCTTCCCGCAAGACGAGTGAGCCCAGTGTTGAGAAAAGTATCCGCGGAGCAAGAGATGGATTTACGGAACATATCATGATTAATTTGGGATTGATCCGAAGAAGGATACGCGATCCGAAACTGACAATTAAAGCGATCACCGTCGGCAATCGGACTAAGACAGATGTATTTTATTTCTATATTCGCGATCTTGTTGATGAAACCTTGCTGGATGATTTCAACAAGCGGGTAGAACAGATGGACAAGAGCTTGGAAATCAATTCGGAAAGGCAGCTTTGCATGATGCTATACGGACAGACATGGAATCCGTATCCGCATGTCCGCTATAGTGAAAGACCGGATGTTGCCGCCATTCATCTTTTGCAGGGATCCTTGATCCTTCTTGTAGACAACAGCCCCAGTGCCGTCGTTTTGCCTACGACTTTTTTGGAACAGACCCGGCAGATAGAAGAATATACATTAACTCCGCTGATCGCTACGGTGATTTCTTTCATTCGGATGCTTGGGGTACTCTGCTCGATCTACCTTTTACCGCTTTGGGTCGTTTTAGTCATGACTCAGAATGAAACGCTTCTTCATTTGCCGATCATGGAAATAAGCAGTCCGTTTACCTTTGGAATACAGGTCTTGATTGTGGATCTGTTGATTGAGATGATCCGCCTTTCTTTGATCCATACTCCATCCTTGCTTTCAAGTCTGCTTGGCGTCGTTACCGTTTTTGTCCTTGGTGATGCCCCGATTTCGTACGGAGCTTATACACAGGAGATCTTGATCATGTCTGCCATTGCCAATATCGGGAATTTTGTTACAGCGAGTTATGAATTATCATTGGCAAATAAGATCTGCCGTTTGGCCATGATCGTTGTTTCCGTACTGTTCGGTTTTAAAGGCTTTCTTGTTGCGGTTGCGGTCCATTTTTTTATGCTGGTCAATACATCCAGAACTTCAGTGCCGTATTTATATCCGTTTTTTCCATATGATGGTAAAGAATTAAAGCGTTTGTTCATCGGGAATTTTAGAAAAAAGTAGTTGAAGTTCTCAATTTCTGTTATAATAGGAACATTGAGGTGATTTCATGTCTTTTCAGGTCGTATTTAATGAATTTGAAGGTCCGTTGGATCTGATGCTGCACTTGATCAAGGAAAACAAACTTGATCTTTTTGACTTGGAATTTGATGTGTTGGCAGATCAATATCTGTTATATCTGAATCAGGCAGAAAAGCTGAATTTGGAAATCGACAGTGAGTATATGGTGGAATTGGCCACCTTGATTGAATATAAAAGCAAGCGTCTTTTACCTAAAAAAGAAGACGATCTTGCGGATGAATATGAAGAAGATCCAAAAGAGAGACTGGTGCGAAGATTGATGGAGTATCAGCAATTCAAAGAAGTCTCTTCAGTTTTGGAGGCTTATTACAAAGAGCGGCAGCTTCAGATCGGAAAACCGCTGTCAACTGAACACGAAGAATGGATCAAAAACAATGAGAATATGCCGGTTGAGGGAAGTCCGTACGATTTAGTCAAGGCCATGAGCAAGGTCCTTCGCCGTCTATCTTTGAGCAAGCCGATCGAAACGACGATGAAAACGAAAGAAATCTCGGTCGATGACCGCATCTTGCAGATCAAGGCGAGATGGGCAGAATTGCCTGAAACATTCAGCTTTGAGATGCTTTCTTCTGATTGTGCCAATGTAGAAATGGTAATCGTCACTTTCTTGGCTAGTTTGGATCTGATCAGAAGACAGGAGTTGGTCTTTACTATTGATGAAAATGAAGTAATTTGGTTTAAGCGAGGAAATAAGCATGGAAATGAATAAAACAGCAATTTTGGAAGGACTTTTATATATCGTAGGAGATGAGGGGATGACTTCGACTCAGGCTTCGCAATGCATGGAAATTACAGAAGAAGAAGCAGAAGAGCTTTTCTTGGAGCTTCAAAGAATTTATAGCAGTGAAGATCGTGGGATGGAAATTGTACATTATGGAGAAAGCTATAAATTTGTATCCAAGGCAGAAGTTCATGAATACGCTCAAAAGCTTTTTGCGGATATCAAGCAGTCTACCTTGTCGCAAAGCGCTTTGGAAACTTTGGCGATCATTGCCTACAAGCAGCCGATCACCCGGGTTGAGATCGAAGAGAT
>CAZUVT010000128.1:0-5058 GCA_964623925.1 uncultured Erysipelotrichaceae bacterium
ATTCCTGGCGGTTGTGGCGAAGTTGGTTAACGCACCGGATTGTGGCTCCGGCATTCGCGAGTTCGAGTCTCGTCAATCGCCCCATTTTTTATTTAAGACTATACCTGAATGCTTCAAAAGAACCTTGTTTAAAGGTTTTTATTTTATAACAATATTAAAGCTGATCCGTAAAGAATCAGCTTTTTTTTATGCAATGATTATTTGAAGTGAAATCGCTTATCTTCTTTAAAAGACGTTTTTGATGGATTCCCTTCGGCACGGATGATCCGACCATTACATAAATCGTAGACAACAGACCAGATCGTATATGCCCCTTTTTTTAAATCAGAATGACACATAAATCCATGTTTTCCGCTCAAAATTTCTTTTATCAAATCAATCGAGTATTGACTCCTGTTTTGAAGAGTGGCAGAAGCTGTCTTATAGCGATCATCTGCACGCCAGTCATCAATTCCTTCGTTTCGCCAGCATTTCATCCTTTCAGAATTGAAATTATTCGCTGTTGCCACAAAATTTTGATTTTCCTTGGGATAGACCACTTCGATCTGCCTACAATTACATTCGATCACTGCCATCTTTCCGCTTCTGTCAACAACCGTATAAGTCTGTTGAGAAGCGATAGGAATCTGATGTAATGCCTCAATGACCTCCTCAAGACTCTTGCATTTTTCCAGACAGTAGCGTAGGAGCAGCCCCGAATTAAATCCCGGTTCAATGATTTTCGGATAAACAGAAGTCAGTCCTATTGCCAGACCGGTTTCATTGATTCCATCTTCCATTTCGATAAAAGCCGTCGTATTTCCATTAAAAGCATAGCTATTTTCCAGATCATAGATACAATTCATTGAGATCTTCCCGATTTCTTTAAAAAAATCACTGTTTCTTCCAAATAAGATCGAATCTTTATCTTTACAAGCAAAACAGGTGCATTTATTGGTAAATTCAAAACAATACATAGAGAATAGAAAGGCACCCAATTCTTCCGATTCCATCCTTTGTCCTGCCGCAACTCCCTTTATTTCTTCCAAGATCTCAGGATAGAATTTTTGATAAATTCCAAGACAATCCTGATAAAACTTTCTCTTTTCATTCGTCACATGAAAAGTGGGCTGTTTATTGATATGAAAATTATTTTTGTACAATCGGCTGCCCCATTTATAACCGGCGTCATAATGGGTCTGATTAAATCTTGCGTGATACATAATTTGGTTTTTCCTCCTGTGTTTCATGCAAGGCCCTGCATAAGAAGAATAACAGATTAAAAATTTTGAGTCAACAATATAAAAATTTTCAATTTATTTAAAAACTTTATTTCTTCAATCCGTATACTTTTAAGTTTAAATTTTGTATAATATGTGCATTAATCAGGAGAAAACACATGGAAAGAAGAGACAAGATCAATTATTACCTGGATTTAGCTGAAATCGTATCTCAAAGAGGTACTTGTTTAAGAAGAAACTACGGTGCTGTTATCGTCAAAAATGATGAAGTGATCTCCACCGGCTATGTCGGAGCTCCAAGAGGACGAAAAAATTGCACCGATATGGGGATCTGTATCCGTGAGAAAATGTGCATTCCAAGAGGTGAACGATATGAATTATGTCGAAGCGTTCACGCTGAAGCAAATGCCATCATCAGTGCTCCAAGGGATAAAATGCTCGGTAGCGCTTTATATTTGGTGGGGATCGACGGCAATACAAAACAGTATGTGGCTAATTCCAACAGCTGCTCGATGTGCAAGCGAATGATCATCAATGCAGGCATCGCCACCGTCTACATTCGAGACAGCAAGCAGGATTACCGTGTCGTTTCTGTCGATGAGTGGATCAACAACGATGAATCACTGGAAGGTGTTCGGGGATATTGATAAATGGATAAGAAAGCTTGTAAAAAGGCTTTCTTTTTTCATGATTTTTTAAGATTTATCAACCCAAATACGGTATAATATTTTCAGGAGATGATTTTATGCATTCCGTTGCTTCGGAAATTTCTCGTTCCATCAAAGAAGGAAAGTGGCTTTATATCGAATATCGTAATCTCAATGAAAAAAAAGTCACTTATTTTTGGATCGCAATTTTAGATATAGAGCCTACCAAAAGAAAAATGAAAGTCGAATTGTTCAACCAGGATAAGGGATGGGATGTGCTTACAGGAACGATTAACTTCGATCAGATCTTAAAAGCCGAGGTACTGGAAGGAACCTCTTGTACTGTTCAAACCGAATTGATTCATAAAATCATTACCAATTATAATCAGTTTGACTTTTTGGAGTATTCCGGAATCAATGAACGGATCCTGCAGTATTATCGGGAATGCTACGAGAATGACCGCGATGGAATCATAAAAAAATATACTTTAGTCAACGGAATTGATGCCGACCTGTTAAAAGGTCAAAGCTTTCCACTTGATTTCGATCAATTTCAGCAATTTGCCAAACATTTAAAGTTAAAGCATCAAAAAAGCAAATTTAAAACAAACGCTCAGCTTATGACCATGGCTATCAACGTTCTAGCGATTTCTGATCCTAAAGGACTGTTCCCTATCATTTATCGGGAATTGCTTTTGGATATAAGTAAAAAAGAGCTCGTAATGAGTGCGGGAAATCGTTTTAATGTACGCTTCAGGGATACAAATGAATTAACGAGATTTGATTTGAAAAGTGTTTTTGATGGAGATATCAATGAATTCATCAATCAATTTGATGAAAATAAGGAATTATATATTTCCAACATCGTTTCAAATCTGAAAAAAGGCCAGAAAATCGATGAAAGACCGTATATTTTCAGATTTGATCGATATCTTCCCATTAATATCCGAAACGAATATAATCAGATAGAAAAAAATTATATCAACGGAACACTTTGCGCTCCACTGAAAACTTTCTTCGGCATGGTAGAAAAGAAGAGAAAAAGGAAAGGAAAAAGCATCCTCGTTGAAAATTCAAATATCAATTTAGATCAAATGAGAACGATTTACAACTCGCTTATCAATGATCTTACATTTGTTCAGGGTCCGCCGGGAACCGGCAAGACACAGACGATCGTCAATGTGATCCTCTCTTCTTTTCTCAACCATTCCTCGTGTCTCATCGCTTCCAATAACAATGAAGCAATCAATAATATCGTCAGAAAGTGTTCCTCGTTCACCTATCAGAATAAATCTATTCCCTTTAGTCTGCTCCGCTTGGGAAGCAATCTTCACATCAAAGAAGCTCTTGATTTAATGAATAAAAACCTTTTGATTTATCAAAATGAAGAGATCCGGATCCATGCTGGTGAAATCAAAGAATTAGAAACTGAATTCGCTCATCTCTTTTCCTTTCTTCAAAATGCAATTGCAAACTTTGAACAGAAAGCAGAATTGAAAGAACAGTTTGATTCATTGAATGAAATCATTCATGAGATTGAAGAAAACAACAAGGATGAAATATCACAAAGCTTGGCGATTCTCGGCATTAAAGCTCAAAGTGAACAGATAGAAATGCAACTCAACAAGATCCCTAATTTTAATTGGGAACAAGCTCAGCTGAGTTTAAATCAAGAAAAGATCATGCGCTATCTTTATCTTCGATCTTGGGAATCCTATCAAAAACTATGCTCTGCTTCCAAGCAGGATCTGAAACAAATCATCGAAATGAAAAATAAAGAGGAACGCTTCCTCAGTTTTAAACATTATATCGCAGATAACAACAATCTTAAAAAGTTGATCGACTGCTTTCCATTTATTATATCCACCAATATTTCCTGTGCCAAATTAGGTTCAGCAGATCCTCATTTTGATTTGCTGATCATGGATGAGGCTTCACAATGTTCCAATGCACTCGCTCTATTAGCTATGGCTCGATGCAAGCGTGCCCTTTTTGTCGGGGATCAAAATCAGCTTCAGCCGGTCTCTGTCATGAGTAGCGTAAAAAACGAAATGCTGATTCATGCTTATGATATTCCGGAACATTATAATTATAAAGAAAATTCAATTTTAAGCACTTTATTAAAGATCGATCCGATATCGAAATTCATCCTTTTGCATCAGCATTATCGCTGTCATCCTAAAATTATCGGATTTTCCAACAAAAAATATTATGATAATGAATTGAATCTCTGCAGTTCATTAAATAATAACGATGCCTTAAAACTGATTCATGTCGATTCATCCAAGACAAATGAAAAAAATACAAGTCGCGAAGAAGTCAAGGCAATCATCGATGAAATCAAAAGTTCATCCAATCCGGATATTGCCGTGATCTCCCCCTTCTATAGGCAAGCGGCTCTATTGGAAGAAGAATTAGAAAAAAATCATTTAGACCATGTGAAAGTCGGAACTGTCCATACCTTCCAAGGCAATGAGAATACCAAAGTCATTATAAGCAGCGGAATATCCAAGGCTACACATGCCTCAAGCTATCATTGGCTGAAAAATAATCAGCAGCTTTTAAATGTTGCCACAACAAGGGCCAAAAAAAATCTGGTGCTTGTCACCGATACGGAAATGGTGGAGAGCCTTTCCACCGAACCAAACGACTTTTTGGATCTGGTGCATTATATGCAGAAAGATGGAAATATCCAGATCAATTACCATGAAAACGAGCTCTTCACTTCTAAAGTAAAAAATTTCAAGTATTTTAATACCGAAGCTGAAGAAGAATTTTTAAAAACACTGATGCATCTTAAATCTATTTATGGGCAATTGATCGTCCATGCCAAAGTAAAAGTCAGTGATGTTCTTGAATTGGATCATCGCCAGCATCAGTTATTTCAGTACGGAAATCAGGCTCACTTCGACTTTGTCATCTATGACCTCTCCCAGGCACCGCTTGCCGCTATTGAAATAATGGGAGCTGAGCATTACAATCAAGAAAAGGTCATGGAACGCGATCGGAAAAAACGTGAAATATGCAAGCAGCATGATCTGACCTTGCTGACAATTAAAAATGATTATGTCCGGCGTTACTCCTTTATTAAAGAAACCATCATGAATGCTATAAAAAAATAGGACCTATTAATCACATGAAGTTGTAAGATAAAAGTAGACACAAAAAATGTGTTCTACTTTTTCTTTGGT
>CAZUVT010000129.1:0-4912 GCA_964623925.1 uncultured Erysipelotrichaceae bacterium
TGAAATCATTCATGATTTCTGTAATACGCAGCAGCTCTATGAATGCACGCCTGTGCTTGAAACGCTTCCGGGATGGAGATGTGATATCCGTAATATCACAAACTATGATGATCTCCCGCAAGAAGCAAAGGATTATGTTGATTTTATTGAAAAACAGATTGGTGTACCGATCACAATGGTTTCAAACGGTCCTAAGCGTGAGCAGATCATGAAAAGAAAATAAATCATTCTAGTCCGATTCAATTCGGACTTTTTTAATAAAAAAGATCCTCTTTTTCAAGACGACCTTCGAACTATTTGAACTTTAACTTGCCTCTTCTAATTTGATCTTATTCCCGCAATATGGACAAAATTTCCAATATTTGGTCAAGCTATGATGACATACGGAACAAATAAGCTTTGTCCTCACTGCTTTGATATTGCATTCTTTTCCATCATATCCCAATACGGTTGTGATCTTTTCTTCTTTTTTCTCAATCGGACGCATAATACACCTCTTAATACCGGACCTAATATTAACATACAAGTTTTTTGAATGAAAGACTTGATTTTATTTCTTATTATGCTTCGATAAATATTACAAGATTTAATTCAGCAATCATGGAATCGTTTATTTCATTTCCTGCAATGAATTCTGATAAAATAAAAGAGAAGATCAAGCTTCTCTTCTAAAGTACGAATGCTAATATTATTGAAAATTCTTTCTTTTCCCATTTAATCATTTCGTAAGCAAACGTTCGAACATTTTCATATAGATTTCATAGACTTCCTTTTTTTCAGATTCTGTCAGATCTCTCGAATATGCATCATGAGACCCCAATGTACTGATATGCGCATCTACAGTTTCTCCATTTCGAATAACAAAAACAACCGGAACATAAAATTTCAGTTCGCCCTCCGAATCTTTACTCAAGTATTGGGCGGTATGTTCTTTTATTTTATCCAGATCTCCTTCTTCCTGACCACTCTTGTCTGTCGCATCTACATAATAAATCGGCAGATCAGATGCTTTTGCAGCTTCATTCATGATTGGAACAGCTTCAATGCACCAAGGACAATGCGTATATCCAAAGTAAACAAGTGCACTTCCTCCTTCATCAAAAAGACGAAGAGATTCATGCATCGTAATCTGCCTGAATACATGATCAGTGTCCGTAAACCCTTCATAGCCACTCATATCCGCTATTTCATAATTCAAATCAATCGTGTTGATCACACCTCTGTATCGATTATCACTGCCACATCCCATTAAAAGCAGACAAGTCAAGATCACTGTCATCATTTTTTTCATTTCAAGTCGCCTTCTTTCTTAATCATTTTATTCTTTTTCATCAGATTATATAGAGTAAGATCCAGATTGAATTTTTGACACAAATTCTCAATTTCATCAATCGCTTCCTGTTTCTTAGACTCCGGCACATTCTGCCTGACTGCCCTTAAGAGAATATTTTTTGGAGAATGCTCCATATCGATAAATTCAATTACTTGGGTTTTATACCCGGACGCCGTCAGACAGTTAGCCCGAATAGCATCTGTCAGCAAAGCGCTGATCCTTTCTTTGATCAACCCGTATTTAGTCAGCAAGGCAAGATCTTCAGTCTTGATCTGCGCATTCGCTTCGTGCTGGCAGCATGGGACTGATAAAATAAACTTTGCATTCCACTTTATTGCATTAAACAAGGCAAAATCAGTTGCCGTATCACAGGCATGCAAGGTAATCACCATATCAATTTGATCGGTATATTTGAAATTCTGAATATCTCCCACTTCAAAGCTCATACCGTCATAGCCGTATTTTTGGGCAATCTGATTGCAATGCTCAATGACATCTTTTTTCAGATCCAATCCGATTATATCTGTTTTAATCTTTTTGATTTCAGTCAGATAATAATACAGGATAAAAGTCAGATAAGATTTCCCGCATCCGAAATCCAGAATCTTGATTTCTTCATAAGCATAATTGCGAATCACATCTTCAACTAATTCCAAAAAGCGGTTGATCTGCTTATATTTATCATACATGGAACGGACGATTTTTCCATCTTTTGTGAAAACTCCCAGATCAACAAGGGGAGCAATTTTCATTCCTTCATCTAATATGTAATTTTTCTTACGGTTATGTTCCGTATTAACCTTTACCAAATGTTTCGATGCATGTGTTGCAACAAAAACCTGCCCTTTTTTAGAAATTTTGATTTCGGTTTCCCGCTCTTTGCCAAAACAGTTTAACTGCTTAAACTCATTCATAAGCGCACAGATCTTTTCCAATAATTCATCATGTTCGATGTTTTCATGGAAAACCTGTTTTTCTGTTGCTTTTTCTATCTGAATCACAGATTTTCCTTTAATCTGCTTATTGATCAGCGTGATCCTGCGAAACTGATTCGTTTTTTTGGTCGGATTACTAATAATAATCTTCAGAAAAGGATCTCTTATTAATTCAGATAATGCTTCTTTTAATTCCATATGATCACCACCTTTAAACTTTTTCCATGGCTAGCCAAGCAGACCTAAATGTTCCAGCAAGATCTTCAAACCAATTAAAATCAGAATGACTCCTCCGGCAAACTGAGCTTTATTTTGAAATCTTGCACCAAAATTATATCCGATCATGACTCCCAGCATAGAGAGGACAAAGGTTGTACATCCGATTAAGGTGATTGCCGGAATGATTTCGATTTTCAAAAACGCAAAGGTGATGCCTACCGCTAATGCATCGATACTTGTGGCAATCGCTAAAATGACCAATTCTTTCACATTAAGCTTTTCATTTCCATTTTCCATTTCCTGATCTTCTTCATGCAAAGATTCCTTAATCATATTCGCCCCGATAAAGCACAAGAAAACAAAAGCGATCCAATGATCAATGCTGGTTATATAAGATTCAAACTGACTGCCCAAAAACCATCCGATAAGCGGCATCAAGGCCTGAAATCCTCCAAAGAAACAGGCAATTACAATCGCATGTCCAGTTTTAAAACGATGCATGTTCAAGCCTTTGCAGACCGCTACCGCAAATGCATCCATCGATAAACCGATTCCGATTAAAAATAACTCTAATAAACCCATATCAAGATCCCCTTCCTCTATATCCATATTATTTATTAGGAATATTTATGCGGTTTTATCTCCTTAGGAATCAAACATTCATATTTCTGACCATTCAAACGATCTTTTAATTCTTTCTTGGCTTGTTCAATAAGAGACGGATCTTTCAAGATTTTCTCAACAGCCAATGCCAGAACCTTTCCTGCCATTTCTACTCCTTTATAGGCAATGGAAGATTTCCCCTGGGCAACCAGCTGCCAGCTATGTCCCGGTGTTCCGTAGCTGTAACATGCCGTTGTAAACTGAGCGGTTGGAACGACCCAGCTGACATCTCCCACATCCGTAGATCCCGGTGTATTCAATTCGACCGGATTTGGCTGAAGAATAATGGAACACAGCGAATTCTCTTTTCTGTCTTTCTTCAAATCCGAACTGTTTTTTACCGCAGGAGAAACCGAATCATTTTCAATCTGCGATACACTGACCGTTTCTTTGAATTTCTGCGCATAGGCTTTCTCTTCTTCGGTATATGAGTTTGGACCGATCTCATTTAAACAATCAATCAAAACATTCTGTAAAACGGAATTCGGAACCACATCCAATAACCCATCATCAAACGCAATTTCCAATTCTGTTTCGGTCATTAACGCAGCTCCCTTGGCAACATTTTTGACCCGTTCATAAAGTGCCTTGCATTTAGGACCGGTGATAGAACGAACAAAGTAATAAACTTCTGCTTCCGACTGAACGACATTTGGGCTGATCCCGCCGGTGTTGGTAATCGCATAATGAACACTCTCCGTTCTTTCCATATGCTCTCTCAGATAATTCACACCGACATTCATCAATTCCACTGCATCCAGAGCACTTCTTCCCAAATGCGGAGCGGCGGCTGCATGAGAGGCTTTTCCATGAAAACGGAAATAACTTGAAATACAAGACTGGCTTTTCCCCATCATAACTTCATTAGTACTACCCGGATGCCAAGTCAACGCAAGATCGCAATCTTCAAAAAATCCCTCTCTTGCCAAATAAACTTTTCCTGATCCGGCTTCTTCTGCCGGACATCCGACAAATTTTATTGTACCATTCAAGTCATTTTCATCCAAATAGTTTTTAATCAAAAGAGAAGCTGCAACAGAGCCAACTGCCAATAGATGGTGACCGCATCCATGTCCTGATGTCTTGTTTTCAATCGGACAATATTCAGCTACATCGGCTTTCTGAGACAATCCATCCAACGCATCATATTCTGCCAGAATACAGATCACCGGTTTTCCCTTTCCGATCGTCGCTGTAAAGGCAGTCTCCATTCCTGCCACACACCGTTCAACTTTAAATCCGTTTTTTTCTAAAACACAAGCGATGGCCTCACTCGATTTATATTCACCAAAAGCCAATTCCGAATAATCCCATAGCTCATCCTGAAGTCTTTTTAATTCATCTTTTACTTTATTCAAATACTCAAAATTCATTTCTGATCCCCTTCCGTCACAATTTTAGATTATTATAACATTTTCTATTTGAAATCGCATTATTCTTTGATATAATAGTAAAGTAATTTTGCGTAAGTGGCGGAATAGGCAGACGCGCTGCTTTGAGGGGGCAGTGGGAATTTCTCGTGTGGGTTCAAGTCCCGTCTTACGCACCATTTGTAATCAAACCACTTATTATATAGTGTTAAAAAAGCCTTAACTAAAAGGCTTTTTTAATATTCTGTCAATTATTATAAAGATTTGAGTTTTTCAAGACAAAATCAAGCAAACCGATATTGCCAACTTATTTAATTAGTGGAAACACAACAACTAAATTCAAATAAAAATCGACATTTCTTTATTTTAAAATAAGATCCTTTAATTTATCT
>CAZUVT010000130.1:0-4736 GCA_964623925.1 uncultured Erysipelotrichaceae bacterium
ATTGAATGTCGGGCAATGGGAAAAGTTCGCTTGCAGAAAACACCGGTTGTTGGGGATCGGGTTGAGTTTGAAAAATATGAGGATACTTTCGGTATTGAAAAAATCTTAGAGAGAAAGAATGAATTGATCCGTCCGGCAATTGCGAATGTGGATCAGGCAATCGTTGTCATGTCGGCAAGAGATCCTGATTTTTCAACGGTATTGGTGGATCGGATCTGCTTTCTTATCGAACTTGCAAAGATCACACCGGTCTTGCTTATCACAAAAATGGATCTTGTAAAACAGGATGATCCGATATTTGATCTCATCGAAGACTATAAGAAATCAAATATCCAAGTCATTCTGAAATCCAAAGATGCTCATGATGATGCCATTTATGAGCTGTTAAAAGGAAAGATCAGTGTTTTGACAGGTCAAAGCGGGGTGGGAAAATCCAGCTTGATCAATGCTCTGGATCCTTCGTTTGAACTTCATACGCAGGAGATTTCAAAAGCTCTTGGAAGAGGAAAACATACGACCCGGCATACTCAGCTTCATGAAGTCTGTGGAGGCTGGATCGCCGATACTCCGGGATTTTCATCCCTTGATTTCAGTCGAGTTGATAAAAAAGAACTGGCTAACTCGGTTTTAGATTTTAAAGAAGTGATCGGAAAATGCCGTTTTCGTGATTGCATTCATGAAAATGAACCGGGATGTGCAGTGAAAGAAGCCGTTGAACAAAAAAAGATCTCGGCGATACGCTATAAAAATTATTGTGATGTATTAAAATGCATAAAAGAGGTGAAGTATTAATGGCAATTGTTGCACCATCAGTCTTATCATTAGATTTTTCAGATTTTAAAGGTCAGGTGAATCAGTTAAACCATTCAGGGGCTGAATGGATTCATTTTGATGTGATGGATGGACATTTTGTTCCGAACCTCACATTTGGTCCGGATATCTTAAAAGCATTCAAAAAAAGCAGTGATTTATTATTGGATGTTCATATCATGGTTAGTGATCCTGTCTTTTTCTCTGATGTCTTTATTGAAAATGGAGCCGATTGCATCACCTTTCACTTGGAAGCGTTGGATTCCATGAAAAAATGTGTTGCTTTGGCAAAAGAGATCAGAAAAAAAGGGGTGTTAGCCGGAATATCCATTAAGCCGAAAACACCATGTGAATGTTTATTTGATGTTTTGGAAGAATTTGATCTTGTGTTGGTCATGTCTGTTGAACCGGGATTCGGCGGACAAAAATTTGATGAATCTTCTTTGACGAAGATTCGTAAGCTCAAAGAAGAGATTGAAAAAAAGGGATGTTCGACCTTGATCGAGGTGGATGGCGGTATCAATCAGATCACCGGAAAGCTGTGCAAAGAGGCAGGTGCGGATGTTTTGGTTGCCGGAAGCTATGTGTTTAAAAATGATATCAGCGAGGCGGTGAAATCACTGCAATGAAATGTACGATCGTTTTAGGGCTTGACTGCGATCTTTCCTTATGTGAAGGAGATGTTATCGGTGTGGATAAAGGAGCTTATCAATGTGCCCGAGCAAAAATTCATATGAAAGCCGCATTGGGCGATTTTGATTCGATTACGGCTTTACAAAAAAATGAAGTGGAAAATTTTACGCAGGAAATGGTCGTCTATAATCCAATCAAAGATGATACGGATTGTGCTGCGGCAGTCAATTGGGCCATGGAACATGGTTATGACAAAATGTTGATTTTAGGAGGATTGGGAGGCAGACAGGATCATAATTATGCCAATCTGCGACTTCTTAAAAATACAAGAGCTGAGATCCTCTTCCAAGATGAGAAAAATAAAATATTCTGCTTTGGAAAAGGACATTATCAGATAGAGAGAGCCGGATATAAATATCTGTCTTTATTTGCTCAGGAAGATTGTTGTATAACAATTCAAAATGTTGCTTATCCGCTTACAAATAGAAAATTGAGCAGTGCCGATCTATATACGGTTTCAAATGAAATCGTAGAAGAAACTGCTGATCTGACGATCGATTACGGTCGTGTGATCATCATGCAATGTAATGATTAAAAAAGCTTCTTTGTTCAACAAGGAAGCTTTTAATTTGCCTGTATTGATGAAAAACAGCTGACTTGCCTTTGCAAATCAGCTGCATGATCTTAATCTAATTCATATAACATGTCAGTGTAAGTCGGATAAGGCCAATTCTCTTCAGAAATCATATTTTCGATCTTATCAATGATCTTGCGGACAGCATCAAGCTGTACACAGACATGATATCTGATAAAATATCCTTTTTCATGAGTATCCTGAATCATTTCTGATTGGGCGTGCAAGTCATTGAATTTCTTGACTTCTTCGTTCAAAGAGGTCAGATAGCCGGTTAATTCCTGGATCCGTTCCTTATAAAATGGGATCGGTTGGTTCAGACTTGCAGCAGCATCACTGTAAAATTTAATTTCTTTGATCAGGGCAGGAATGATTTCCTTATCGCACATATGCATTAAGGTATTATGTTCGACATTGATCGTCTTGATGTACTGATCATAGAGGATCTCGACCCGGGCGCTTAATTCATCCTTTGTGAATACTCCCTGATTTTCAAAGGCACGAACGGCTTTTTCTTCAATCAGACTGTCAATGGATTCGACATAGGAAGGAATATTCGGCAAACCTCTTTTCTTTGCTTCTTCGATCCAGCTTTGCGAATAGCCGTCACCGCTGAAGAGGATGCGACTGTGCTTTTTCAAGATCTTGCGGCAGATATTCATGGCTGCTTCACGGGTATCCTGAACATATTTGTATTGCTCTAATTCATCGGCAATTTCTGAAAGTGTTTCGGCCATAATCGTGCATAGAACGATGTTAGTCGTAGCGGCGCTGCGGGAAGATCCCAACATTCTGAATTCAAATTTATTTCCGGTAAAGGCAAAAGGACTGGTGCGGTTGCGATCACTTGAATCTTTTGGTAAAACCGATAGGGTAGGCATCGGTTTGATCGTTTTTTCCAGATCGATTTTTTCATCTGAATCATCTTCAATATTTTTTAATAACTGTTCCAGTTCCTGTCCCATAAAGATGGAAACAATGGCCGGTGGAGCTTCGTGAGCACCTAAGCGATAATCGTTTCCGGCACAGCTGGAAGCCATGCGCAAGAGTTCCGGATAAGTATCGACTGCTTTAATAACTGCACAGACAAATAAGAGGAATCGGTAGTTTTCATTTGGTTTTCCCATTGGATCAAAGAGATTCGTTCCATCATCACAGACGAGACTCCAGTTGTTATGTTTTCCCGAACCATTGACATTGGCAAACGGTTTTTCATGCAACAGACAGGCAAGATCGTGTTTTTTTGCTGTCTTTTTCAGTATGTCCATCATCAGCTGATTCTGATCGACGGCAATGTTGGCATCACTGAATAAAGGGGCAATCTCATATTGCCCCGGAGCAACTTCGTTGTGCTCGGTAGTCGTATAAATGCCTAACTTCCAACACTCTCTGTTGACATCTTTCATAAACTCACTGACCCGATCGGAAATGGAACCAAAATAGTGATCATGAGAGGCTTGACTTTTCGGAAGTTTAGCTCCGAATAATGTCCGTTGACAGAGACGAAGATCCAAACGGGAATCGAAATGTTTTTTATCGATCAGGAAATATTCCTGTTCAAGACCAACCATCGGTGTAACCGATTTGATATCTTTATCTTTAAAGCATCCCAAAATGCGAAGAGCCTGTTTATTTAAAGCTTCCATAGATTTAAGAAGCGGAGTTTTCTTATCTAAAGGTTCTCCATTATAAGAAACAAAAATGGTAGGAATACATAAAACATTATCCCGGATAAAGGCAGGAGATGTCAGATCCCAGTATGTATATCCGCGCGCTTCAAATGTTGCACGTAAGCCGCCGCTTGGGAAACTGGATGCATCCGGTTCTCCTTTGATGAGCAGCTTTCCGGAAAAGCGTGTCAGAGGTAATCCGTCCTCATCCCGATCAATAAAAGCTTCATGCTTTTCGGCAGTTGTTCCTGTCATCGGCTGAAACCAATGAGTGAAATGAGTGGCACCTTTGCTTAACGCCCATTCTTTCATGGCATGAGCAATGGCGTCCGCTGTATTCTGATCGAGGGATTCCTGTTTGTTGATGCAGGATTTCCATTTTGTATAAACCGGTTTTGGAAGATGAGTTTTCATTACTTCTTCATTGAAAAGACATGATCCGAATTCTTCGTATATTTTTGCAATCATAAATAATCCTCCTGAAACTCGATTATAAGTTTACACTAAAAATCATAAAATTCAACAAAAAATGAAAAATTAATTAAAAAAATGTCAAATAAAATCAAAAACATGATTAAAAAATAAATTTATAGAAAGAAAATCATTGTTTGAAAATCGAAAATGATTAAAAAAATAAAAAATGGATAGAATGATAGATGTAGCGGAATGCTGAAAAGGAGAAATCTATGAATTTAAAAGGAACAAAAACTGAACAGAATCTGATGTTTGCATTTGCCGGAGAATCTCAGGCAAGAGTCAAATATGAATTGTATGCATCCAAAGCCAAGAAGGAAGGATATCAGCAGATTGGTCTCTTATTCGATGAAACATCGCATAATGAAAAGGAACATGCCGAGATCTGGTATAAATATCTGAAAGGAAACGAGATTCCCTCTACTGTTGATAATCTGAAAGATGCAGCCAATGGCGAAAATTATGAGTGGACAGAAATGTATAAGGAATTTGCGAAAGTGGCAAAAGAAGAAGGA
>CAZUVT010000131.1:0-4718 GCA_964623925.1 uncultured Erysipelotrichaceae bacterium
GATCCAGTTTTGGACATCCGATCAGGGTTATTCTGTTTTTCATGAAATCCTCATGAATCGAGGCATAGGCATAAGCGCAGCAGTCTGCCGCAATCAACAGCCGGCAATTTTTAAAGTAAGAAGCTTGAATCGGTGCAAGCCTGATCTGACAAGGCCAGTTATTGAGCTGAGAATGATTTACTGGTGCTTTTTCTATAACTTGACTTTGTTTTTTCTTGGCATTGGATACGGCTGCTTCGTCATAAGCCAATGCTTCTCTTTCTTCAAATGTAATGGCGGATTGAGGACATTGCGGAAGACAATCACCTAATCCGTCACAATAATTTTCATAAAGCAATTTTGCCTTTTTGTTCACAATGGCAATGGCCCCTTCATGACAAGCTTTGGCACAAAGTCCGCATCCATTGCATTTTTCTTCATCTATTTTGATAATTTTCCTTAACATTTTATTCCGATCCTTTCCAGGTGATTTGTTCTTTCAAATGAGTTGTTTTATCTAGCATTTCTTGATAAGATTCTATTTCAAGATCATAGCTGATATAGGACAGGGCATGATAGATCAAATCGATTTGGGATTCGATTGAATCTGTTTTAACTAAAAATAAAGCAATGTTCTTCAAATTTTCAAGAATCTGCAATTTGATCTTGCGGATATTTTCTTCTGCTTGATAAACTCGGTTTATATCATAATCAGAAGTGTTTCCGCATGGATTCATACAGACAAAGCAATCCGGAACGATCCTCTTTTTTTCATTGACGATGACTGCAACTTGTTTTTTTATCTCTTCTTCTTTTGCATCCGGATAAAGAGAAGAGAAGGCGAGGGAATGGATCAAAATTTGATCCGTATCCGGTGTTTTAGGATTATTGTTGCAGGCATTGGCCAGACCGATGAGTGTTCCGATTATTTGATCCGTTTTCATATTATCTACCTCATTCTTTTTAATGATATATCATTTGATCTCAAAAAAAAAGCAAGAAATGAAAAAACAGTTCTGTTTAAGATTAAAAAAAATATAAAATAAGTTTCGGATTTAAGTACGACTTATTTTGTGATATAATGATTGAATAGCAAAGTGAGGGAACTTATGAATATCAATGCCGGAATTCAGCGTTATTTCAACTATCAGTCATGGACTTTATCAAGACATTATTATGAAGCCGGAGCTGTCAAAAAAGTAAAAATAGATTATGATCCGATTCGTGATGTGTATGAAATCAGTGCAAAAGTAGAAGTTCGATCTGAAAGTTATTCTGTAAATCTTGAATTGAAACGAAGTGGAGATTTTCCGGTTTTCCGTTGTATTTGCCGCAACAGTATGGCAAATCGCGTCGCCTGTCCGCATATTGGAGCTGTGATGTTTTTATTGCGAGAATTGAATCCGAGTCATTTTCCATATGAATTTGATTATGAAGTCGAGCATGAGCGTCTGGTTCGGGCAAGGAAGTTAAAATTTTTTCTGGATGATACAGGATCTTTGATCCAAGGGTATAAAAGAGAAGTAGAAAAACAGCTGAAGATGGAGGAGGAACAAACCGACATCTCTCTGATTTCGAATATTGAAATAGATCTCAACGAGCTTGTCATTGATTTTCGAATTGGGAAAACTAAAAAATATGTCGTCAAGAACTGTCGTCAATTGATTGATAATATTGATAACAATACCTATGTCGAATATGGGAAAGAACTCGGTTTTACACATAATGAGAATATGTTTGATGAGGTTTCAAAAAAGACGGTTTCTTTTATTCGAAAATTGGTTTATCGAAGTGAAGGAACAGCTTTAAAATCACTTCGTGTCAATGAACAGTCTATAGATGATTTGTTTGATCTTTATTATGGATCGGATGAATATACGAATTGGAACTTTGATTATTGCGATGATCCTCTTATAAAATTGAATATGTCAAAGGATTCCGATCTGAATATTTTTAAATTGAATACTGGAAACAGAAAAATTCTGGTTGGAATGGAGTATGGATATATTCTGGAACGAAATTCTCTATATCGCTGTTCTAAGCAGTTTTCAAAAAACTGTCTTTCTTTGTTGCGCTATTTTATCAAAGATGAACAACTTGTTGTGGATCAGGCGCATCTGCCGGAATTTAACAAATACATTCTTTCTTCTGTATTGCCTTATATTCCTATTGAAAAAGGCGATTTTGAATTTGTACTGCCGGAGCGCTATACTTGTGAAGTATATGTTGATATGGCTGAAAACGGAGACATATTGATTCAAGGCTATGCAGTGAATAGTGAAAATCAGAAACAATCCTTGATCCATCAGGATTACTTTCAAGATCCAATCGTCGATAAAGTCAAAGAGACGCTAGAAGGGTGTTTGGATGAATTTGATGTTGACAGGCAAATCGGATTGATTCAAAGGGAAATCCCGATCAGTTATTTTCTTGAGAAGATCCTCCCTTATCTTCAAAAACTTTGTACGGTTTATGTCTCGGATTCCATCAAAGGGATCCGCAATCCGAAGCCGGTAACGATGCAGGTAGGAATCCGCTTATCGAACGGTCTTTTGGAAGTAGAAGTATCCAGTGTAGATATTCCGCAAGAAGAAATCAGCGAAGTACTTCGCTCCTATCGAAGAAAAAAGAAGTATTATCGATTGAGAAGTGGAGATACGATCAGCCTGGAGTCGGAGGGAATTCAGGAAGTCAGCAGTTTCTTAACGGAATTGAATGTCTCCCTTTCTGAAAATGCAGAATTTACGGTAGATAACAGTCGGATGTTTTTACTGGATCAGGCCGAAAAAGATTTTAAATCTGTTCGCTTTGAAAGAAATCAAATGTTTAAAGAGCTGATTGAGGACATGAAGAATGTTCAAAAGAAGAACTATACTGTCCCTGAATGTCTTTCTTCTGTTTTAAGAGATTATCAGACTGTCGGCTTTAAATGGCTGAAAACAATGAAAGATTATCATCTGGGTGGAATTTTGGCAGATGATATGGGACTCGGGAAAACGATTCAGGTGATTGCCCTTTTAGAAGATGATAAGAAGACTTCGGGACATCTTTGCAGTATCGTTATTACACCGGCCTCTTTGATTCTCAATTGGAAGGATGAAATTGAAAAATTCTCTAAGAACTTAAAATGTCTTTGCATACAAGGCGGATTGGCTTCCCGGGAATATCTGATCAGTGAGGCCTCACAATATGATGTCATTGTTACATCCTATGATTATTTGAGAAAAGACTTTGAACTGTATTCAGATATGACGTTTGAGAATATCATTCTGGATGAGGCGCAATATATTAAGAATCATACAACGAAAAATGCTCATGCGGTCAAAACATTAAAGGGTTTGAACCGAATTGCTTTAACGGGAACACCGATTGAAAATTCATTGGCAGAGCTTTGGTCGATCTTTGATTTTCTGATGCCGAATTATCTTTATAATTATCATTATTTCAGAGAGGAATTTGAGCGTCCGATTATCCGGGAGCAGGATGAGAAAGTACAGGAAAAGTTGCGAAAGATCGTAGAACCGTTTATCTTGAGAAGAAATAAGAAGGATGTTTTAAAAGAACTTCCGGATAAGATCGAACAGGAAATCTTATTGGAATTCAATGAAGAAGAGAAAAAAGTATATATTGCCAATCTATCTTTGATCAACAAAGAGTTGCAAATGAAACTGAACACCGAGGCATTGGATCGTTTTCAGGTGCTTGCCATGATGACAAGACTTCGTCAGATCTGCTGTGATAGAAGACTTGTCTATGAAAATGTCGAGGGACTCTCCTCTAAATTGGAAGGCTGTTTGGATCTGATCCGATCGGCAAAAGATTCTCACAAGAAAGTTTTGCTGTTCAGTGCGTTTACAAGCTGTCTTGATCTTGTAGAACAGGAGCTGATCAAGGAAGGAATCACATACTATAAACTGATTGGTTCTACAAGCAAAGAAACCCGTCATAAGATGGTAGAAAGTTTCCAAACAGATGATGTGGATGTTTTCTTGATTTCTTTAAAAGCAGGCGGCACTGGATTGAATCTGACAGCTGCAGAGATCGTCATTCATTTTGATCCGTGGTGGAATATGTCTGCTCAAAATCAGGCAACCGATAGGGCTTATCGAATCGGTCAAATGAAAAATGTTCAAGTATTCAAACTGATCATGAAGGACAGTATTGAAGAAAAGATCATGGAACTTCAACGCCGGAAAATGAATCTTGCGGATGCTTTTGTCAGCGGCAATGAAGGTTCGATTACTTCGATGAGTACAGAAGAGATCATGGATCTCTTCACAATTGGATAGTAAAAGGCATAAATGAAACGATTCAGATGTTCCATTTATGCTTTTTTAAATCAACGTGAGAATCATCTTTAAAAGAAATGCCTTCAGATATAAGGAGTTCCTTTTGTTCTGTAAATCCGGGAGCCAGTCTGCCGGCGTGGTTGACGACCCGATGACAGGGATATCTTCCAAAATAGCCGGACATGGAAAGCACTTTTCCAACCAATCTTGAATTTTCGGGTCTACCTGCCAATTTAGCGATCTGACCGTAAGTTGCAACACATCCCAAGGGAATTTCAGTCACAATGGAAAGGATCATATAAATTAAATCATCATTTAATACTTTGTTCATAGCGCGGTTCCTTTCGCCGGAATAAATAGTTTTTCCATATTGACATGTTCATGTTTTAACAGCCAGATTTTCTTATCTATGCCGCCGGCATATCCGGTTAAGCTGCCGTTTGTACCCAC
>CAZUVT010000132.1:0-4655 GCA_964623925.1 uncultured Erysipelotrichaceae bacterium
CTATTATTTATATATTGCATTCAGTTTCATGCTGGCATTTCTTTTCTTGACCAATCTGGTTTTAGGAAAACAGCGTCAATGTCTTTATTATACTGAAGAGGGATTTTTCAGCAATAAGCAGTTTGTCCGTTGCCGCAGCATTCGCGATATCCAAGTAAAAAAGGGAATGGCTAAAGTAGCGGAAGTGATTCTTTATTCCGGAGAGCATATTGAAGTGAACAAGGAACATTTGAGCATTATTAAAGATTTACGAATAAAAAGTACCAGAAAAAAATGATGGGATGAAAAGGTGCAGAAATCGTTCAGTTGATCCTGCATCTTTTTTTATTTACTTAAACCTTAAATAAAATGATTTTCTGAAGTATGTTTTTTAAACTGTTTAAAATAACTACTTGAAAATAGATAAAGCATGATATAATACCTTTACAAGAGTGAAGGAAGGGATTCATGATGGAACGGATACTTAAATATGCAGGGATTTTTGAAAACAACTATGATCATATTTTTATACCGGATCTGGAATCAAAATTTCAGCGGGATCTTGCGGATTATCTCAAACAGAGCGGAGTTAATTATGTTTATCAGCAGCGAGATGTGATTCGAATCATTCAAGATGGCTCTTATCAAAAGATGAAGGCAGAAGAAATCGTTTCCTTAATGCTTGACTTTTGTGAAATGATAAGATTAGAGCGAGGAAAGAATCTTACGCAATATAAATCGGAATTTGTTGTCTTGATCGAACGGTTCAGGCAGACCTCGATTCAGAAATCGGAGCAATAAGCAGATAAAAAAAGCAGTTATTCAAATTCATACTGAATAACTGCTTTATTGTTTTTTGTAAAATGAATTTTGAATTCATGTTTATTGAAGAAGTGTATCACTCTTCATCTTCATTTTTGATCTTGATGTAGTTGAATTGACACTCTGCTTTTTTTAGTGAGCAGAGTTTGCATTG
Organism: uncultured Erysipelotrichaceae bacterium; assembly: GCA_964623925.1. Classification (GTDB taxonomy): domain Bacteria; phylum Bacillota_I; class Bacilli_A; order Erysipelotrichales; family Erysipelotrichaceae; genus CATJXY01. The sequence continues at coordinate 956 of CAZUVT010000132.1, forward strand.
ATATAGAGATTCGTATATCAGCAGGCTTCTGTAGCCCGAATAATAGAAGTAACAGATAAATTTCTGATCAAGACTATGTCTTCCACGATTTCTGAGTGAAGAGTAGAGATCTTATTGTAACGATTAGAAGTGAAATTTCGAGTATAAAATCGATTTGTTTTATGAATAGGGCAACACTGTTTCTTTTTTATCTGAAAAAAGCACTGTATTTTAACTCGAAGCTTCATTTGCAAGGTGTTCCACTTGATTCATAGATTGCACTTCTAACTACTTTTTAGGATCTTTTTTGATTCCTTTAATACAAACTCTCCGATATTCTTCTATCTCAACTGATAAGTTTGATGAATTATTTTCTATATCTTTATTTTTGGATTGATCGACGATCAGATTCCTTTTTGTTAAAAACGGAGTCATCGTTCTGAAAAGGACGACCATCAGCAAGACTTCGATCGGGAGAAGGATGAAATTCTTGCTTAGGGATTTCATAAAATAATAGATATAACCCTTGCTGTAGAGCATGGCACTCCACAAAGAGCCAAGAAATACATTGACGATCAGATTGTTGGAGAACTTGGCGAAAAAACATTTAAAGACAGTGATTCTTTGACGGTAAAGAAATAAACCGTAAATTGCTGCAGCCAAGGCTGTGTTTAAGGTATAGCCGATAAAAAACGGTCCATCCGGATAGATCATGAATGAAAGAATATCATACACTGCTCCGGAGATAAAGGCCAAGATCGGACCATAGATGGAACCGCCTAAAGCGGAGATGAGATAGGTGAAGAAAATATTCAGATTTTCTCCAACTGGAATGCGCATGAAATTGGTGGCGCTTCTTAGGGCTATAAGCATAGCGGCTAAGGCGATCATGTTGACCTTTCGGCATTCTCGGCTTGCTTCTTTCCAATATTCTTTGGAAAAGGGTGATAGAACTGTAAGCTTTTTTGACATCATAGAAAACCTCCTTTTTTGCAAAATAAAAGAGCGTCCTCTGCGCCCCACATTAAAAAAATGCGAGATTCAGCGGGATGCGAAAGACAAACCGCAAGAAATCTTTTCGTCCTTCAGACAACTCCCCGTTCTGAAAGCACTTAACGCTTGTCTTTCTACTCTGATGGTGATAAGCATATCATAAAAACCATGAAATGTCATCGATTCTATGGGCAATTGTTAAAAAAAACGGTATAATTAAGAAAATGAGGTGATCTTGAAATGACAACGCAGGAATTGAAACAGTTTTTTATCGAATATGAAGAGAAATTGAGTGCGTATGGGCTGGTCTTGGCGCTTTGTTCTTTTGATGCTTCTACGATTGCGCCACGAGATGGGGCTGCATATCGTAATCGCCAGATGGCTGTTGTTCAGGGAGATCTCTTCAGCATGATGACAGATCGGGAAAGTCTGGCAAAATTGGATGAATTAGCTGCCTGTTCAGATCTGGAACCGCTTTATAAAGAGGCTTTGAATCAGCGACTCAGAAGCCTTCGCGATCTCCGAATCTTACCGAAAGAAGTTTATGTGGAATTTGAGGAATTAAAAGCGAACACGGAAGTTCTTTGGCGTGATGCAAAAAAAGCGGAAGATTATAAGCTGTTTGAAAAACCTTTGATTCAGTTGATCGAGATGCAGAAAAAATTGCTGTCTTATCGACAGGAGGGTGGATCTGATTATCAGAAGCTTTTAGATGATTATGAGCCGGGCATGACGATTGCAAAAGCGGATGAGTTCTTTGAACTGATCAAGAAGAAGCTGCTGCCTTTCATTCAAAAAGTGTCTGCTTGTAAAGAAAAGGTGGATGATTCTCCTTTGACCGGATTTTTCCCATCGGATAAGCAGGCAAAGCTGATGAAGGTGTTGCAGGAATATATGAATTACGATCCCAATAAGGTCTATATGGGAGAAACGGAGCACCCGTTTACCATGAAAATATCAAGCAATGATACAAGAATTACAACTAAATATGTGGAAGATTCTTTATCCAGCAGTATTTTTTCTGTCATCCATGAATATGGCCACGCCTTATATGGAATGCAGGTCGATCCGATTTATGATGGAACGATCTTGGCGGATGGAATGAGCAGCGGCATGCATGAATCGCAATCCCGATTTTTGGAAAATTATATCGGGAAAAGAGAGAGTTTCTGGGCATGTAATTATCCAAAGCTTCAGAAAATCTTTCCCGAGTTTCAATCGAGAACCTTAGAGGATTTTATAAAAATGATTAATGCCTCTTATCCGAGTCTGATCAGAACGGAGGCCGATGAATTGACTTATCCGATCCACATTCTGATCCGTTATGAAATCGAAAAGGAAATCTTTGATGGAAACCTGGATCTAAATAATTTGGAAGATGAGTGGAATAGAAGATATGAAAAATATTTGGGAATCAAGGCAGAAAAGCCATCAAAAGGAATTTTACAGGATATGCATTGGTCAGCTGCTCTGTTTGGTTATTTCCCAACCTATGCCTTGGGATCAGCCTATGCAGCCCAGTTTTTTAAAGCAATGCAAAGAGATTTGGATGTGGATAAGGCATTAAGAGAAAATGATTTCAGAGAAATTCAAAATTGGCTTAAAGAGAAGATCCATCAGTATGGTTCCTTTAAAAAAGCTGATGAACTTTTGATGGAAGTAAGCGGGGAACATTTTGATCCCAATTATTATATAGATGGATTGATTGAAAAATATTCCAAGCTGTACGGAATATCAGGAAAGGATGAATAAAAATGTACTATAAGAAACTAATGGGCGAACATGTGTATTTATCGCCGATCGATATTGAAAATGAAGTAAAGCCAATGACAAAATGGCTGAATGAAGATGAAGAGATTGCCTATAATAATGGTTTTTACGGAAATCTTTTGGGAGAAGGAAAGATTCAGGAAATGATGAGTAAATGGAATGAAGGGCCATTTATTTTCTCAATCGTGGAAAAGGAAGAGGATACCTTTATGGGGCATATTTCACTATTTAACTTCGGACCTCATGAGCAGTATGCAACTTTAGGCATCTATTTGGGAAAAGAATTCCGCCATCACGGATATGGTACAGAAGCAATGAAACTACTTATTCATTATATTTTTAATACGCAGCGATTCAATGCGATTCATCTTGAGGTCTTCGGGTTTAATTCCAAAGCCTACAGATCTTATGAACGGCTGGGATTTAAAGAATGCGGACGCTGGCATAAGGCGCTTTATCATCAGGGAGAATCTCATGATTTGATCATGATGGAACTTTTAAGAGAAGATGTCAGATAGATTTGCGTGAGTTTGTAAAAATGAAGAAAATTCAATGGAATCCCTGGCATGGATGCCATAAGTGCAGTCCGGGCTGTTTGAATTGCTATGTATATTATTTGGACGAAATCAGGAATAAAGATGCAAGTGTCGTAACCAAGTCAAAGTCGAACTTTGATCTGCCTTTGAAAAAAGATAAGAACGGGCAATATAAAATTCTTTCCGGTATGGAACTGGCAACCTGTTTCACTTCTGATTTTTTCATTGAAGAAGCAGACGAATGGCGAAAGGATACTTGGAAGATCATGAAGGCAAGAAGCGATGTCCGTTTTTTGATCTGCACCAAAAGAGTAGAGCGGATGGAAGCATGCTTGCCGGATGATTGGGGAAATGGTTATGAAAATGTAATTTTTGCTTTGAGCTGTGAAAATCAGAAAAAGACAAATGAGCGTCTGCCGATT
>CAZUVT010000133.1:0-4485 GCA_964623925.1 uncultured Erysipelotrichaceae bacterium
ATGAAGATTTTATAAGAAGATTAAATGATCAGGTGGAATATAGTCTCCGTACTTATCAATGTGTAATGACACCGTTTTTATCTCCGTCTGAAATTGCAGCAGCGCAGCGTTTTTTGGGGAATGTAATCGATTATGAGATCGATGGAGGTTATCCCGGAGCTGAAATGGCCAGAATCATTTTGAATCCTGAGCTGAAAGCGGAAGAAGAGAATTGTGCATGCCTTGTTGCCAGATACAACGGAAAATTTGTCAAGATCGCGCATCGGGATGTTTTAGGTGCTTTGATGGCCCTTCAAATCGAGAGAAAACAGTTCGGGGATATGTGGGTAGAGGAAGATCGCATTATTTTATATTGCACGATGGAAATAAAGGACTATATCATTATGAATTTGAATCAGATCCATCGCTTAAATGTTCGATTCGAGCAAAGTCGGGATCATTTGATCAAAGAACAGTCATTTGAAAGTTTTACTAAAATCGTAAGCAGCTTTCGATTAGATTGTCTTGTTGCGGCACTTAGCAACTGTTCAAGAAGCCGGGCACAGGAAAAAATTCGCCAACAATTAGTCTCAGTTAATGATGAAATACTTGAAGATTCGAGCTATTTATGTAATAATGGTGATACGATTTCTATTCGTAAAGCCGGACGTTTTATTTTTGTGCAAAAATTAAATACAACTAAAAAAGAAAAGCTGGTTGCAGAGTTTAAAAAGTACTGTTAGGGGTGAGAATGTGGCAAAAAAAGAAGAGACCAGGTTTCGTATCATCAAAAAAGGATACAGCCGTTTTGAAGTTGATGCTACTTTAAGTAATTATGAATCCCAGATCGAACAGTATAAAAATCAGCTTGAAGAATATGAAAACAAGATTCAGCAGCTTAATGAAGAACTGAATGTTGTGACGCGAAGATATAAGACCTTGCTTAATGCAATAGAAATCAAAGAAAAAGCAGCGGATGAAATGACCCGGTTGGCACTCAAAGAAGCGAATGATGTGATCGGTTCGGCTCAGAAAAATGCGGATGTCATTGTTGAAGAGGCGCTGCTTCAGGCAAGGATCATCCTGACTGATCTCAATAAGATTTCCGATGGGGCTCAAACAATGAAAATTGATATGAAGCGTCAGTTGGAAGAAATGGGGGATAAGCTGGATGAATTTGAACCGAATGAGGTTCCAAAAGTTGATTGGTATAAAGAAAAAATCGAAGATTAGGACAAGCTGTACAGGAAACTGATGCGAAAGAGAGGCTTTCAAATGGTGAAAGAGAGCTGCGTTAAGACTTGTAGGGTATCACCTGAGAGAGTGTTTTTGAATCAAGTAGAAAACAACGTTGATCCGCGTTAAGGAATTGAGTGCAGTCATATGACTGAACTAAGGTGGTAACACGTTAACTAAAGCGCCCTTAGATCGGGTGCTTTTTTTATATTTTAGGAGGTAAGGAAAATGGATTTTAAAGAAACATTGCTCATGCCTAAAACAGACTTTGAAATGAGAGGAAATCTTCCGACAAAAGAGCCTGAAATTTTGAAGAGATGGCAACAAGAGCGCTACTATGAGAAGCTGATGGAAGCTCATAAGGACGAACCAAAATATGTATTACATGACGGTCCACCCTATGCAAACGGAAATTTGCATGCCGGTACGGCCATGAACCGTGTAATCAAGGATATTATCAATCGATCTCATTCGATGAATGGTTATCAGACACCATTCTTTCCGGGCTGGGATACGCATGGTCTGCCGATTGAAAATGCAATTCAAAAGCTTGGCGTAAATCGTAAAGAGATGTCAGCTGCAGATTTCAGAAAGAAATGTGAAGAATATGCATATCATCAGATCGAAACGCAAATGGGAACCATGAAGCGTTTAGGTACGATTGCTGATTTTGATCATCCATATATTACTCTGAAGAAGGAATTTGAGGCAAGACAGATCAGAACTTTTGCCAAAATGGCGTTAGATGGTTTGATTTTCCAAGGTGCAAAACCAATCTACTGGTCTCCATATAACGAAACAGCCGTGGCTGATTCTGAAATTGTTTATTTTGACCGCAAAGACCCAACCATTTTCGTTACTTTTGATGTAAAAGATGGAAAAGGTGTTTTGAAGGGTGATGAAAAGTTCGTCATTTGGACAACAACGCCTTGGACGATTCCGGCCAACATGGCAATCTGTTTGAATGAAGCCTTTACATATGCTGTAGTCAAGACGGAAAAAGGAAAACTGATCATGCTTGAATCAATGGTTGATCGACTGTTGGAAAAGTTCGAATTAACCAATCAGGGAATTGAAGCTACATACAAGGGAAAAGAACTTGAATATATCACGGTAACTCATCCTCTTTATGCTGAGCGTGAGAGTCTGATCATCTTAGGCAACCATGTTACGGATGAAGATGGTACAGGATGTGTTCATACCGCCGGAGGTCATGGTTTGGATGACTTCTATGTTTCCAGCAAATACGGCATTCCGCCATTCTGTCCTGTTGATGAAAAAGGATGTATGACGAAAGATGCCGGTGAGTTCTTGGAAGGTCAATTTGTTTTTGATGCAAACAAAACAGTTGTTGTCAAACTGGATGAAATCGGTCATCTGTTAAAGATGGAATGGATCACTCACAGCTATCCGCATGATGAGCGTCTTAAAAAGCCGGTTATTTTCCGCTGTACAGTTCAATGGTTCTGTTCTATTGAAAAAATCAGAGAAAAATTGCTTGAGCAGATCAAAAATGTAACCTGGGAAAATGAATGGGGTGAAGTACGTCTTTACAACATGATCAGAGATCGTGGCGACTGGTGTATTTCCAGACAGCGTTTATGGGGAGTTCCAATTCCGATTATCTACAATGAAGATAAATCTCCGATCATGGAAAAAGAAGTCTTTGATCACATTGCCGAATTATTTGAACAGTATGGATCTAATGTATGGTTTGAAAGGGAAGCAAAGGATCTTCTTCCGGAAGGCTATACCAATGAAAAGTCTCCGAATGGCCTGTTCACCAAAGAAAAAGATATCATGGACGTCTGGTTTGATTCCGGAAGTTCTCATAATGAACTGGAAGCAAGAGGCATGAATTATCCGGCAGATCTGTATTTCGAAGGATCGGATCAGTATCGTGGCTGGTTCAACTCATCTTTGATCGTAGGAACAGCTTTGCATGGATGTGCGCCATATAAGAGTGTTCTCTCACATGGCTATGTATGCGATTCTAAGGGTGAGAAAATGAGTAAGTCTATCGGTAATACCGTTGATCCGATGGATGTTATCAAGAAATACGGTGCAGATATCTTGCGTTTATGGGCAGGAACCGTTGACTTTAAGCAAGATATGCGTATTGGTGATGAGAATTTAAAACAAGTTTCCGATCAATATCGTAAGATTCGAAATACATTCCGTTTCATGCTTGGAAATATCAACAAGGAAGACTTTGATCCAAAGAAAGATAAAGTGGCTTATGAGAATCTGGAAAAAGCGGATCAATATGTGCTTCTTCGTTTAAATGAAACGATTGCCGCAGTAAAAGAAAACTATATGAAGTTTGATTTCCTTGCCGCAGCCGGAACATTAACCAATCTTATGATCAATGAATTAAGCAGTTATTATTTGGATTTTACAAAGGATATCTTGTATATCGAAAAGAAAGATTCATTGCGCCGTCGTCAAGTACAGACTGTAATTTGGGAATGTACGGATACTTTATGTAAATTATGGGCTCCGATCCTGGTTTATACAATGGATGAGGTATGGCAGCACTTTACCAATGATGAATCTAATTCCGTACACTACACTCATTTCCCTGAAGTCAAGGAATTGAAAAATGCGGCTGAGCTGAAAGAAACATTCAATAAGCTGTTTGCGATCAGAACAGATGTTTTCAAAGCATTGGAATTGGCTCGTGCTGAAAAAACAATCGGTAAACCGTTAGAAGCTTGTGTTGAATTGGATCTCAGTGATGAAGATAAGGCTCTTCTTGAGAATACCTTGAACGGTAAGGTTGCACAATGGCTCATTGTCAGCAAGGTCGTTTATGTTCAAAACAGCAGCTTTGAACAGTTTGAGACTTGCAAAGTTCATGTTACAAAAGCACAGGGAACTGTTTGTCCGCGTTGTTGGAATGTAACCGAAGAAGCGGATGAAGATGGATGCTGTCCAAGATGTCATCATGTTCTTCATGATTAACTGATTAAACTGGAATAAAAGTCTCACTGCATAAAGTGGGACTTTTAATTATTACATTAATAATGGAATTGAGATTTTAAAATTTACAAAATATGTAAAAATTCAAAATAAACCGATGTATATTTTAAAAAAATAGTGTAAAATATGCATGATAGAATAAAGGAGGAATGTTAAATGAAAAAAGTGCTGATTGGATTGCTTACAGTATTGTTGTTGGTAACAACAGGAGCTGCAGCAGTTATAGCAGAGGGGGAACCAGATGTACCGGAATGCATCGGGGAAGAGTGTGAGGTTGCGCCGAATTGG
>CAZUVT010000134.1:0-4404 GCA_964623925.1 uncultured Erysipelotrichaceae bacterium
AATCCACGGAATATGACTTCTTCCAGAAATCCCACAGAAATCATCATTACAGTACATACAGAATTCATGATCAACACTTCGCTCATTCCTGTCAGTGATGGTTATGCCGTTTCAAATTTATATCTGAATAATACTTATCCAACCACTTTGGGAAATAGCTTTAAAGTGCTTGGTTATCATGTTTATGGATTTCACAATAACTATGCTGAATATTACAGTAGAAATATTATGTTTCCCAATTATGGATATGACTTCTTCGATAGCTATCGGTTGGGAATTGAAAACTTGGGATCCGATTCTGATACTTTGGAAGTCATAAAATGGATGCTTTTGGAAAAAGAAAAATTCTTGGCATTCTGGGTTACTTATAACGGTCATCAACCCTATGATTTAGAAAGTCAAAATGAAGACATCAGACAATATTATTTTTTAGTCAAAGAGGTTTATCCGAATTTAGAGGATAGTCTTGTCTGTTATTTAGCCAAGAGCATGGATCTGGATCGCGCCTTGGAAGCGTTTATGGTCGATGCCGAAAATAATGGGAAATTGGATGACATCGTATTTATTATTATGGGGGATCATTACGCAAAAGGAATTACCGAGGCAGATCCGACAGAACGGTATCAGGCAGAAAATGGATTGATTTATGATGTAGATTCCTATTATACGCCATTGATCATTTACAATTCAGCTATAGATAAAATTGAAATTGAAAAGAGTGCGACGGCATTGGATCTATATCCGACGATCATGAATCTGTGGAATATGGAGTATGATTATAAAACAACTTTGGGAAATGATATTTTTGATGAAGATTATCATGGTTTTTACTTTGGTGAAGCAGGTGAATATCGTACCGATGATTTTGAATACGATTATATTAAAGATAATTATATCTTAAAAAATGGATATTCACTTGAACAAGCGCAAGAAGATGTTTATAATTTTATTGAGAAAAAGGAAATTTCAAAAAACATTTTGAAATTAGACTATTTTGCACGCGGAAAGGAATGATTACATGATTAAATTTAATATACCACCAAAAACCGGAAAAGAGCTCTATTATATGGAGCAGGCATTAAAAAATGAAAAGATATGCGGTGATGGTGAATTTACAAAAAAATGCAACAGTTGGATCGAAGAACAAACAGGAACTAAAAAAGCTCTTTTGACAACATCCGGAACAAGTGCATTGGAAATGGCGGCGCTTTTATGTGATATTCAGCCGGGAGATGAAGTCATTATGCCATCTTATACGTTCTCATCGACTGCCGATGCTTTTGTTTTAAGAGGAGCAGTCTGTGTATTTGTGGATATCCGCCCGGATACAATGAATATTGATGAAAATTTGATCGAAGACGCGATTACGGAAAAGACCAAAGCGATTTGTGTGGTTCATTATGCCGGCGTCAGCTGTGAAATGGATCGCATCAATGAAATCGCAAAGAAGCATGGTATAAAGGTCGTAGAAGATGCGGCTCAGGGAGTCATGGCTTTTTATAAAGGCAAAGCTCTTGGAACAATGTGTGATTTTGGCTGCTTTAGTTTTCATGAAACCAAGAATTACAGCATGGGTGAGGGTGGAGCTATTCTTGTCAATGATGAAGAAAAAATTGAACTTGCAGAAATCATTCGTGAAAAAGGAACCGATCGTTCCCGTCTTTTGAGAGGGCAGGTCGATAAGTATACCTGGGTCGAAAAAGGTGCCTCTTATCTGCCAAGCGATATTTTGGCTGCCCATCTGTATCCTCAGCTTTTAGCGGCCGAAGAGATCAATGAAGATCGTCTGCGGGCCTGGAATCATTATTACGCCGGATTAAAAAAATTGGCGGATCAGGGAAAGATCGATCTTCCGTTTATTCCTGAAAACTGTACTCATAATGCGCATATGTTTTATATCAAGGCTAAAGATCTTCAGGAAAGAACTGCGCTTATTGCATTTTTGAAGGAACAGGGAATCGGAACCGCATTCCATTATGTTCCGCTTCAAAGTGCTGATGCGGGATTAAAATATGGCCGTTTCCATGGTGAGGATCGTTTCACAACAAAAGAAAGTGAGCGATTGCTGAGACTGCCGATGTATTATCATCTGACTATTGAAGATTGTGATCGGGTCATTGATGCGATCTATCAATTTTATACAGCGTAAAGAGGATTGACAATGAAAGAAAAACTACAACAAATTTTTAATGATCGAATGTTGGAAATGATGGCTTTTGTGATCATTGCTTTCCAACCGATCATTGATCTGGATTATTTGATTTATCCAATTTTAAATCAAATCGGTTTGCCGAGACCTTCCACGATCATTCGTTTTATCATCATTCCGATTTTGATTCTTTGGGCATGGTTGAAAAAAGATCCGAATAAAAAAAGAACGTTTATTTTTTCAGCACTCTATGTATTGATTCTTGGAGTCTATTTTGTAGTTCACTGTAAAACTGCCGGTGGGTTATATGAAAGATTGAATCTGACGACAAATTTTGAATTTGTTCTTTCTTATGAATTTACATATTGCTTCACATTGGTGATTCCCTATTTCATTATTTATCTGATTTATCAGTTGGATTGGAAAGAAGCAGTCTTGAAGAAGATCGTATCAATTACCTCGGCTGTAATTTCTATTCCGATCGTCCTTTCTGATATTTTTCTTTTTGGAAAATCCACTTATGTAGGGATGACCAAAGCTTCTATTTTTTCATGGTTCAATGATGCAACTTATGAATTGTTCACACCCAGAGAGGTGGCCTGCAAATTCTTCTTTGAAGAAGGCAATACGACCGGAATCGTTTTATTTATGATCTTGCCTCTGCTGTATTATTTTTTATCGCGGGAAACAACAAGAAAAGGGAAGATCATCAGTTCATCTTTGATCATTCTGCAAAGTTTGGCTATGCTGATGCTTTCAACGAGAGTTGCCATCTATGGCGCTGCTTTGGTTCCGGCTGTTGCCATGGTTGCGTATGTTTTCTTATGCCTTATCAAAAAAGAGCACTTTGAGAAAGGATTTCTGATTTTCGGCATCATTTTGGCTGTTCTCAGTGCAGCAATCATCCCTCATTCTCCGGCTTATCAGAATCAGCTGTTAAATAATTCCAGTGTCCAGCTAGTGCTGGAAGATGATGATTTACTTCAGGCCGAAAAAAATGAATTGAAGGGAAAAGGACTTGTTCCCGGAACGACGGAGTATAATTATGAATGTATTTATATTTTTGAAGATTGGGGAATCAAGTCAAATTTAATTTCAACCCTTCCGGAAGTTTATTATTTTGAATTCTATCACTATAAATTCGATGCTCCGTTCTGGGTCGATGTCTTATTTGAATATCCATTTTCTGTCCGCTGTTCCGGGCGTGAGTTTGAACGGACATTCCAGCAATATAAATGGCAGAATTTAACAAATCTTGAGAAGTTTTCGGGAATGGGATATTCAACCTTCATGAAGGGTTCGATCCTTTTGGAAGCCGATTTTGAACAACAGGTTTATTCTTACGGCTATATCGGTGCTGCTTTGACTGTTTTACCATGGATCTTGATTCTAGTGGGTGTCATTGCAATCGTATTGATTCACTGGCGTAAAATGTTTACATTTAAAGTATTCATGCTGATCATGGCTTTGGGAATCGGCTTGTTGTCAGGATATATGAGTGGTCATACTTTGGATGAATTTATGTCTACTGTGATTCTGGCCACGATTTCTTCATTCCTTATAAAAGAAGTGATTCAGTTAAAGAATTCAGATTAAGAGAATCGATTTGTACTATTTTCCAGTGATTTTTAGAAATTTTAGTTTATAATTATAGACAGGAAAGGTGGAGAAAAATATGCGGAATAAGATTTTTATTGTTTTGATCATGACATTTCTTATTGTCATTCCTGTTTATATGATATTTATAAAAACACCGAATGAAAAATCAGATATTGAGAACAGATATCTTACGACGTTTGAGCAATTGCAGGGAAAATCTTTTTTTGATAAGTCTTTTCAATCAACCTTATCAGATGCGATGGTGGATCAATTTGTGATGCGCTATCGCTTCAATAACATAAAAAAACAAGTAGAGATCTTGACTGCGAATTTATTGGAGCCGCTCTACATTACAGATAAAACGGATCTAACCTTATCTTTTGTGCCGGGGAGCGGGGTTGTCAGAGTGGGAGAAAGCAATTATCTGATGAATTATGTCATGGATTATAAAGTAGAATATGAACAGCAGTATCTTTCTCGATTCGAGCAGATCAATCAGCTTCAAAACGATTTTCCGAATATTCGAGTCAGTGTTTATAAGCCAACGCAGATTCATGAAGTATCTTTTTTTGATGAAGTTAATGAAATCAAAAGTTACGGACAGTTTTATAACGAATTGTTTGAAACAAAACTGAAAGTTCCGTATAGCTCTTTAC
>CAZUVT010000135.1:0-4321 GCA_964623925.1 uncultured Erysipelotrichaceae bacterium
CATGGCACTTCCATAAGGGAAAAGATTCCAAATATTCGTTAAATAAACGGCACAGACTAAACCATAATTGAACATGTATCCGATCGTGAGAATCGACCATCCGCGCTTATTCTTTTTACTGGCTTGAATACTGATGAAAAAGAATAAGAGGAATCCGAAGAACTGAAATAAATGATACCAGTTATATTGGAAACTATATTGCAGAAAAAGGGCCAGTAATGAAAATAAAGTGGTGAATAAAGCAAAGCGGGTATTGACTCGTTTTGTATGATCGCATAGAAGCCAAAGACCTACTGCCGTATTTAAGATCGATGGGAGAACAACAATGGCGTGACGTAGAAAATAATAACTTTTCATAGAAAGTGAGATCATGGAAACATCCATGGCCATACAGAAGATACGAACACAGGCCAAAATGATTAGGAATAAGAAGTTGGTCTCCTGTGGCCGATTGAGGACGATCGGGATACAGCTTATTATGATCATCAAGGCGATACCGATCAATGCGAACATGATTGAAAACCAGATGGTTTGAATTTTGTGAGCCAGAGTAGGTGAACTTAAGATGATTTTAATCGGGGCATTTCTTTTCTGAGAGATGATTTCAGAGGAACGATGCTGCCATCCTTTTGTATCGATTTCAATAATGATTTGATTGTCCTGTATTAATTGAGGATCGATTTCAATGATGTGAATGCGATCAAATCTTTCTGTTTCATTATAAGAATAAATTTCTACTCCGTTTACAGTCAGAACAAGCTCGGGAATATAGCTGGACATATCATTGATCGTCAGAGCTAATAAGGCATGATCAGGGATATCCTTGATCGTAAAGGAAACGGATTCGCTGTCTTGTTCTTGTTTTAAATCTTGGATCAAATACCCTGATTCGTTGATATCCTTAGGCAAGGATGCGTTATTTTCCAGAGTTTCAAGAGCCGGATTAATGGCCATAAAGAACATAAAAGAGATCATAACACTTAATGTGCTAAAAAGTATGTGCCTGATCTTGTTATCCATAGTTCTTCACCTCTGTGTATATTTTAACACAGGAAGAAACTTTTTAGAAAAAATTGTGATAAAAGTATAAACAAATGAAATTTGATGTTAACTTTAGTTTAAATAATCGAATACCGTTAGATCTTTGAAAGGGGTAACAATTCAGAAAGTTGCTTAAAAATTAACAAATTTCAAAAAAAGATTTGTTTCTTCTTTGAAATTGAGATATAATGATTTTGCTGAGGTCCTTTAAATTGATTCAGAGAAATCGATAAGGCGAAGAGTAGACACAAGAAATTTGAGGGTCCTTTTGCATAGAAAGGGCCTTTTATTTGGCCCGGAAGGGAGACATTATGTCACAAAAAGTAGAACTTGAACTTGATGTTCATGAACGACCAGCCCCTGGAAAGTGGGCACTGCTGTCATTCCAGCATGTCTTTGCCATGTTTGGTGCAACGATCTTAGTTCCGATTTTGACCGGATATCCGATCTCCGTTGCTTTATTTGCATCCGGACTTGGAACTTTGATCTATGCTGTTATTACAAAATTTAAAGTTCCGGTTTATTTGGGATCTTCATTCGCGTATATCACAGCAGTTGTGATTGCCTGTGGTGCAATGGGCGGAGATAAAAGCGCTGCTCAGACAGGATTGATCTTAGTTGGATTGATTTATGTTTTGGTTGCTTTAGTTGTTAAAGTGATTGGAAAAGATTGGATTGATAAGCTGTTGCCGCCAATCGTTATCGGACCGATGATTGCGGTTATCGGATTGGGTCTGGCATCCAGTGCTATTTCCAATGCCGGATTTGTTGAAGGCGGAGATTGGAAAAATATGCTGATTGCTTTATTTACATTTGCTGTAACGGCGATTTTCTCGACCAAGGCAAAGGGATTCTTCCGTATTATTCCATTCCTTTGCGGAATCGTTGCAGGATACGTCTTTGCCTGTGTATTGGGGGTTGTTGATTTCAGTTCTGTTTCAGCTTTGGTCGAATCAGGAAAATGGGTAGGACTTCCGGATTTCATCCTTCCGTTTGAGACACCATGGTTTGATTCATATCACTTCTATTTTGGCCCGGAAACAATGGCAATTTTACCGGTTGCATTGGTGACGATCGCAGAACACATCGGAGATCATACCGTTCTTGGAAAGATTTGCGGCAAGAACTTCTTAAAGGATCCGGGATTGGATCGTACCTTGATGGGGGATGGAATTGCGACTTCGATTTCAGCTCTTTTAGGTGGACCGGCTAATACGACTTACGGTGAAAATACAGGTGTTATCGGTATGACACGCATTGCTTCCATTTATGTTACATGCGGAGCAGCCTGCATTGCAATCCTGTTGTCTTGCCTCCCGATCGTATCAGAAATCATCAATACGATTCCGACGGCAGTTTTAGGCGGTATGTCGATCATCCTTTATGGTGTTATCGCATCCAATGGTCTTCGCGTTTTGGTTGATAATCAGGTGGACTTCTCAAAACAACGCAATCTGATCATCGCTTCAGCGATGCTTGTTATTGGTTTGGGCGGAGCACTTCTTCCAATCGGCAATATCGTTACTTTATCCGGAACAGCACTTGCGGCAACAATTGGAATCGTTTTGAATCTTGCTTTGCCAAAAGAATAAAAAAAGTTCTTATAAACAAATCAAGCTGTATGATTGCTTATTTCATACAGCTTTTTCTTTTCAAGCAATAAAAAAAGCCTTATCATCAGGCTTGATTGCTATTTGGTGGAGCTTAGGGGGGACTATTAAAAATCATTAGATTTCATTGTTTATCAATATAAAAGGCTTTTTATGCACTTGAATTAAGTAAATTTCGACAAAATCATTAAAAATCTTCTCAAAATTCTTCTCAAGAATTTCTCATAAGTTTATGCAATTTGCATAAAAATAAAAATAATTGTTGCAAAATGAATAAAAATGATATATACTAAATTTGGAGGAAATAGTAATAAAAATGAGCAAAAAGGAAAGTAATAGGGTAGTTGCTAATCCCGAAGAAAAAACAAAGCAAAAAAAAGTAAGACTTACAATTTCTCTTCCTGAAGACATAGATTCCCGTCTTGAAACATTATCAAGTAGAATGGGAGTCACAAAAGCTCAAGCCTGTTCCATGATGATAGGTCAAGCCGTATTTTCATGGGAACAAGCATGGGGACTATTCAGCGATCCTACAGCACTCGGTCAACTATTGGGTACAATTCAAACAACGGCACAAAATGGTAATGTATTTGCACAGAGCTTTACTAAAAGTATTGAAGCTGGCGAAAAGTGCGCAGACGAAATTTTAAAAGACAAATAAAAAAAGTAACTCGTTCTAATCTTGGCGGATTCACGAGTTACTAACCATACTCCCTGTATAATATACAATTACGGTGGGGTAATTAACATATACAAGAGGTATTAGAATTATATCATAACCCCTTGTATTTCGCAAATTTAAATTAGGATAGGAGGGGTTTTTTATATGGCTCAATTATATAAGCAAAAATCAAATCTTTGCGGTGTATTCCACCGCACGAATGGCGGTGGAAAACTGGAAAAAGAGGAACGCCTAAAGTTAGTATTACCTTTAGGCGACTTCTGTGGTTTGGGGTTAAGAGGTACTTGCTATGAGTAATCTAAAGAGTAGAAAATGGCAAATCACTATTAACAATCCAAAAGACCATAACCTTAACCACGACGAAATAAAGAATACACTTTCACAATTAAAAGGACTAACTTATTGGTGTATGTGTGATGAAATAGGAACTAAAGAAGAAACGTATCATACACATTTATATATGCACTATAAGGAATCAAGGACTTTTGAAACCATTAAAAACATGTTTCCGCCTGCTCACATTGAATGTGCTAAAGGTACAGCTCTTGAAAATCGTGATTATATTCGAAAAGAGGGAAAACATGCTGATACTGATAAGTCAGAAACTAACTTAAAAGATACCTTTGAAGAATTCGGCGAAATTCCAGAAGAACATCAAGGTAAGCGAACAGACCACGCAAAAGCTATTGAAATGCTTGAAGATGGGAATAGTGTTAACGATGTTATAAAAGAATATCCTCATTTAATAAGTATAATGAAAAGTCTTAAAGAGTATAAACAATCTTTCTTATTTGATAAATTTAAAAATATTAATAGAAATGTAGAAGTCATTTATCAATGGGGAAAAACAGGCACAGGAAAAACACGAAGCATTTTTGATAAATATGGATATGAAGATGTTTACTCAATTAGTGATTATATACACCCATTTGATGACTATGAAGGTCAAAACATTATTGTATTTGAGGAATTTAGAAGCCAAATAGAT
>CAZUVT010000136.1:0-4287 GCA_964623925.1 uncultured Erysipelotrichaceae bacterium
ATCATAGATTTCCTTGTTAAAGAACCATTCCATTGATCCTCTGGAGTTAACGGCTTCATAAGTATCCTCATCCAAAACTCTCACATTATCCAAATTGATTCTCTTTTGGAAGGAAATCAAAGAATGGAGTGTAGAAGAATCAAAATATCCGTCTGTTCTATTCACATCATATCCCAGCATATCCAAGGACAACTGAGCAATACGAACGAATTCACTTACTTCATCTGCTTCAAAAGTCGTATCTTCCGGGAAGGTATAGACAGCATTATATAATATTTCATGTAAAGATATCTCTTCATCCGGAATGATTCCGACGCCATTAACCCAATTGCCCAGCGGCGTCAGCCAGCGGCTGGTCGTATATTTTAAGGTCGTTCCATCTGTAAACGGACGGCTTACCTGAACTGTCCCTTTTCCATAAGAAGTCGTTCCTACGATGGTGACATCATTTCGCTGTTCCTTTAATGCCATGGTCAATACTTCTGAGGCACTGGCTGTATTTCCATTGATCAGAATGACGATCTGATCGATATTTTCATAATTTCCACCAATCGTTTTTGAAACTTCCCTTGTTCCATCCCGATATTCCTGCTGAATACATACGGTATCTTTCGGCAAGAAGAAGCTGGCAATATCCACCAGAGCCAAAAGATATCCTCCGCCGTTATCACGTAGATCAATAATCAATTTGCGCATCCCCTGTTCTGTCAGAGTGTCAAGGTAAGATTTGATTACCGTTGAGGTCGTACTTCCGAACTGATAAATTTCAAGATAGCCGATATCATCACTGATCATTTCTCCATATGCGCTGTTTTCAACCTTGCCTCTTATAATATCCAATTCCACTTCCTGATTCTGACGCAAAAAAGTAATCTTGACATGAGATCCTTCTTCTCCTTTTACAAGGGAAGCAATCTCATCGCTGCTAACATCTTCCACTACGATGCCATCAACTTTATAGATGATATCCCCGGCTTGTACCCCGGCTTTTTCTGCAGGAGAATCCGCAAAGACACGGGTAACCATATTCATATTTTCAGCTGTTGTAAACTGAACACCGATCCCCACAAAGCCCATATCGATACTGGTTGTAAAATTCTCTGTTTCTTCTTTAGTCATATAACTGGTATGAATATCCGTCTCATTATTTACCATGCCGACGATTGCCTTTTCCACCAAACTTTCATTAAACTCGTCGCTGTTTTCACCAAAATACCAATCTTTAACAAGAATGTTGTTGACAAGCTTTAATTTTGTATAAGAAAAAGAATCCTGCTTGGTTGTTGTAACCGAGGCAACCATGGATTTTTCCGGTTTCTTGTTTCCCAATCCATATCCTATACCAAAAGAAATAAGTATCATTAAAATAACGACAGCTTTGACTGCCGATTTGCTTCGTTTATTTTTTCTCTCTTCAATTTCATCCGGCCATAAATGCTTTTCAAGTTTGACCGTTACAGTTTTCTTATCTTCCATGAACTTTTACCTCGTTTAATTATTCTAACATAAATCATGAAAAGAGTCGAGATAACATATTTCATCCAGACCCTCTTCTTTAGTTTATTATGAAAACCTGATTCCATTCAAGGAATCAAAAGCGACTCAAATCTTCTTTGAATCGCTTTTTCAACTGCATTATGTCTTTAGAAACCGTACACATCTTCCGGTCTCAATCGACATGGAGCCGAATAAGATGAACATGGCCTATTCGCGCTGCTCCATCCTGCGCCGAAATCAAATCCGCCACCCCATGATTCAACATAATCATAGATCGACATCGTACCTACCTTGAAAATTTCAAAATGCAAGTGCGGTCCTGACGAGTTTCCGGAACTTCCGACTGCTGCGATCACATCCCCTGCCGTGACGATCGTTCCTTTCGCTATCGGAGAATCTTTCTGTAAATGGCAGTATTTAATGACATAGGTCGTACCATTGATATTGGTGACAAGGTAGATCTGATTTCCACCCATGGCGGATCCCGGATAACCACAGCGATTTCCCAAACCTCCGGTTGTCGGGCATGCGTTATAACTGCCTAAGATGACTCCGTTTCCGGCAGCTAATACCGGAGTTCCGACACTGGCGGCAAAATCCATTCCCAAATGAGTTCCGCCGCTGGCATAAGCCCAAGTTCCTGCAGATTTATACCATCTTCCGGAGATAGGAACCGTAAAGCCGCTGGATGATGGGATATTGTTCAAGGCATCCGCCAATTCTCTCATCATGGCTTTCGTATTATCCAGATCTGCAGCAATCGTTGCCAATTGAGCTTCCAGTTCCGCCTCCTGCTGTTCGACAAGGGTCTTTGCAGCATTCACTTCTGCCCTTTTAACCATCAACTCAGCCTTTTTTGCCTCGACCTCTTCTTTTTGAAGTCTCAGCTCTTCTTTCATGGCTGCCAGATCTTCTTTTGCTTTATTAAGTTCTTCTATAATTTCATTCAAACGATTGATCATGTTATTTAATTCCGTGATCAGCCTATCATCATAATTGGTGATATCTTCAATTGCCTTGATGATACGGGAAAGCTTGCTGAAATCAGACGCTCCCATCAGAAAGCTCAAGAAAGAATTGTTATGAAGAGCTTTCTGATTTTCAATCATACGATCGCGAATCTTTTCTTTCAACTCTTCGATTTCCTCTTCTTTAACTTTGATTTCTTCTTCTTTCTGCTGAATTTCCCGCTCTTTTTCCTGTATCTGCGCTTCAATCTCTTCAATTTGCACTTCAATAGTTGCCACTTCTTCTTCTAATGCTGAAATCTGTGAATTGATCGTCTGAAGCTGATTCAGATATTTTGTCAAGTCTTTCTTCATTTCTGTGATCCGGGCATTCAATTCATTGGCCGCTCTTTGCTTATCTGCAGATTGAGTAGAAAGCCAGCTTTGAAATTGTCCGCAAATGGCAGTCTGTTCTTCATTCAGATTCCCCATCGTACACATCGCCAGATATTCACTTTCATTCTCTTCCGTGAATTCCACCGCTTCAATGATTTGAATCGGTTGAAAAATCATAAGGATAAAGCTGAGGGACAAAAGCAACGTTATTCCCTTTTTCATCGTTTCCACCTCAAATATTTTGTTACGCTCATAAAGCTACCGATCAATCCGACGACAACTCCGATGCCCAGCAGGATCAAAGCGATATAAAGAACTGTCGGATGAGGCGGCATCATGGCAAACATTCTTGTCAGGAAAAATCCTCCTGTTTCCTGATAGATCCAAATATATCCAAATATCGTCACAAAAATCGGTACGACTGCTCCCAATGCCCCGATAATCATTCCTTCGATAACAAACGGTGCACGGATATAGCCGTTTGTTGCACCGACCTGACGCATAATGGCAATTTCTTTTACACGAGCCTGAATCGTCAGCTTAATCGTATTCGAAATCAAGAAAATAGCTAAAAAGCTTAGTGCGGCAACCAAAATAACCACTCCGATACGAATATGATCCAATACATTCATCAGCATCAAGGTTGAATCTCCGCCATAATCAGCGCTATCGATCCCCTCAATGGCAGTAATGGATGCCGTGACGGCAGCAATCTTGCTTCCATCGCTGACTTCCACAATGAAAACATCATGAAGCGGATTGTTTTCCCCCCGATATTCTTCCATAACCGCTCTTGTTTCTTCACTGGCCATTGATTTGATAACCGTATTCAATTCTGTATCTTTATCAGAAAAAATCACATTGGCAACTCCATCGATTTTTTCGATTTTGGTTTTGATCTGCTGAATCGCCGCATCGCCTTCATAATTCCAATCCACATAAGCAGCAATATTTACTGTTGATTCAACATTGCTGGTGACAGAATTAATATTAATGGACAGAACTAAAAAGATGGCAATCAAAAGCAAAGTCAGTGTAACAGCCGATGCACTTGAAAGCGACATGGCAGCATGACGGGCGACACTGATGAACCCGTCACGAACATGCCGTACAAAATTTCTAAGTATTGTCATGACGGATATATCCTCCCTGTGCCAAATCGGCTACTATATGCCCGGACTCGAGCGTAATCGTTCTTTTCTTGCGCTTTTCAACAAGAATGATATCATGAGTGACCATCAGAATCGTGGTCTGTTCCTCACGATTGATCTTCTCAAGAAGATGCGTGAACGGGTGCCGGAACTTAAAATCCGTACTACTCTTATGGTAGGATTCCCGGGGGAAGGAGAAGAAGAATTTAAGGAACTTCTTGAATTTGTAAAAACTCAGAGATTCGATCGCATGGGAGCCTTTGCTTATTCCGAGGAGGATGATACGTATGCAGCTA
>CAZUVT010000137.1:0-4235 GCA_964623925.1 uncultured Erysipelotrichaceae bacterium
GATTCATAACCGAAACCACATTCTTTACTTTTATGTAGACGATATTCGGATCTAATTCTTCCAGATCATCACTATGAACAATACATACCGCACCATGAGCGATCGCCTGTTTAATATAGGAATGACCATCATGAAGCATGCCCTTTACACAGAAGAAGATTGAATTTTCCGCATGATCCTGAGAATTGACCATGAGGTTTTCAATTTCAATTTCCGGGGCTTTTTCAAATAATTTAGATAAAAGCATAATTTCACTCCTTCACCTTTGCACAAAGTTCATTTTCTTTCATATAGGAACCGATTGCTTTAATCATGGAATTCGGCTTAAGCCTGTCCATGATCACAATTGGAATATATTCACTGGTATGCCCATGACTTTGTCCTTCATCATCAATCGTTTCGATCAACACATCCATCTCTTGACCAACAAACGATCTCATATATTCATGATACCCTTGTTGTGATCGTTTACCAACAAGAGCAGCACGTTTTTTCTTGGTTTTTTCATCAACCTGCCCTTTCATCGAAAAAGCCGGTGTTCCCTCCTTAGAAGAAAATGGAAATACATGAATAAAACTGAATTTGATTTCATTTAAGAAATCAAGCGTTTCTTGGAATTCCTCTTCGCTTTCCATCGGAAATCCTACGATCAGATCGGTACTGATCGAGATATCCGGGATCCGATTTCTGATTTCATTTACGCGGGAAAGAAATTCTTTCGTCGTATAGGGACGATGCATCCGCTTAAGCGTCTCATCCGAACCTGATTGAAGCGGAATATGGAAATGCTTGGCGATCTTCGGATTTTCCGCCATTAAATCGATCAATTCATCACTGATTTCTACGATTTCGATTGAAGAAATGCGAACTCTTTTTAAGTCGTTGATTTCATTGCACATTCTTCTTATTAAATGAACTAAAGTCGTATTTTTATCCCTTCCGTATCTTCCTGTATGCACTCCGGAAAGGACGATTTCCTGATGACCGTGTTCTACCAGTTTTTTGGCAATCTCAATTGCCCGATCCTCATCCATGCTTCTCTCTTTGCCGCGGGCATATGGAATAACACAATAGGTACAGAACTGATTACAACCATCTTGAATTTTAAGAAAAGCTCTCGTCTTATGTTCGAATGTAGACAATGGCAGATCTTCAAATTCGGCCTGTTCTCGAACATTTTCAATTTGAATCTGTTTCTTTTTTTCTTTAAAAGAATCAAGAATCCGCTTAACCAGATCCTTTTTCCCGCTGGCGCCGATCAAAACATCAATCTGTTCATCCTGCTTCAAGCGATCCGAAGCAACCTGGACATAACAGCCGACAACACAAATCAATGCATCCGGATTTTGCCTTTTAGCCTGATTGATCTTCTGTCTTGATTTGGCAGCTGCCGTATTGGTTACCGCACATGTATTGATGATATAGACATCGGCTTTCTCTTTGTAATCGACTTCTACAAAACCGGCCTGTTTCATTCCTTCGCAATAGCTTCCCGATTCATAAGCATTGACCTTACAGCCAAGTGTAGCAATTGCAAATGTATTCATGATCCGGACTCCTCCTTCCTTTATTCAACAAGAGCATTCACCATGGCACAGCTAAACATCGCTGCAGTTTCTGCCCTTAAAATACGTTTCCCCAAAGAACATCGCTGAAATCCCATCGCTTCGACCCGCTTTACTTCTTCTAGCGAAAATCCCCCTTCCGGTCCGATGATGATCGTGATGCTTGTACAATTCTTATTCAGCAAAGAACGGATATCTTCGCTTGCTGTTTCAGCGTTTTCATAAGCGATCAGGTTTAATTCGCTCTTATACTGATCACATTGATTCAGTTTAATCGGTGCCAAAACTTCTGCAATCTCAAATCGCTTGCATTGTTCACAGGCCTCCTGCGTGATCTTATTCCAGCGTTCCAATTTTTTATCCAGCTTTTCCTCTTTGGTTTTTACGACATTCCGCGACGAGATCATCGGAATGATCCGTTTTACGCCTAATTCACTGCATTTCTGCAGGACCAGATCCCATTTTTCCTGACGTATCAGGCCCATGATCAACGTGACTTGACAATGCATTTCGCTAGACTCTTCTAATTCCGAAAGAATTTTCGCGATTACCCGATTCTGACTATAATTGATTTCAGCCAGATAACATCGGCTTTCTTCATCCACCAGACGAATTTGGGTATTGGCTTTCATTCTCATCACTTTTTGGATATGAAAGGCAATGTCTCCATCCAGCTCAATTTCATTTTCTTTTATTTTCTTCTTTAAAAAATACTGTTGCATAGAATCCCCTTATTCTTCATGTTTTTCTTTTTTATATTCTTCTAAATATTCGCTGTAGTCATCATCCGCAATAACTTTTTTTCCACTTCTGTATACCTTCATTGCGCCATTTAAAAGTACAAGCGAATACAACAGTAATATTGGAATCAAAAGATAACTGCTCACGATCTGACTTTCATATAAAACGATGATCATATTTCCGATAAACTGAAAGACAATCGAATTACCAAACAATTTTTTGTACCTGATATCAAAAATTGAAAAACAGATAAAAATGGAGCAGGAAAACTGAATGATAAAAACTGCTATCTTTTCAACGATCAAGAGATAAATGTTCGATGCAGATGAATAAAGCATATTAAAAATCGGAATGTAATTGTTCAAGGTTTCTTTTGGGATTTCCAAAAGCACGGATTCCAAAGATGTGGATACAACCAAAGATGCTATGGAAAATAGCGATAGCGCCAAAAATCCGCCATCCAAGATCATTTCTGCACTGCTATAACCGACAGCACTCATCATGGATACGCTTCTGTCTTCACCGCCATTTTTAAGCAGATGTTTAAAACAAAGAAATTTTCCGAATCCAAAAACCAAGGCCAAAATAGCAGCTGAATAAATGAGATAGGCAAAAGAATTTTCCACAAGGAAAACCTTGATCGGATGATCAAAGTAGAGAAAAAGAATATGGATCACCGGTACGATGATTTGGGAAAGAAAAAAATAACTGATGATCCCGATCAAAAGCGGAAGGATCTTTCCCTTTGATTTCAGTTTTGCAACAATCGTAATGATAATCGGTGCCAGAAAACAGAAGCCCAGCATCAAAAACAGTGCACTGCCCGTTGCTGATGAAATCTCCATGTCTTTGTATAATTCCAATAACTGATCCATAATTTCTCCTTTGACTTTGTTTATTATAGCATATTCTTAATTTTCTCTAAATAGTTTCATAAAAAAACTGTTTTTTCTCCTCTTTATCTCTGCGCTTCTTACTTCTACAATTCAAAAATCTTGTATTTGATCCATCCATATAACAGAAAACAGAAGCGCGATTCGATCACACTTCTGTTTTTTTTATTTTCGATTCAAATAAGCTTGGAAGTTTGCGGCCAATGTCGTATCGACTTCTTCCCACGATACTCCCAACTCACTTCTTCCAAAATGTCCGTAAGATGCCGTCGGCTGATAATGCTGTTCTCTCAGCTTCAATTTCTCGATGATCCGACTCGGTCTCAGATCAAATTGCTCACTCACCCATTTTGAAATCTCACTGTCTGATGCGATTCCGGTTTGGAACGTATCGACAAAAATGCTGACCGGTCTCGCTACTCCGATGGCATAGCTAAGTTCGATCTCACACTTCTCGGCAATCTTATTGGCTACAATATTTTTAGCTATATATCTTGCCATGTAGGCTGCACTGCGATCTACTTTGGATGGATCTTTCCCGGAGAAGGCTCCGCCGCCATGTCTTGCTACACCGCCGTAAGTATCCGCTATGATCTTTCTTCCTGTAAGTCCTGTATCTCCTGCCGGTCCGCCGATCACAAACCTTCCGGTCGGATTGATATAAATCTTTGTGTTCTCATCCATCCATTTTGCAACCTGGCTTTTCATGATCACTTCTTCGATGATCTCTTTTCTCAACTGATCGATCTCTACTTCATCACTATGTTGGGAAGAAACAACCACGGCATCGACTCGTGCCGCTTTCCCGTCATGGAATTCAACTGTGACCTGACTTTTTCCATCCGGTCTTAAATAAGATAGGATCCCTTCTTTTCTTACTTTTGTCAATCTTTTTGTTAGATCATTTGCCAATACGACTGTCAATGGCATGCATTCTTCTGTTTCACTTGTTGCATAGCCGAACATCATTCCCTGATCTCCCGCTCCGTTTTCCTTCTCATCATCCAAGGCATGATTCACGCCCTGAGCGATATCC
>CAZUVT010000138.1:0-4119 GCA_964623925.1 uncultured Erysipelotrichaceae bacterium
AACCTCGCCGTCTCCTAAGACAAGTTCCACCGGAATCTTTTTAAGCTGAGCTTCACGCACACGATAACCGAGTTTTTCATTTCGATCGTCTAATTCAACACGAATCTTGTTTGCTTTCAGCATATCCATGATTTCATTTGCATATTCCAAGTGTTTTTCATGGTGTACCGGAATGACCTTGACTTGAACCGGAGCCAGCCACATCGGGAATGCTCCGCCGAAATGTTCGATCAAAATACCGATAAAGCGTTCAATAGAGCCGAAGATAACACGGTGCAACATAACCGGGCGCTTCTTGCTTCCATCGGAATCAATATAAGTTAAATCAAATCTTTCAGGCAAATTCATATCCAACTGGATCGTACCGCACTGCCAAACTCTTCCCAGACTGTCCTGAATATGGAAATCCAGCTTCGGACCATAGAAAGCACCATCTCCCGGATTGATCTTACACTCTTTATTGGCAGCATGACAGGCAGCTTCCAAAGCAGCCTCTGATTTATTCCAGATCTCGATATCGCCGATATATTTTTCTTCCGGTCTGGTAGAAAGCTCAATATCATATTTCAAGCCGAATACGGAATAAACGCGGTCAATAAAATTAATCAAACGAATGACTTCCTCTTCAATCTGATCTTCACGCATGAAGATATGCGCATCATCCTGTGTAAAGGTACGTACTCTGAATAATCCATTCAAGGCTCCGGACGCTTCATGGCGGTGAACTTGACCTAATTCGCCGCAACGGATCGGAAGATCTTTATAACTGTGAAGACCATTCTTATAAACAAGCATGCCTCCCGGACAGTTCATTGGTTTAATGCAGAATTCACGATCATCGATCATGGATGTATACATGTTTTCCTTATAGTTATCCCAGTGTCCTGAAAGTTCCCAAAGCTCCTTGCTCATCATGATCGGAGTTTTGATGAATTCATATCCTTCTTTCGTATGCTCCTCATACCAATAGTTTTCAAGGATATTTCTTAAGATCATACCTTTCGGCAAGAAGAACGGGAATCCCGGTCCATATTCGCTCATCATGAATAGATCAAGTTCTTTTCCCAATTTCTTATGATCTCTTTTCTTAGCCTCTTCAAGAAGATTCAAATGCTCATCCAATTCTTCCTGTGTATCGAAGCAGATACCATAGATCCTCTGCAGCATCTTATTGTTGGAATCCCCTTTCCAATAAGCACCGGATGATTTTAAAAGCTTAAAATACTTCAATTCTTTTACCGTTTCAACATGAGGTCCGCGGCAAAGATCCACATAATCTCCCTGACGATAAGCAGTAATAACTGTTTCATTTTCATCCATTCTGGAAATCAGATCCAATTTATACGGATCTTCTGCAAACATCGCCAAAGCTTCTTCCTTAGTCAACTCTTCCTTCACGATCCGCTTTCCATCCTTTGAGATCTTTTTCATTTCCTTTTCGATTTTAGCAAGATCTTCTTCACGGATGACATCATCCCCTAAATCCACATCATAGTAAAATCCATCAGAAATAACCGGTCCTACCCAGAATAAAGCATGCGGATAAAGATGCTTGATTGCCTGAGCCATTAAATGAGCACAGCTGTGATTTTTAATACTAAGATGTTCATTTTCTTTAATATTGATCATATTCTTTCCTCCTTCAAATAAAAAACGCCCTTATTGAAAGGACGCAAATAACTTACGCGGTACCACCTTAATTCATACGGATGTATGCACCTTGAAATCATTAACGCTGATTAAACGGAACTTTTTCAAAAGTCTACTCACAGGCGGTAATATCGAATTCTTCTCAAAGCCTTTGCACCAACCAGACTTCTCTCTGATCAAATCATCCGTATCATGTCCTGATCTCAGTATTTCTATCTCATTTATACTCTACTGTCTGTCAATTGTCAATAAAAACTTATTATTTTACGATCAGAAACTGTTTTTTATCAAAAATATCTTGACTGAATCATTTTATAGAGTATAATTAAACTATAAGTTAGTCGCAACTAACTTATACGCATTTATGATGATCAGCTCCTTGAAATATTCCTGTGATCAATTTATTTCAGGGAACCTCCTTTAATCCTGTTTATCATAGATTTGTATGATACCCCTTTCTTAATAAAAAGATTGCATTCCCTTCTTTCAGGAATGCAACCTTTTTATTTTTGAGCCAATTCCCCCGCTCGATTGACAAGACTGTTATATTTTTCAAAATCACTCTTCATGATCAACAGATAAATCGAATCAATCAAATACAATTGAGAGCAACGCATCGTTGTAACATTTAACCTCGTCTGCGTTTCAAAACAGATCGTTTCCAGCAAGATATCTGCCAATTCATGCAATGGATTTTTCTTGCTGCGGGTCATGGCAATAACAGTTAACCCTCGCGATTTTGCCAATCGTGCGGCTTTCAGCACTTCCGCTGTTTTTCCACTCTCTGAAATCAAAAACACAGAAGTTCCCTTATCCGCATTGTCAATCAGCATATAAAGGGAATGCGCATTACGGGTGGTTGTACACGGAATTCCGAGCTTGATTAATTGATCTGATAAATAATCTGAAAATAAACAGGAACTTCCAATACCAAAAAGAATATTTTTTGATGATGTCTTAAGCACTTCTGCCGCAGCAATGATCTTTTCAGCCCGATTATGCTGCTGAGTCAATACAACGCTATTTTGAAACTGCCGAGCCACTTTCTTTAATGTCATCTCTGTAGATTCATTGATATCGATTTCTTCTTCCATCGTTTCCTGAATCTGAGCTAATGCCAGATCAGCAAATAAATCTCTAAAGCTGCTATACCCTAGCTTTTTGGAAAATCGGATTATTGTAGATTGACCGATTCCGATCTGCTTAGCAAGCTGCTGAGAGGTAATATTTCCCTCTTCACTCAAGTGCGATGTCAAATAGTCAGCAATTTTGATTTCAGATGAAGTCAAGCTGTCTCTGGCTGCATTTAATCTAGATATAAACATAAATACCCCTCCTGCTCTTTTATTATAACTAATTTATGTGATTTTGCCAACTTCAAAAAATATTGACTTTTTATTCATAAGATATATTATTTGTTTAGATAATTTATTCATTATAGGAGGATATGTATGAAAAACGAAGTATTTGACTGCGTAGTTGATTTAGTCGATCAACTCAAAACCACTCAAAAAGAGAACATTGAACAAGCGGCCCGTCTTTTTGCTGATTCATTGAAAAACGGAGGGATGCTTCAGGCATTTGGATCCGGACATTCCCAAGCCGGAGCCAGCGAGCTATGTTTCAGAGCCGGAGGGTTCATTCCTACCAAACAGATCAGAGAACCTGCAGGCGGAGCTTATGAAGGCATTGAAGGTGTCGGAACCAGTTTCATGAGAGAAGTTGATGTGAGAGAAAATGATGTGGTTGTCTTAATTTCAAATTCCGGAAGAAATCCCCTTCCGATCGAGATTGCCATCGAATCAAAGAAAAAAGGCGCAAAAGTCGTCGTAATCACTTCTATGAAATCCACTGTCAATTTGACTTCAAAGCACTCAGGCGGCAAAAACTTATATGAATATGGAGATGTCGTTTTAGACAACTGTGTTGAAGAAGGCGATTCCATGCTGTCTTTGGATGGTCTTGACACAAAAATATGCGGCATGTCATCCATCACAACTGCGGTATTGATCCAGGCGACAGTTTACCGTGCTGCAGAGTTGCTCTTGGAAGAAGGAATCGTTCCACCTGTTTTCAAATCCCAGAACATTGAGGGCGGTGCAGAATATAATGACACCTTGCTTGCATCCTACTTTGATCGCATGTACCACATTTAGTTTTCTATAAAGAAAAATCTTTTTCCATTAAATTCAAATCGTTCTCTGAATAATTCCTTTGCATTGGGCAACAATATCAGTAGGAGGCGAAAAAAATGGCTAAAAAAGAAACTTCAAAGGAACGCTTCGTTGCAGTTCGTAAGAATGAAGACGGAAACTTAAGCGAATTTAAGTCCAATACTGGTAAAGTCTATGATTACGAAATGGCTATCGAAGCAATTGAAGCCGGAAAAATTGAAAATGCTCAGTTATTCACCGGCCGTGATGGAAAACAGCACATTCGTAGTAAGAACGATGGCGATCCAAGCACAAA
>CAZUVT010000139.1:0-4059 GCA_964623925.1 uncultured Erysipelotrichaceae bacterium
AGCTTCGCCGCCCGGAGCAGGTGTCCCCAACGCCGGGTAAGGGAAGTAAATAGGGGATCCACGCAGATCAATATTCATAAAAAATACGGAGGTGTCGTTCCTGAAGTGGCTTCTCGTATTCATATTGAAAATATTTCAGTAGTTATCGATGAAGCAGTAAGAAAGTCCGGCTTATCTATGGATGAAATCGATGCAGTTGCCGTGACGCAGGGACCGGGTTTGATCGGCAGTCTTCATGTTGGTGTTCAAGCAGCTAAAACATTGTCCTGGTATTTTAATAAACCGCTGGTTCCTGTACATCATATTATTGGTCATATTTATGCCAATCAATTTATCGATCCGCTTGAATTTCCGCTTTTGGCATTAGTGGTTTCCGGTGGACATACGGAACTTGTCTGGATGAAAGATGAATGGTCTTTTGAAATCTTGGGAACAACGCAGGATGATGCAATCGGAGAAGCTTATGATAAGGTGGCTCGAGTCGTGGGACTCCCTTATCCCGGCGGACCGGAAATCGATAAACTGGCTAAAGAGGGAAAAGAGCATTATAAGTTGCCGGTTCCGAAAACTGAGAAAGAATTTGACTTTTCATTCAGCGGTTTAAAATCGGCAGTAATTCAGTTGATCGATCGGGAAAAGAGAAACGGAAGAGATATCGATGCGGCAGATCTTGTTTATTGTTTTCAGGAAACCGCGCTTAATATCTTAGTTTCAAAAACGATTCAAGCAGTCGAAGAGTTTCATCCGAAGCATCTCGTTTTAGCCGGCGGAGTTTCCGCAAATTCCAGATTGAGAGCGCTGATATCGGAAAAGATGAAAGAGTATCCGGAAACAAAATGTACGATTCCGCCACTATGGTGTACTACAGATAATGCAGCAATGATTGCGGCAGCTGGACATGTAGCATTTAAAAGAGGATTATTCGGAACATTGGATTTATCGGCGGATCCTTCTTTGGAATTAAATGAAGAAGAATGAAAATTTTGTGAAAATAAGTCTAAAATTGGCATGTTAAGTATGTTTTAATCTTCACAAAAAGGATAAAATAGTGTATACTAATTAGCGAAGTAGGTGATAGATGCATGAATAACAACAGAGTAGTGCCTAGGGTGACATTACAGCGTTATCCGGTATATCTCAAGGCATTAAGAAAATTAAAGACGATGGGAATTACACGGATCATGTCTAAGGAACTTTCTGAGTATGTCGGAATAGAATCGACTACGATTCGAAGAGATTTCAGTTTTATCGGTTCGCTTGGAAAGCAGGGATATGGTTATGATGTTGATAAATTGATTGAGATTTTTTCCGAGGAATTAGGAATCGGGTTTGATGAAAAGATCATCTTGGTCGGGGCCGGAAATCTGGGAAAAGCTTTGATGAATTATAATCGATGGAATCATGTCGTAGGTGAAATCGCCTGTGCTTTTGATATCAATCCGGAAGGAGTCGGAAAAACATCAATTCCTGTTTATCCGATGGAGCAGCTTGAAGAAAAGATGCCGCCGAATTGTCATATTGCGATACTTTGTATTTCAGATCATGTTCAGGAAACCGCGGATAAGCTTATTGAGGCAGGAATTACCGGAATCGTAGATTTTACGCATGATCATATTAAAGCACCGAAAAATATTCGAATCAAACCGGTTGATGTCGTTTCATCAATTCAGGAAATTATTTTTGAAACAAACTCAAAGACAAGCAAATAGTGATGATAAGAGAACTACCCGAAGAGTTTTCACAGAGAGCTTAGGGTTGCTGGAACTAAGCAAAACAAATCGGAATAGGAACACTCTTTGAACTGGATCGAAGAAATGACAGTAGGCGATCTCGTAGAACGGCGTTAACTTAAACTAAGGTATCCGCATGGATATGAATTAGGATGGTACCACGTAAATAACGTTCCTTATTGGGGACGTTTTATTTTTTTAGGAGGAAAGAAAACATGTTTACATTTATGACAGTACGAGAATGCTACGAACTTGTTCAAGAAGGGACTGCAATTGAAAAGGACCAGATTGAATATGTACAACTTCAAGGTTGGATCCGAACAAACCGCAATAACGGAAGCATCGGATTTATCGAATTGAATGATGGAACTTATTTTAAGAACTGTCAGATCGTTTATTCTTCATCTTTAACAAATCAGGACGAAGTCTCCAAGTATCTTGTCGGCACTGCCATTACAGTTACCGGCAAATTCAAATTGACGCCTGAAAATAAACAGCCATTTGAAGTTGAGGCCACTGAAGTTATATTGGAAGGAGCCTGTGATAATACGTATCCACTGCAGAAGAAACGTCACAGCTATGAATATCTTCGTGATCTGGGACATCTTCGTCCGAGAACCAATACGTTCTCTGCGGTATTTAGAGTGCGTTCAGCTTTGGCCATGGCGATTCATGAATTTTTCCAGAATCAGGGATTTATCTATGTAAATACACCGTTGATTACAGGAAATGATGCAGAAGGAGCAGGAGAAGTATTTACGGTTACAACCAGAAGTGATGGCAAATATGAAGATGATTTCTTTGGAAAGCATGCGTGTTTGACTGTTTCAGGTCAGCTTCAGGCAGAAGCCTATGCTTTGGCATTTAGAGATGTATATACTTTCGGTCCGACATTCAGAGCCGAAAATTCCAATACGACAAGACATGCAGCAGAGTTTTGGATGATCGAACCGGAGATTGCTTTTGCGGATCTGGAAGATGATTGCGACTTGATCGAAGATATGGTCAAGTACTGTATTGAATATGTGTTGGATAACTGTCCGGAAGAAATGAAATTCTTTAATCAGTTTATTGATAAGACCTTGCTTGAGAGATTGAATCATGTCAAGAACAGTGATTTTGTTCGTATGCCTTATACCGAAGCCATCGAGAAATTGAAAGAAGCAAAAGTAAAGTTCTCGGTTCCGGTCAAGTGGGGAATGGATCTCCAGTCTGAACATGAACGCTACATCTGTGAAGAAGTTGTTAAAGGTCCTGTTTTCCTGACTGATTATCCAAAAGAGATCAAGGCCTTCTATATGCGCTTGAACGATGATGGAAAAACAGTTGCGGCAGCTGACTTACTCGTCCCTTATGTAGGCGAGCTGGTGGGCGGATCGCAAAGAGAAGAGCGTTTAGATATCCTGAAACAGCGCATGGCAGAAATGAATGTGCCGGAAAAAGGAATGGAATGGTATATGGATCTGCGCAAATACGGCGGAGTCAAGCATGCCGGATTTGGGTTGGGATTTGAAAGAATGGTCATGTATTGTACCGGAATGCAGAACATTCGAGATGTTATTCCATTTGCCCGTACACCGAAAAATTTACAATTCTAAAAGAGGTGAAAGCCTCTTTTTCTTGTGTTTGAATCCATTTTCTCCTATAATTAAGGAATGCTGAAGCAAAGGAGGGACTGTGATGAATTATCAAATCAGTAAGGGAACGAAGTCTTTTGGTACGAATACTGTATTTGAAGATATTCAGTTCGAAATAAAGGGAAATGAAAAAATCGCAGTGGTCGGAAGAAATGGCTGCGGAAAGTCCACGTTGCTCAAAGTGATCATGCAGGAAGAAGAATTAGACAGTGGGGTAATCCATAAAAATAAAGATACATCCATCGGGTATCTGACCCAGACGACATTTGATGATGATACGATTACAGTGGAAGAAGAATTCATGAAGATCTTTGCGCCTGTGTTTGAGCTCAAGGAGCGTTTGGATGAGGTTTCCTCGAAAATGGCGGAAGATTACAGCGAAGAATTATTAGAAAAATATTCGATCCTTCAAGAAAAATTTGAAGCCATGAATGGATATAATGTCAAGCAGGAACTCATGACAGTTTTTACGAAATTCGGCTTTAAAGAAGAAGATATGCATCGGCCGATCAATACTTTTTCCGGTGGCCAAAGAACAAGGCTGGCATTTGTGCGCCTTTTGATGAGTAAGCCGGATATTCTGCTTTTGGATGAGCCTACCAACCATCTGGATCTGGAAATGGTGGAATGGATGGAAGGGTATTTGAAGTATTACCATAAGGCAATCGTTCTTGTTTGTCATGACCGCTTGT
>CAZUVT010000140.1:0-4035 GCA_964623925.1 uncultured Erysipelotrichaceae bacterium
GATGGGACGTTTAGCGGAAATCTGATTAAAGGAAACGGAATTGCCGATCTATTATTTTTAGATCATGGTATTCAAGTGATTTATGAAAATATGTTTAGATCTTTTCAAAAATCTGAATGATAAATTGTGTTTGGACAGTCAATTCATGGATTGAATTCAGTTTCTCTTTATCTTGATAAGAAGTTTTATAAGAATAAGGCGTCATCGAAAAAAGAGCTAGAATATCCTGATTGCTTGTCAGGGTAACCGTATTGGCTAAAGATTCTTTGTGAATGAGTTTGAGAGAAGGATCGTTCAATTCCAGCGGTTCATTGAGATATGGGTTTTCATATACGACTTTTTTTAATTCAAAAAGATGATAGAGATCCGGAGAGACAACAATCAGTTTTCCGGAGGGCTTCAAAACTCTTTTGATTTCATCCAGGGCAATGGGGGTGAAAATATTTGTGCAGCAATCGATGCTTTCATCTAAGATTGGCAGACTGAAACTGTTTGCGATCAAATATTGTGCTTTCTTGTTTGCTCTTGCAGCTGTTTTGATTGCTTCTTTAGAGAGATCAAGCCCGATGACACTGCAATCAGGAAGAAGGTCTTGCAAAGCATTGGTATAATAGCCCTGACCGCATCCTAAATCTAAAAGGGAATCGGGATCCATCTTCAGGCATATTTCTTTCAGACGCTTTTGCAGATTTTGGTAATATCCTTTGGTAAGAAATGCAGTACGTGCATCAACCAACCCTTTATTATCGCCGAATCGCTTCTTGTTGGAAGGGATGAGGTTGACATATCCCTGCCGGGCAATATCAAAACTATGCTTGTTGGCACATTGAAAGGTTTTTTCATTTTTAATTAAAGGTTCTTTGCAAACCGGACATTTAAGATTCATTTTATCATTCCTTTTTGGAATTATTATACACTTTCAAAGCAAGAGGGTACAAGAAAAATGAAAATGAATTGTGCTGAAACTTGAGAATGGGAAATGAAAATTCTGTTTTGATTTCGGAAATTGCATATAAATTCAGTTTACTTTTATGAGAAAATTTGTTATAATCATTCAACGGGTAGATATGTCTATATTTATTCCTTGCTTATATGAAAGAGTTATAAGCCATAGTCCACAAGGAGGTGTACAGAAATGAAAAAATATGAAATCATGTACATCGTGAATGCATCTCTAGATGATGCTGCACGTCAGGAACTTATCGATTCTTTGCACGCTATTATTACTGATCACAGCGGTAATATCGTCAAGGTTGATGAATGGGGAATGCGTGAATTCGCGTATCGTATCAATTTCATGAACAAGGGTTACTATGTTGTAACTACTGTTGAAGCTACAAATGAAGGAATCAAAGAATTCGATCGTTTGGCTCGTATCAACAGAAACGTTGTCCGTTTCATGATTGTAAAACAAGACTAAAAAAGAGGTGAATCATCATGATTAATCGTGTTGTCCTAGTAGGAAGAATTACAAGAGAAGTTTCATTAAGAAAAACTCAATCAGGAAGATCCGTTGCATCCTTTACGATTGCATGCAACAGACGCTTTCAATCCGCAAATGGCGAACAGCAGGCTGATTTTATCAGTTGCGTTGCCTGGGGTCAAACCGCTGATTTTATGGCGCAGTATATTACTAAAGGAACCCTGATCGGAGTGGAAGGAAGAATTCAGACACGAAACTATGATGATGCCAATGGAAGAAGAGTTTATGTAACTGAAGTTGTATGTGACTCAGTACAAAGACTCGAATCAAGAAATTCATCAGAGGCAAGAGGTAATAATGCATCGCAGTCAGCCCCGATTCAGGATAGCTATTTTGCAGATGCACCAAGCTATGATGATTTCAATGTAGGACCATCTTTAGATATTTCTTCAGATGACCTGCCATTCTAGAAAGGAGATCTACCAATATGGCATTCAAAAAACAACGCATGGGTCGTAAAAAAGTATGTTATTTCACAAAGAATAACATTGAATCAATTGACTACAAAGATGTAGAATTGTTGAAAAAATTTATTTCAGGAAACGGTAAGATTATTCCGCGCCGTGTTACTGGAACTCGCGCTAAATATCAAAGAATGTTGGCAACAGCTATTAAACGCGCTCGTCAAATGGCATTGTTACCATACGTTAACGACTAGTAAAATCTAGAAAGAAACGAACCTCTGTCATTTCATGATGGAGGTTTTGCGCTTTTATTGAAAGGAGGGACTTGGATGAATAATAATGTGAGAAAAATTACAGATGGCGCAGTAATGATTGCATTAATGGGGATGGCTCTTGTATTAAACCGTCAGTTTGCCGGTTTTTTGGAAGTTTATTTCATTTGGTTTTTGCCGATTCCGATTGCAATTTATACTGCCAAGCATGGATATAAAAATGGATTGATGGTCACTTTTTCTGTTATTTTTCTGTCATTTATCATTTCTACCATGACTTCCGTTTTTTATGTAATTTCGTCTTGTGCCTGCGGTTTGGTATATGGTGAGGGATCACGGCGCGGTTGGGATAATTTAAAGCTTTTGCTAATCACAATGATCACGGCTTTAATTGCAGAAATTTTCCCAATCTTTGTATTTTCGGGTGTGTTTGGATATGATCTGGCAGAAAAAGTGATCATGATGAAAGAGACGATCGTGGAAATGCTGAGACTGAGCGGCATATCGCAGGGAATGATCGAAGCTTCTCTGGTTTTGTTGGAACGGGTACTTCCGGCAGTGGTTATTGCCGGAGTCGTTTTCAGTGCAATTTTAGAAGGTGTGATTCTTCACTTGCTTTCTGTCTTTGTCTTCAGAAGATTAAAAATGCCAGTTCAGAAAATGAAAGCTGTGATAGAAATTGAAATTCCTAAGTGGATCGGCTACGTTAGTTTTTTGATGGCAGTGGGTCTACTGCTGGTATTTAGAATTGATATGAGTGAAAAGATGGTGGGAATCGTATCTTTCTTCGGATCAATCGGATTTTTGATTTTGGTATGTGCCGGATATGTTGCGCTTCTTTTGAAAATGAGAGTCAGCGGCAGAAAGCAGCAGATGCTCTTTGCAATCATGATGATCTTAGTGCTTTTGCCTTATTCCCTGATTTTTCTCGGAGCTTTAGGATTTCTTTATATAACGACAGATATGCGTCAAAAATTGTTGCAGCAAATGAAAGGAGGAAATGAAAATGTTGGATAAATATCAGATTTTAAAGAAAATAGTAATCGGTTATCTTGGTATAGAAATCGTTGTTTTGGTTTTCTTTTACTATCTCTATGGTTTTTCAGCCATCCTATTTCCTCTGATAGCAGCAATTATCAATGGAACGATGCTGGCTTTTATTACTTATTGTTTTCTTCATTTAACAGAAGAGCGGATCGTTGATATTTCCAGGATTCTGGGATCAGAGGCGAAAGATGCCTTGGATTTTGGTGAAATCGGAATCGTAACCTATGATGCAGATTATATGATTTCGTGGATGAGTGAATTGTTTGAAGAAAGAGAAATCGATTGCATTGGTAAAAAGAGTACGATGTGGCTTCCGGAACTCAATGAACTGTTCCAGGGAGATACAGAAAAGATCCGTGTTGAAATTAACGGAGCTACTTATGAGGTACAGCGTAAAGAAGATGCTCAGGTTTTGTTTTTTAAAGATATAAGCAAAACGGATCGATTAGAAAAAGATTATGAATATTCTAAAGTGGTTTTGGGACTGATCCACTTAGATAATTATGAAGAAACAGTTCAGTACGAAGAGGAACAGATGATTGCTTTGATCAATACAAGGATCCGTCAGCAGGTCGTCGAATGGGCTAACAGCAAAAATATGGTTCTTCGAAGACTGAAAAATGATCGTTTTCTTGTCGTATTAAATGAGAAGATATTCAAGGAAATCGTCGATGAGATAAATGGTTTCTGCTTTCCTGAATATGGGAATAAATAGAATAGAAAAATGTGGTAAATATAATGATCAGGCGCATTGGCCCAGCGCGGAGAGGTATCTGGTGGGCGGCATAGAAGCGCGGAAAGGCGGATATATCATGCGAGTGAATAGGAA
>CAZUVT010000141.1:0-4029 GCA_964623925.1 uncultured Erysipelotrichaceae bacterium
TCTCCCCGTAAAAAACCTTGACGATCGGTTCCGCAATCCAAAACATTTTCTGCATCACAGAAGTGCTTTTTATCTTTGATGATCAAAGCGCCTCCCTCGCCTGAAGTATAATTCTTGGTTTCATGAAAACTGTAACAACCGAAATCCCCGATCGTACCGAGATACTGTCCTTTATAGGTAGACATGACTCCCTGTGCTGCATCTTCTACAACAAGCAGATCATGTCGTCTTGCGATATCCATGATCGTATCCATCTCACAGGCAACTCCGGCATAATGAACGACACAGATGACCTTTGTCCGCTCTGTAATAGCTGCTTCAATTTTTGTTTCATCGATATTCAATGTATCCGGACGGATATCCACAAATACGCATTTTGCCCCTCTTAACGCAAAGCTGGATGCAGATGTAGGAAAAGTAAAAGATGGCAGGATCACTTCATCTCCCTCTTTTAGATCACACAGTAATGCCGCAGCATCAAGCGCCGTACTGCAAGATGTTGTAAGATGTACCTTATTGGCATGAAACTTCTCTTCCATAAGCTGATTGCATTTTTTTGTATATAGTCCATCTCCGCCTAATGAATGACGCTCTAGCGCATCTTGCAGATACTCCTTCTCACATCCCAATACACAAGGAACATTAAATCGTATCATAGTCAATCCTCCAAATCTTTTCTATTATAACAGAATTTTATCTCGTTATATGAAAATCAAATGAAAAAAGAACCGAAAATCCGGTTCTTTCCAACATATTCTTTTTTATCCTTTGCAGCAGCATCCTTTTGATACGAGAACTTCGCCCATGGCAGAACCCTTGATTCCGGCAGCATTGGCTTCATCTGTATCAATATGCATAGCTAAAGCATAACTGCTTGAAACGCGGCATACAACATCACCAAATGTCAAGCTACGTCCATCTGTCTCTACTTTAACACAAACTTCATCTTTATCTTTAATTCCATATTTCTCAGCATCTTCCGGTGTAAAATGAATATGACGCTTAGCGGCAATAACACCTTCGGCAATTTCAACCGTTCCTTTCGGTCCTACCAACGTACATCCGGCAGTACCGTCCAGTTCACCTGATTCTCTGACAAGCGCTGTAACTCCCAGTGTTCTGGCATCTGTCAAGCTGACTTCAACCTGAGTTGCCTTTCTCTCAGGACCCAAAACACTCATGTTCAATTCCCCTTTCGGCCCCTTGACAAGAACCTTTTCATTGCAAGCGAACTGTCCCGGCTGAGAAAGCTCTTTTTTACATGTCAACTGGTATCCTTCTCCAAATAGTGCTTCTACATGTTCTCTTGAAAGATGAATATGACGCGCTGAAATTTCTACTAAAACCTTTTCCATAAACATACCTCTTTTCCTATCACTATCATTATAGACAAAGTTAAAATAAACTTCAATATTTTAATTGTGATTTATTTAAAACATTTCAACAAGAGTTTGAACCATCGTTTTCTTAACAGAAAAAAGACAACTCTCTTTTTAAAAGGATACTGTTTAATGATTTCATCATGGAACCAGTCCGGATAATTTTCTTCCAACAAATCCACATTTCTTTCAAGGAATTCTTCTCTATCCGTCGAATAATCTTTAATACGAAGCGTCGTTAATTCAGCACCATGAATCACAAACATTTTATTGATTTCACGGATAACCCGCTCATCTTCCGTTCTTTCTCCAATAAATTCTTTTACATCTTTTAAACATTTATAGATATCAAAAACTTTTTCATTTTTTGTGTGAGAGATCGAACCTGTTCTTTGATAATAAAAATAAAGAGGTTCATGAACCTTGGCCACCTTTTCAGACAAAAAGATCAATTTCGGAACTGTTCCCAGATCCTCATACCAATCCCCGATCGGAAAGAGTACCTGATCAAACAGATTTCTGCGATAGATCTTATTACAGGCGCTGTTATTGATTGAAATCATTTCAGGACATTCCTTTACTACGGCAAAATCAAAATCTCCACCGGATGAATATTCCCGATTTCCATCATCATCAACATATTCCATATCGCAACAAATCACATCGGCATTCGTTTGATGTGCCTGGTCCATCATCTTTTCCATCATTCTAAGATCAATCCAGTCATCACTATCTATAAATGACACATACTCCCCCTTAGCATGCTTCAATCCGTAATTTCTGGCATCTGATAAACCGCCGTTCTTTTTTTCCAACAAAAAGACATACTCATACTTATCTGCATATTCCTGAGCAATTACTGCAGATCGATCAGTCGATCCATCATTGATCAACAGGATTTCTATTTCTTTATAAGTTTGATTGACTAAACTTTCAAGACATCTCTTCAGATATTTTTCTACATTGTAAATCGGAACAATGATACTAACCATGCTTTTTATCTCTGCTTTCTATATATTTTTTATAAATCGGAAAAGTAATCGGACATAATGTTTTTAAAAACAACTGATTCTTTTTAGAAAAGCTTCCGATATATTTATTTTTTTTATAATTTGGAAATCTCTTGTTGATCAAGGCAAATCCTTCCGTTAAAAGTTCTTTGTAATGATCCGTTCTTAAAAAGCGGAATGCTCCGAACACAAGAAAATGTTCAATGTACAAATACTCAAGCTCATCATGATACTTATCCAGTAAGTTCTTATCTTCAAATGTCTTATAGACGGATTCCAATTCCGTAAAGATGTGAAACATCCGCGGATCATAGCCGGATCCCATGATCGAACTCTTGCGCTGCAGATAGTGAATAAATACTTCATTTACATAACTGACCTTTTCTGCCATGGCAAAAAGCGGAACCGTTACCGGAATATCTTCATACCAAAGCCCCTTTGGATAAGTCAGTCCGCTCGCTATAAAGAATTCTTTGCGATATAATTTGTTCCATGCGAATAGCGGCGAAAGAAACAAGCAGTTTTTTAAAGGTTCATCCTTAAAAAAATGAATTCCACTCATATGCTGAGCTTCTCTGCTTCCATCTTCCCACACATACTCCAAATCACAGATGACGAGATCCGAGTTATTGTCTACTGCCGATTGCACCATTTTTTCAATCATTGTACTCTCTACATAATCGTCACTGTCGATAAACCCCAAATATTCTCCGCTCGCATGATTCAATCCGAAATTTCTAGCATCTGATAAACCACCGTTTTCTTTTTTCAATCCGATCACTTTATTTGGAAATCGATATGTAAAATCATCAATAATTTCCTGACATCGATCGGGACTGCCATCGTTTACAACTAAGATTTCCAAATTCTGATAGGTTTGACTGACAAGACTATCCAGACATTTTCTCAGATACTTTTCAACACCGTATACAGGTACGACTACACTTACTTTAGGTTCCATATTCTTTATTTCCTTACAATTTCAAAAGCTCCGTATCTTTCCGGATGAAAATAATTTTCAATCGTATACATAATCAAGACTTCATCCACTTCAACATCCTTCAAGAACTCATAGGTATCAAAATACTCCCCTGTCAATTCCTGATATACGCTTGGATTCACCGCATAAATCTTCTCAAAATGATTAGCCAGAAGCGGCAGGATCGGCCCCATATAACTATCCCCGATAATCAGGATCGACTTTTTATCTGATTGATGAGAATCAAAAACGGAAAGCGGTCCATAAGCCGGATACGCCTCATTATAATAATACCCTTCCGGAAGAACTTCTTTGTTTCTTTCTGCAAAAGTATTGCTGTTCTCGATATTCGCCACTTTAAACATCGGTTTATTAAAAACAGTTTGGGCTTCTTCCTGGCCGTAATCACCGGAAATACTTGAAACCTCCGTTTCAATAAGATCTTTAAACTGATAAGCACACATAATTGATCCGGGATAAGCAAAACTTGTTCTGGAAGAAAATGTCCCATTAAAGATATTCTGATCATTGCAGATTTCATCCACAATGCTTATTGGCAGTTCATCAATTTCCAGCAAAGCTAAAATATCCAGATATCCCTGATAGCTTCCTCGATTATTCCAATGATGATCAGAACTGTAGAAGAAGTCAAAATAGGTGT
>CAZUVT010000142.1:0-3959 GCA_964623925.1 uncultured Erysipelotrichaceae bacterium
ACGAAAGTTTTGTTGAACCAATGATTCAATACACAACTCTTGAATTTATTAATTATGTCTGCGAACAGATTTATGGAATTGGTGAGATCCGCTATCGAAAAATGTTTGGTGAGTACATGGTCTATGTCAATGAAAAACCGATCCTACTGGTATGTGATAATACGGTTTATGTAAAAAAAGAAGAATGTATCTGCATTAAGATGGAAAATGCGATGTGCGGATATCCATATGAAGGGGCAAAGGAACATTATATCTTGGATATCGATGATGGAAGGTTCAGCAGAGAAATCATTTTGGAATTGGAAAAAGTAATACCGGTTTCCAAAAAGAAGGTAAGAAAACAGTTGACAGATCGTTGAATCAGGACTATGATATTCAACGTAAAAAACTTGCAATAGAGGCGCGGTTTGATAAAAGTACTTCTGTGGAGGACGGTCATCCCATGAAGCAGAAAGAAAGGATCAATCGCCGAAACCGGGAATTTGACCAAAATTCCTGAGTTGGGCTATGACAGAATATGTCATGGACTCTCACTGAACAACAGTGGAGGAGCTATTGATCGAATAGAATGTTCGGACGATTGCTTTGTGCTGTCGTCCTTTTCTTTTGTTTGTCAAAGCATTGCGAGGAAACAGGAGGAGAAATACTTATGATTGATTTTTTAAATTGGTTGAACGGTGTTCTTTGGGGCGTACCACTCATTG
This sequence comes from uncultured Erysipelotrichaceae bacterium, assembly GCA_964623925.1. GTDB lineage: Bacteria > Bacillota_I > Bacilli_A > Erysipelotrichales > Erysipelotrichaceae > CATJXY01. The sequence continues at coordinate 705 of CAZUVT010000142.1, forward strand.
CATTGATGCTGATTACAGGTTTGTATTTTACAGTACGTTCCGGATTTTTTCAATTCTTGCATTTTGGCTGGATCATGAAAAGAACAGCGGGTCGTATTGCTGAAAAAAACAGTACTGATAAAAACGGAAAGATGCTTTCCCCCTTTGAAGCGATTTGTACAGCGGTTGGCGGTACAGTCGGATTTGGAAACATTGCCGGCGTTGCAACTGCAGTAGCAGCCGGTGGTCCGGGGGCGGTATTGTGGATGTGGATCACGGCCTGTTTCGGGTTGATCTTGAAACAAGTCGAGGTCACATTGGGCTGTTATTATCGTGAAACAAATGAAAAGGGAGAAAAATATGGCGGACCGACCTATTATATGCAAAAAGGTCTCGGCGAAGAGAAACACTGGGGTGGAAAGTGGAAGATCTTTGCAGTCATTTTCGGTATCGGTATTTTCTCTACCTTCTTTATCACTTCTTCTAATTTGACTGCATCCGAAGTGGTAGCTGGGGCATTTAATTTTGATGGTCTCCATTTTGGAGATTACTTTGTAGAAGGTGAGATCGTAATCGGTATCTTATTGGCATCGATCACTTATTTGATTACAGCTAATGGTGTCAAGGGAGTCGCCTCTATTTTCAGTAAATTGGTTCCGTTTATGAGTATTGCCTATATTTTGATGGGAATTATGATGGTTCTTGTCAACCTGAATCAAGTTCCTAATGCTTTTGCCATGATTTTTACAAATGCCTTTACAGGAACAGCGGCGATCGGCGGATTTGCCGGTGCTGCAGTGGCTCAGATCATTCAGACCGGTATGGCTCGTTCGGTTTATTCCAATGAAGCAGGTTGGGGTACATCGCCGATGATCCACGCTTCCGCAAATACAACACATCCGGTTGAGCAGGGATTGTGGGGTTCCTTTGAGGTCTTCTTTGATACCTTTATTGTTTGTACGATTACGGCTTTATCAGTTATTCTGAGCGGTATGTGGACAGGAGGAACAACAGGGGGTGCACTAGCGTTGAATGCTTTTGCACAGGGATTCGGTTCAATCGGAAGTATGTTGTTGGCACTCATTATGATCGTTTTCACTGTTACGACTTCCGGTGGATGGTTTACGTATTATTTGGCGATACTTGAACATATCAACATGAAGGAAACGGCATTCTCAAAAGCTTTGATCAAAATATTCTATATTATTCGTTCGCTTCCGGGTCTTCTTTGGACGATCTATCTGGTCAAAACACACAATACCGGATTTATTTGGACTCTTGTCGATATCACCTCGGCGATTCCGACTTTTGTCAATGTTTTTGTCATTCTGCTTTTGTCCAATAAATATTTCATGCTTCTGAAAGATTATAAGGCGCGTTATATGGGAATCGGAAAGACAGATGAGAATACGGTGCTGTTTTATGAAGATTTGAATAAGTAGGAGGAAACAAGGATGAAACTATATTATAATGGTCAGATCTATAGCGGAGAGAAGATGGTAGAGGCCTTTGCCACTGAAAACGGTAAATTCTGTGGTGTAGGAACTTTAGAGGAACTTCAGGCTCGCTTTGCGGATGCTGAACTGATTGATTTGAATGGACGATTTGTCTGTGCCGGGTTCAATGATTCTCATATGCATGTCTTGAATGACGGATATGGATTGGATTCTCTGCAATTGGCTCAACATACGACCTCTTTGAAAGAAATGAAAGAATATATCGCTTCTGAACTGGTGGCCCGACAAGTAGAAGAAGGACAATGGCTGAGAGGAAGAGGATGGAATCATGATTTTTTCAGCGATGGACATCGTTTCCCGACGCGTTATGATCTGGATGATATTGCCCCGAATAATCCGATCTGCATCGTTCGCGCATGCGGACATGCCTGTGTCGTCAATTCCAAGGCGTTGGAAATGCTTCATATAACAAGAGATACACCGCAGGTTGAAGGCGGACATTTTGATATCGATGAAAATGGAGAGCCGCTTGGCATTTTCCGCGAAAATGCTTTGAATCTGATCTATTCAAAGCTTCCACAGCCAACTCGTTCAGAATTGAAAGAGATGCTGGTGGCAGCGATGAATCATTTGAATTCCTATGGAGTCACTTCTTCGCAGACCGATGATTTCGTTGTGTTCCATTATTTGGATTATCATGAAGTCATTGAAGCATATCATGAGTTGGAAGCTGAAGGAAAAATGACGGTCCGTGTTTATGAACAGAACCATTTTACAAATGTAGACGATTTGAAAGAATTTATTAAAGAAGGATATAACACAGGGGTTGGCTCAGAAGTGTTCAAATTCGGCCCTTTAAAGATGCTGGGAGATGGTTCATTGGGTGCCAGAACAGCCTTTATGAGTGCACCTTATGCCGATGATAAAAGCACTTGCGGAATTCCTGTCTATTCTCAAAAGACTTTTGATGAGATGATCGGCTATGCCAATTCGAAGGGGATGCAGGTGGCGATCCATTCGATCGGAGATGGAATTCTGGATCGTGTCATGAATGCGATTGAAAAGGCCTTACAGGAGAATCCGCGTGAAGATCATCGTCATGGCATCGTTCACTGTCAGATCACCCGGCCTGATCAATTAGAAAGAATGGCAAGATTGAATCTTCACTGCTATGCTCAGACGATCTTTTTGGATTATGATATCAAGATCGTTGAAGAAAGAGTCGGAAAAGAACTCGCTTCGACAAGCTATAACTTCAAGACCTTGATGGATAAGGGAGTTTGGGTTTCCAACGGATCCGATTGTCCGGTAGAATTGCCGAATGTTTTAGGCGGAATTCAATGTGCCATAACGAGAAGCACGTTAAAAGAGCATATCGGACCTTATCTCAAAGATCAGGCGATGAGTGTCAAAGAGGCAATCGATTCCTTTACGATCAACAGTGCTCATGCCTCTTTTGAAGAAGATATCAAGGGACAGATCAAAGAAGGAATGCTTGCAGACTTTGTTGTTTTAAGTGAGAATCCGATGATTTGCGATCCATTCCATATCAATGAGATTCAGGTTTTGGAAACCTGGATGAATGGTAATCTGGTTTATTCTGCAACAATGAAAAAACAGTTATTTTGATGTGAAATCCCTTGTCATAAAAGCAATTTCATGTTATCATAATAAAGCTTTTGATCTAGGATCTGTCGAATCCTTGAAAAATCGCTTTTCTTGGATCATTAGGACACATTACAGGAGGAAATAAAAGTATGTTGGTCCCGCTCCCGAAGCACCCGCAGGCCCCTCCACCGAGGAGCTCCTCACCCAGATC
>CAZUVT010000143.1:0-3947 GCA_964623925.1 uncultured Erysipelotrichaceae bacterium
GTATTGGCATTTTTCTTCGCAATATTGATGTTTTCCTCTTCATTTATCATTCCGAGCTTTTATGAAATCTCCGAACAGAGTTTGAATCTTGCCGAATCCTTTTTAAGAGTTGAAGGAGTCTTATTTTGGATCTATATGGCAAATACAGAATGCTATTTTGTTCTGAGGGCAGGTGGGGATACAAAATCGACTCTATTCATGGATTCAGTCTTTATGTGGACGATCAATCTTCCTCTGGTAGGGACTTTAGCCTATACAACGTCGATTAATATTCTTCTTTTATACATTGTCGGACAATGTACTGATATAGTGAAACTTTGTTTTGCATATTGGTTGGTTTCTAAGGAAAAATGGGTCAAAAATATTACAGTGCAATAAATCAGATTCCTCGAATTGAATGTTTATTTCAATTGAGATGGAAATCATACGGATAGCTTGACAATCAGGGGAAATTGGGTATAATAATATTGTTAGCACTTATTTGTGTTGAGTGCTAAAATGGATTTAATCAATTTATAGAAAGAAGGTTGTTTTATGAGTGAAAGAAATGTAATGGATGGACAGAATTATTCATCAGTAAATGATTTGAACCGTTTTATGACAAGAACATATGGCTGGATGGGTGTAGGTTTATTGGTCACAGCTGTGGTTGCTTATTTGACATTGAGTACGGGATTTTTCTATTTTATCTATTCAAATAGTTTTATCATGCCGGTATTGATCATTGCCGAATTAGTTGTTTGTATGGCGATGCACGGAGCTTTGAGAAGATTAAATCCGGTTCAGACAACACTTTATTATTTCGGTTATGCGGTTTTAACAGGACTTACCTTTTCAAGTATTGGAATTTTATATGATTTAGGTACGATTTTCATGGCTTTTGGCTATACTGCATTTGTATTCGTATGTTTGTGTGCAATCGGCAAAACAACAAAGGTTGATATGACAAGTTATGCCCCGATGCTGTTTGCAGGACTGTTTGTTGCAATTGTTGTTTCTATTGTAAATATCTTTATGAATGTTGAGTTTATTGATACCGTCTTATGTTATGTTGTTATCGGATTATTCTTAGGAATTACAATTTTTGATGTTCAGCGCTTAAGAGATGCGTATTATCAGATGAGTAATAATACGCAAGGTCTTGCAACGATCAGTATGTATGGTGCATTTATGCTTTATCTCGACTTTATCAATATTTTCTTGAGAGTGCTTCAGATTTTCGGAAAAAGAAATAATCGCAATTAAACTTGATTTTGTAGTGAGAAAGACTCTTAATGCAGATTTATTATATAGCTTATCGTGTTATCTGTATTGAGAGTTTTTTTGTGGATAAGATATGAGTTGATTTCCTGAGCATAAAAATTGAACAGAAAATAGGAATGCTTTATAATAATGACATTCAATAAAGAAAGGAGAATTGAGATGAAAACAAGTTTTGATGAAAGTATCAATCGGCGTAATACAAATTCCTTGAAATGGGATGTTAGAGAAGATGTACTTCCGATGTGGGTGGCAGATATGGATTTCATGACTGCACCGGCAATCAGAGAAGCAATTTTGAAACGAGCTGAACACGGGGTATTTGGATATACCGTTCTTCCGGACAGATGGTATGGGGCTTATCAGATGTGGTGGAAAAAGCGCCATGATTTTGAAATCGATAAAGATTGGCTGATGTTTTGTACCGGTGTCGTTCCTGCAATTTCCAGTATTGTCAGAAAGTTGACTACTCCGGCAGAGAATGTTTTGATTCAAACACCGGTCTACAATATTTTCTTTAATTCGATTTTGAATAATGGTCGTAAGGTTTTGGAAAGCCCGTTATTATTTGATGGAGAAAAATATGAGATTGATTTTATCGATCTGGAAGCAAAGATGGCAGATCCGCAAACGACGCTCATGATCTTATGCAATCCTCATAATCCTGTCGGCAAGATCTGGAGTCGAGAGGAATTGGCTAAAATCGGCCAGTTGGCAAAAAAGCATCATGTCGTAATCTTGTCTGATGAGATCCATTGCGATCTGACAGATCCCGGATGCGAATATGTCCCGTTCGCATCGGTTAGTGAAGAATGTGCAGCAAATTGCGTGATGTGTATTGCTCCAACGAAAACATTTAACATTGCCGGATTGCAGACTGCAGCCATTGTCGTTCCGAATCCATTGCTTCGTCATAAGGTATGGCGGGGAATTAACACAGATGAAGTGGCTGAGCCGAATGTCTTTGCGGTAGAAGCACCGATTGCAGCTTTTACAAAAGCCGAAGCATGGTTAGATGAACTTCGGGAATATCTTTTTGAAAATAAGAAGACTGTCCGTAATTTTGTAGGAGAGCATTTGCCTATGCTGAAAGTGATTTCATCCAATGCTACCTATCTCTTATGGATCGATTGTCGAAAAGTTACAGAGGATGCAACAGAATTGGCAGAATTTTTAAAAGAGAATGCAGGATTATTCTTATCTGAGGGCGAAGAATATGGAGCTTGTGGGAAAGCGTTTTTACGCTTGAATACCGCAACATCAAGAGCTCGTATTCTGGAGGGATTGACTCGCTTGGAAAAAGGAATCCATGCGTTTATAGAAACTAAGAAATAAAGATTAAAGGAGGAAAAAAATGAAAAAAAGAGGATTTAAAACAATACTTATCGGATTGCTTATGCTTGTTATGATGGGAGGGTGCAGTTCATCTTCTAAGTCATCAGCCAATGAAGAAACAGATCTGCTGGATCAAATCCGTGAAAAAGGAGTTTTAGTTATTGGAACAGAAGGTACTTATTCTCCGAACAGCTATCATGATGAAGCCGGCAATCTTGTTGGATTTGATGTGGAAGTTGCCGCAAAACTTGCAGAAAAATTGGGTGTTAAAGCTGAATTTGTTGAATCAGATTGGGATTCGTTGTTTGCAAGCATGGATTCCGGAAGAATTGATGTTGTCATTAATGAAGTCAATATGACAGAAGAAAGAGCATTGAAATATGATTTTTCAGATCCATATACTTATGTTCACGGTGCTTTGCTTGTCGCTGCAAACAATGAAGAAATCAAGAGCTTTGATGATATCGTCGGTAAGAAATCAGCACAGAATCTTGCTAGTACATGGACAACGACGGCAGAAAGCTATGGTGCAGAAGTTGTGGGGGTTGAGTCTATGAATCAGTCAGTTGAATTGCTGTTGGCAGGAAGAGCAGATTGCACATTAAATGCTGAAACCGCATTCGGTGATTACATGAAAAATCATCCGGAAGCCGAAGTAAAAGTCGCTGCTTTATCTGATTCAACAGTTTGCTCTGTTGTTCCGGTCAAGAAGGGAAATGAAAAGTTCTTGAAAGCAGTAAATGAAGCACTGAAAGAAATGAGAGAAAGCGGAGAACTTTCTGAAATTTCAATCAAATACTTCGGCGTTGATGTAACAAAAGAATAAGAATAGGAAAAGGTATGCAATCATGAGTGAAAGAATGATTGGTCTACTCATCGATTCCTTTTGGCAAATTCTAGTACCAGGATTAAAACTAACGATTCCATTAACGATCGTTTCCTTTGCTTTGGGAATGATCGTGGCTTTATTGACTGCCTTAGTGCAGGTTGCGAATATCAAAGTTTTAAAACAGTTGGCTCGATTTTATGTTTGGATCATCCGTGGAACTCCGTTGCTTGTTCAGCTTTATGTGGTTTTTTTCGGACTGCCGAAACTTGGAATCGTAATTGATGCAATTCCGTCAGCTATTCTTGTTTTTTCAATCAATACAGGAGCTTATGCTTCTGAAACTGTGCGTGCAGCGATTGAATCCGTGCCGATCGGACAGCTGGAAGCCGGATACTGTGCGGGTCTGACTTATACTCAAACAATGTTTCACATCATTTTGCCGCAGGCATTGAGAACGGCATTTCCACCGCTAAGCAATACTCTGATCGGACTTGTTAAAGATACATCGCTGGCCGCTAATATT
>CAZUVT010000144.1:0-3939 GCA_964623925.1 uncultured Erysipelotrichaceae bacterium
CATTCCGATTGCCAAGGTCCTGGTTCCGCTTCCCAATGCGCCTTTTCTGAATCTTGAACTTTTACTTCAGGCAAAGTTATCGGCAGACGGGGAGGTAAGCATAGCCGTCAGCAGCAGCGGTTTGATCGGTTTTGAAATTGTCAATAATAAGATCCGGATCTTAGATGAGGTCGTAAAAAATGCATCTTGCGATATCAATGCAAAGCTCAAAGCTCTGCTTCAAATCAAATCTTCTTTGAGTGCGGCAAATCAGTCTCTTGCCGATCTGTCTTTTGATCTCGGTATTGGGGCAGCACTGAACATGATCGGTCATTTAAAGAATTCGGCTGGACAGATAAGCGATGCCGTAATTGGGCTGGGATCCTTAAATCTATTAAGTGATCTGGTTCACTCTGATCCTGATCAGGAAATCTTGATTTGCGGCGATTTAAGTGCTCATTGGATCGCAAAGCTTACTATGAACAGCAGCAAGACTTTGGCATATAGGATCGGTCTTACTTTCAGTCGCTCTCTTTTAAATGAGAATAATGCTCCGCTTTTTGATAAGACAAAGCTGCATATTGAGAATTTTAAATCAGTTGACCATTGTACATGGAATCCGGCCAAGAAAAAGAATGTTGCTTCGTATCTGGATATCGATTCCTATCAATACTGCCTAAAAGTTCAAGAGACAAAAAGAGTCGTCATCACCAATCTTCCGCCTGATGTGAGTCATTCCGACCTCATTTTCAGTTCTTTGGATGAATCGATCGCAAGTATTGATGAAAATGGAATGATTCAGGGAATTAAAGAAGGAAGCACTCGAATCTTTGTGAAAACAAGAGATCAGGATGTTCAGATCAGTGCTGCCGTAATCGTGGTAAGTTCATGATCTTAGTAAGAGCAATCTATCGTGAAAGATGTTTTGACTGTTTTATCAAAGGGACTGGAAATCAGGAATTTGTACTTAATGATCTACCGATACTTATTGAGAATGGTTTTCTAAAGGACAATGAGAACATCCGATTTGACAGAGAGAACAAAATATTTTTTAATACCAAGATCCAAGCCTTTGATAAACGCAGGTTTGAACCGTTATTTTTGATCTTCTTTGAAATGGATCCATCTTTTTGTACCTCTATAAATGTCGGGTATAAACAGAAAGTGACGATTGGCAATCGTGGCAATACCGATATTTTAATTGAATCTGAAGTAGATGAGGTTGAAATATTGATCCGGTATTCAAAAGAGGAGATTTTCGTTTCAAATAGCAGTAGTTTCAGTGAAGTATTTTTAGATGGACAGTTCTTTTTGAATAGAAAGGCAGAATTATTCAGCTGTATCTCTTTTGAACGATATCGAATCTTCATATTGAACCATGCACTATGCGTATTCGGACCGGTAAGTTTGAATAAAGAATCAGAGAAACTGATGTTTCATCCGTTGAAGAAGATCAAAAAAGATGAATTCAGATCTTCACGGATCCTGATGGAAGAATTAGGGGAAGAAAATTTAGTAATCGAGGCACCAAGAAAAAGGGATAGGGCGGATCAGGAAACCAATATCCTTGAATTTTCACCGCTGATCTTAATCATAGCTTCGATCTTGCTGAATTTTTCCAGTCATAGAACTCATGATCTATCAATATGGATCTATCCGATGGCCATGATGATTTCCATGGTGATATTCCCCTTGATCCAAAAGCGGTTGAAAAGAAATCATACAATGCAAAAGAAGAAGGAATATGAGAATTTATATTTAGATTATTTGAATCAGGTCGATCAGAAAATTGTCGATATCAAGAAGCGTCAAAAGGAATTCTTAGAGCGATCTTATCCGAATGCGAAGGAATGCATAGAAATGTTGAAAGAAGCTAATGAAGGTTGGAATCGTTCTGCATTAGAAGAAGTTTTTGTGCGGATCGGAAAGGGAACGGTTGACTCTCACCTCAAAATTTCCTATGAAACTGTAAGGCATGATCAGAAACAGGATCCCTTGTTTATGGCTTACGAGTATTGCTGCAAGAGTTCTTTAAAGATTTCAGATGCACCTGTTTTATGCAGCATAAATCAGGAAATAAATGTAGTTGCCAATCAAGAAGAACAGATTGTTTTGGCACAGGATCTGATTCTTCAGTTGGTTGTAAATTATGATCCGGGTACCTTGCTGCTGGTTTTGATCTGTGATTTGAAACAAGTAGAAAACTTTAATTTTATTTATTATTGCCGGCATTTTTGGCATCAGGATTCTTTTCGTTTCATTTTATGTGATCCGATGCAGATTCAAGAGGGAATTTATTATTTGAAAAAGATTGAGGGAAGAAGAAAGATTGTTCTGATTTTAAATGAAGCAGATTTTTGGTATCACGATGTTTCTGTGATCCGATTTATTCAACAAATGGCAGAAATATCGAAAAAAGCGGATCAGATCCTAGATTTTCAAAAGAATCAGAGTTGGATAGATAATAAACGAATTTCTTTTCAAAAGGAGCTTTTTAAAATAAAGGATCCAAAAGAGATACAGCGTTTTCTTTCAAATGATTTGAATACTGAAAGATACGATATTGCAATACCGGATGAAATGGATCTTTTTACATTAAATCCTATTCTAAAAAGCAGTTCATCGATCTTGAAACAATGGAACAGGAATAAAATTGAAGAATCTCTTATTATTCCATTGGGAATGAAAGAAAAGAATCAGATCCTTTATTTTGATATTCATGAGCGCTATCATGGACCACACGGTCTGATTGCCGGAATGACAGGAAGCGGGAAAACACAGCTGTTGCTGGCAACGATCTTGAATTACGCTTCTTATTATCCATGCGATCTTTTAAGCATCTTATTGTTCGATTTTAAGGGTGGTGATCTTTCGGCGGCATTAGTTAACGATCGATTTGCATTGCCGCATATCAGCGGAGTATTGACAAATTTGAATCAGGAAGAAATCGAACGAGTCAAGAAATCGTTGGAACATGAACTCATCACCAGACAAAATCTGATGAATGAGGCAAAGCAACTTTTAAAGCAGGGGTCTATGAACATTTATGATTATCAGAAAGCATACAAAGCCCATAAATTGAAAACACAGTGCAGTCACCTGCTATTGATCGTAGATGAATTTGCTGAATTAAAATCTCAAGTTCCGTCTTTTATGGATTATTTGATCAAGATAGCAAGAATCGGCAGAAGTCTGGGGATCCATTTGATCCTTGCCACACAAAAACCGGCCGGCATCGTCAATGATCAGATATGGAGTAATTCCAAATTCAAGATCTGCATGAAGGTACAGAGCTCTCAGGACAGTCTTGAAATGATCAAAAGCAATCAGGCGGCTTGGATCAAAAATGCCGGACGATTTATTTTTGAAACAGGATATGGAGAAGAGCTGATAGAAGCACAGGCACCCTACATCTACGCCGATGAGTACATCAACGAAAAAACAGCTAAGTTAAGAATTTTAAATCTGCAAGGACAGGTAAAAATTGAAAAAAGTGTTGCACAAAAAGAGGGGAAGACACAATTTGATGTCGCTATTAAAAATCTTTGTGATGCATACAGAATAACACGGATCAAACCGAAAATGTGCTGGCATGATCCGCTTCCTGCTATATCCAAGATAGATAAGGACATCCCGATGATGCTGGCAAAGCTGGATGATCCCGAATTCCAGAGAATTATCCCATTTTGCCTTAATTGTACTCAGGAACTTTTGGTGTATGCCGATAAAACTTCTGATTTGATTTATACATTCTTGTGGCAGATTTTGAAATGGACAAAAAAACGGGTTCTTTTGATCAGCACCAATGAGAAGACGCATAAACTATTGAATCATTCGAATCTTGTTATTTTGGATGGGACGGATCAAGAAAATATCAAGGCCAATCTTAACCTGATTGAAAACAAATCCAAAGATGTCTATTTGATCTTGGAAGCATGTGATGAACTGCTGCAAGATCCG
>CAZUVT010000145.1:0-3906 GCA_964623925.1 uncultured Erysipelotrichaceae bacterium
AAAAAATCATTCAGGTCAATGAATCTTATCAGATGGTAGTGACACCGAAAGAGATGGATGAAGAAATCAAGCATCTATCGGAAATCATATCCAAGACGATCAATTATACGCTTCATAAGCGCTTTGAAGAGTTTTAACATAATCCTTTCTGTTTTGCCATAAAGTAAAGCAGGAGGGATTTTTTTGAAGATAAAGCTTATGATCTTATGTAAGATCATGTTGATTTTTCTTATTTTGAATTCAATCTCATTTACAGAAATACTTGGAAAAACATTGAATGAAGGACCGAAGCAGCTTTTAGCTAAATTATTGAATCCGACTCTTGAAATGAATCAGGAGAGTTTGAAAAAGCAGTTGGCGATCGCTCCGCCCATCTCGCTTTTGAGTGATGAAGAAAAAGAGGAAATCAAAGTGGCGGTTCCCTTTGTCCCGGTACTGAAAGATACCCGGAAACAGACGATTTATATCTACAGTACGCATCAGTATGAAGAATATGCCGATGGAGGCAATGTATGGGAAATAGCTTATGTGCTGGCAAAAAAACTGGAGGAGGCCGGATTCTATGTTGTGGTAGAGGGAAATGATTTTCTTTTGGATGCTCAAAAAAAGGGCTATAACTACAATCAATTATATTTGATTTCTCGACAATTTATTCAAGAAGCCTTTGTAAATTACGGTGGATTTGATCTGACGATCGATCTGCATCGCGATGCAGCTTCTAAATCAGCGGTGACCTTCACGGATGAAAACGGGAAGAGTTACGCCAAGATGATGTTTGTGGTGGGAATGAATAGTGAAAATGCATCTGCCGTTATGAATCATTCCATTTCATTAACCGACAAAATCAACGCGGTAAAACCGGGTATAATGAGATCAGTCTTTGAAAGACAGGCTGTTTATAATCAGGATATGGATCCAAATATGGTCTTATTGGAACTGGGAGCGGATACCAATACCTTAGAAGAAGTCCTGAACAGTCTGGATGTATTGACAGAGGCTTTAAAGAGCGGAGGAATAGAATGAAAAGGATCATTGTGGATGTGTTTTTTATCTTGGTCTTAGTATGTCTTGGAAGCAGTTTCAATTCTTTGAGCCGGGAGGATATCCTGGAAGATCGGATACGAAGTTTTGAAGAACAGATCGCAAATCATGAAATCATTGACATGAACAGTTCGGCAAAAGTAACTTATCAGACAGAAGAAAACTTTGCCGGACGATTGGGAGAAGATCTGTCCGGATTTGTCATTCAAGCAGTGCATGATTCGATCAAGTTCATCGGCGATCTGGTCTATGAATTCAAAAATTGATTCTTCATTTCTTTTTTGCTATAATAAAGCGCAGAAAGAAGTGATCTGAATGAAAAAAAGAGTTTGTTTTATGGGAACACCGGATTTTGCATGCGGTATTTTGAATCAATTGTTAAAAGAAGATATCGATCTGGTTTTAGTTGTTTCCCAACCCGATAAAAAAGTGGGAAGACAGCAGCTTTTAAGTCCGACTCCAATAAAAAAGCTGGCGCTTGAACATCATTTGGAGGTATTTCAGCCGGAATCGATCAAAAATGATTATCAGCCGATCTTGGATGCTGATCTGGATCTGATCGTGACCTGTGCTTACGGACAGTTCATTCCGGATGCAGTATTGAATGCACCTAAGCTTGGATGTATCAATGTTCATGGATCACTGCTTCCTAAATATCGGGGTGGAGCGCCGATTCATAAAGCCATTATCAACGGCGAAGAAAAAAGCGGCATCACGATCGTTAAAATGGTTAAGAAAATGGATGCCGGCGATATGATTTCAAAGATCGAAGTTCCGATTGAATTTACTGATACGACGGAGATTTTGCATGATAAGCTCATGAATGCCGGAGCCAAGCTTCTGCATGAAACACTGCCTTCTATTTTTGATGGAACTGCTTCTTGCATCCCTCAAGATCATGAGGCGGCTACCTTTGCATGGAATATTTCCAAAGAAGAAGAATTCATCGATTTTGCATGGGAACCGCTGCGAATTTACAATACGATACGAGGACTGATCAGCTGGCCGGTGGGGCATGGGATCATCGATGGGAAAAGCATGAAATTTCATGCCGTTCGCTATTTAAACAAAGCGTCTGATAAGCCATCCGGGACGGTGATCGGACTGATGGATAAAGCGCTTGTGATCAGTATGAATAAAGCTATCCTGCTTGTGGATTGCTTGCAGATGGAAGGCAAAAAGAAAATGAGCGCCACTGATTTTATGAATGGTCAAGGAAAATCGTTTATCGGTCACTGTTTTGAAAAAACGATGTAACTTAAGTCTTGTTATGTGCAACTTACTTTCAGGAGGTTGCACTTTTTTTAGGCATCCTGTACAATATCCTTGACCTTAATTAAGGGGAGAAACACTGTGTTTAAAATCAAATTTGACGAAATCAGCAAAAAGCGGATAAAACAAAAACTGAATGTTGAAGAATCTGCCAGTCCTCTGATCATTTTATGTGCAAACAAAGAGGATATCGAGGAAGATAAAATCAATATTGTTTTTACTATGGATCAGCTGGATGATTTAAGCGAGAGCATACTTTTTTCTTCACAGATTAAAAAGACGACCTTGCCGGGAAGAACATACCGCGGCGTGGTGAATATAGATATCAAGGATATCGATGTGATTCAGGCTTATGGAAACGAAGTCTATACAAAGATACAAGGAACACGAGTGGATTTTTCCTTAAAGCTTTATCAGCTCTTGGAAAAGCTGGAGCCTTTAGGGTTTATCAGAATTTCCAAATCGGAAATCGTGAATATTGCTTCGGTTGAAGCAATTGCATCGGGATTTAATGGAAAACTGATTTTAACATTAAGAAATAATCAGGAAGTTGAAGTAAACAGAAGCTTCAAAAAGGAATTCCTGAAATCGATAGAAAGCTAGGTGTTGATATGAGACATACTGTTATGAACCTGCTTTGTATAACTTTGCTTTTTATAGCGATCTATATGTTGTATCGCTATATTGAAACAAGCAGGATCGCTAAATTGATGGAGAAAAAGAAATCATTGATTACAAGCGAAAAAAGCAAAATCAAGAATCACTCGTTTTTTTTAGTAAGCAGTTTTTTGATCTTATTCTTGAGTGTCGGTGCAGCTGCAAAAACAATCAGTGCAGATAAAAACAGCATTAATACAGAAGCAGTCAACGGTGAAATGAATGAACAGCTCAATGATGTTTATTCAATGGGTCAGGATCCGGTTGTTTACGATGCAGATGAAGAAATCGGACCGGATGCCGAAGCCGCTTATGATGTGATGATGCCAAGCGAAACAGCACCTGAAAGTAAACTGGTAAGAGAAGCTTCAAGTGAGTTTGAATTGTTGAATTCTGTGAATTCACTCTTAAGTCAGACGGATGATGATCGCTTTGAAGCGATGAATGCGGTAACTTTGGTATCGTATACCTTTGATGAAGAGGCAATTGCCAATTATCTGGTAGAAGGTCAGGAACTGAATATTTATCAGGAAGGCGATGACTATTATGTGGAAGTGCGCCAGGTCTATCGTCTGGAAGAAGCATCCGAATCGTCAGAAGAATCAGAATAAAACAAGCTTAGGCTTGTTTTTTTTGTAAATATTGTCAAAATATGGAAGAATCATCTTGAAAAAAATGATTTGATCAACGGAAATAAGATCGAAGTTAAAGATAAACAAGTCATCAAGAGCTATGAGTACAATGAAGCCGATCTGCTTATCCGAGTCATCGACTTTGATAAGACCGACATCCACTAGACTTATGACGGCTTAGGGAATGTCGCCGTGATCCTCTCCACCAAGATGAAGCTGATAGAAAGTGTAGAATACAGCGAGTATGGGGAAAGAAAGAACAGCATAGCCAAAAAGACAGAATTCGGGTATAATGGAGAAGAGC
>CAZUVT010000146.1:0-3889 GCA_964623925.1 uncultured Erysipelotrichaceae bacterium
TTTCCTGAATCACAGTTCCGCCATTTTCATAAATCTCTTTTTGACGCTCCACTTCGTAATCGATTGCTTTTTGAACATTGCTGACAGAATTCAAGTTTTTGATTTCCGTCTTTGTATTGAATTCCTTCTGACCCACAGGGCGAATCGAAACATTAACATCGCATCTCATGCTTCCTTCTTCCATTTTAACATCAGAAACACCCAGATAATAAAGCATGCTTCTCAATGCTTCCACATAGGCGGCAGCTTCTTTTCCGCTGCGAAGTTCCGGTTCTGATACGATTTCAATAAGCGGGGTTCCGGCACGATTGTAATCAATCATGGTTCCGCTGTTTGTATGGAACTGCTTTGCCGTATCCTCTTCCATATGAAGACGATTGACACGGATCCGCTTTTCTTCCCCATTGACTTCAATATCTACATAGCCATTTCTTCCGATCGGATGAAATTGCTGCGTGATCTGAAATCCTTTCGGAAGATCGGAATAATAATAGTTTTTACGATCAAATTTGACAAGCGGATCGATCTGAAGATGAAGCGCGGTACAAGCCATAATGGCATATTCGACCGCATTCTTGTTAACACATGGCATCGTTCCCGGATGACCCAGATCAACTTCATTGACACAACTGTTTGCAGTCTTTCCAAATGAAGTCGGAGCGCTTGAAAACATTTTGGTTTTTGTCTTTAATTCGCAATGAATCTCTATACCGATAATTACTTCATATTCCATATTACAGTTCCTCTTTACTCATATCTTCCAAGCCGGTGATCAGCTCGATGCCTCTTAAAATATCAAACATCTTTCCTTCTTCAAAAGGATGACAGGTAATATTCAAGCCGATCGGCAGACCCTCGGCTATTCCCATTGGAATCGTAGCACTTGGATAACCCGAAAAATTGCCTAAAACCATATGATTTTCTGCAACCAAATAGCTTTCAGACAAGTCATCCTGATTCTTTTCTTCAAGCATCGGTGCTACACTTCCGCTAGCCGGCGCAATGATTCCATCTGCCCCATCAAGAGCGTGCTTCAGATCTTCAACGATCAAACGGCGAACTTTCTGTGCTTTACGGAACAGCTTATCCTGATTTTCTTCAAACAAGCCATAGCTTCCGATGACAAAACGCTTTTTGATCAAAGATCCAAAACCTTCCGTTCTAGATTGAATCATGACATCTTCGCAAGAAGCGCCCTCTTTTTGAAGGCCGAATCGAAGTCCATCCAGATTGGAATGATTAGCTGTTGCTTCACAATTCGCAATCAAATAATAAGTAGGAAGCATCGCTTTCATCAAATCTTCATTCAAAGTCACTTCGGTAATTTCCGCCCCTTGTTTTTTCATCTCTTCAACAAGATTTTCAAAACAATTCAGAACTTCTTTATTTTCGATAACATCCACAACATTTTTCAATACAACAAGTTTTTTGCCCTTTAATTCGCCTTTGATTTGATCCAGATAATGAGGAACCGGTTCAAAGGAAGAGGTCATATCCCGATCATCCCTTCCGGCCAAAACCTCCAAAGCCAGCGCCGCATCACGAACACTTCTGGTAAAATATCCTACATGGTCCAATGAACTTGAATACGGGATGATTCCATAGCGGGAAATTCTGCCATAGGTTGGCTTGACTCCGCAGATACCGCAGAAAGATGCCGGTTTGCGGACTGAATCTCCGGTATCCGATCCAATCGCAAAAGGAACGACTCCTGCTGCGACCAAAGCTGCAGAACCGCCGGAACTTCCACCGGAAATACGATTTAAATCATAAGGGTTATGAACCGGACCGGTATAGGCTGTTTTATTGGTACCACCCATTGCCAATTCATCCATTGAAGACTTGGCAATCAAAATTGCTCCCGCCTCTTTTAAACGATCCACGATATGCGCATTATAAATCGGAACATAGCCTTGAAGGATCCCGCTTGAGGCAGTCGTTTGAATTCCTTTTGTACAGACATTATCTTTCAACACGATCGGAATTCCGGCCATCAGGCCATTTTTATTGTAAGTTTCCAACTGCTCTTTCGGATCAACAAATGTAACGACCGCATTTAACTTATCCTGAACATCATGAGCCTTTTTTAAAGCCGCATAAACATTCTCTTCAACATTCATGTTTTTCATATCCAACATTGTTGCCATCTTATTTCACCACCTTCGGTACAAGCACGTGTCTTGCACGGCTCTTGTGTACATTGCTGAGTGCAGCTTCAACCGTAACCACATTCTCAACCTGATCTTCCCGCAAAAAAACGGTCGGTGTTTCAAATGGATAAACCATTTCTTCCACCCCTTCTGTATCTACTTTTTCAAGCAATTCCAGCTGCTTGTTCAAGGTTTCAAACTCTTTTTTGATATCAGCGGCTTCTTCATCACTGAGTTCAAACATCAACTGATGGGCCAGCTGTTTAAAATAAGCTTCATCTTTCATCATCATTCCTCCTAGCTTAAATCCAATATCGTGCATTTTTCCTGTTGCATTTGCTTAGATATAGTAAATATTACATCATCATAATATTGAATTTCAATCCTTAATTTCAAATTTAGACTTCCAAACTCATTACATTGCTCAGCCAAGAGCTGAACCAGTCCCAGATTGAACTGATAGGATCCACTATAAGTTTGAACCGTCACATTCAATAAGTCTGCTTCATCGTCTATATAATGTCCTTTCGCAAAGATCGTCACGGTTTCTTTTGTGTAGGAAGATATTGCATCTTTCAGGATCTGGATCCGCATCGAATTCTCTTCATCTTCTCTTTGAGCGGCAGATGAAGGAAAGATCCTCCATTTTTCATTCAGATCAACAAAATCTGATTTTTCCCCTTCACAATATGCTTTGCTGATCATCACACCCGGCAGACTGTCATCTTCACTCTTCAATGAATAGATCATTAACAAGATCGGAACTTCTTTTAATTCCTCTCTATTCCTTAAAAAGACAAGGAGCTTCTTTGAAACTGACTCCGCATAAGTTTGAACCCCGGACAAAGAAAGCTCATAATTCTCATAGTTATAATCACTTGCTTGGGTATTCACCAAAAGACAGAGTGAAACTCCGATACATCGATTCAGATCATCCCGGCTATAAAAATCCATTTCCGCAATATTGCTGATGATATTTCTCATGGCCGGAAATTCTTGTCCTCCATCCAATAAAATCTCATCTTTTGCCATATTCAAGCCATCCGGATCCGCGGAAACAGAGGATAAAAGCTTTATTAAATCAGACTGATTCAGAAATCTTCCTTGATCCAATACCGAACTTTCCGGCATAAAGTATTCTTTGCTGATTTCAATCATCCGTTTTTCAACATGGATCAGATCCGATGTTTTTGAAGTAAAATTACGCGAAGATGCAAATCCGTCATTCAGTATATCATATTTTGACTCATCTGTCTGTTGAATAGGAACATTGGACTGTTCCATTTCTTCTGATCGTTTTGTGCATCCCGATCCCAACAGACAAATCACACAAAATAAAATCAGGCTAATTTTCATAAGAATCAGCCTCTTTTAGGAATTCTTCCTCATTCATGATCTGAATTCCCAATTTGACTGCCTTATCATATTTGCTTCCGGCCGCTTCACCGGCAATCACGATATCTGTCTTTTTAGAAACACTGGATGAAACATTGGCCCCCAGTCTTTCAAGCAAAGCAGTTGCCTCGTTTCTGCCCATGGAAGACAAACTTCCTGTCAACACAATGGTCTTGCCGCTGAATAGCGTCGTCAGAGTCTCTTCTTTGATATAGGTCATATTGACCCCATGATCTGCCAGAGATTGAATCAGATGAAGATTGGATTCATCCTCAAAATAAGTTCTGATTCCCTGAGCTGTAATCTCACCGATATCCTTAATTGAGCTCAGCTCTTCATTCGTC
>CAZUVT010000147.1:0-3866 GCA_964623925.1 uncultured Erysipelotrichaceae bacterium
CGATCGGATATATTTTGGATCTAGTGACTGCTCAGAAGATAGAAACTGTTTCGATTCAGAGCGAGGATTCTATTCAGATTGCTCAGATCAATGAGAATTATGCGGAAGAACTCAAGGAGGCTGGGGTTTTTGTATACTTAGGTCAGCTGGAACCTTATCTGACGATCTATAATGATTCGATTGAAAGCATGCAGATCGATTTCTTGGACCTTTCGATCAATAATTCATTTTCTCGCTTTCAGCGTTATACTCGCGTAGCAAAAGATGGACAGGAAAGCTTTATTGAGAGTCCGTATTATAATTCATCTCTTTTTGATTCGGTGGATGTCAACGAAATGGATCTGGCACTATGGATGAATCCGGTCTCAATGCTGTCTATGGCAAAAGAAATCACCGAATGGCTGGTTAAAAAGAGTCCGGAAAATGCATCCTTTTTTCAGGATCGATACGAGGCGCTTCAAGCTGATCTGATTCTATTGGATAGCGAATTTGAAACTTTGTCCAGACGGCTAATTTCGGAGAAAAAGGAGATCAAATTTGTCTCGATGACTAATTGTTTCGGAAACTGGCAGTCTTATGGAATTCAAGTTTATCCGATCATTTTGAGTAAATATGGTGTTCTGCCAAATGATGCGCAGCTTGAAGTCATAATTAACAGGATCCTTGAAGATGATGTCAAATATATTGCCTATGAACCGAATCTTGATGAAGAGTCCAGAAAGCTATATGAAAAAATAAGAGATGAGCTGGGATTGATCGAGGTCGATTTAAGCAATGTCTCATCTTTATCCACATCAGAAAGGGAAGCGGGATCTGATTATTTATCCATTATGTATCATAATCTGGATGTTCTTGAATCCATGATGAATGATCAGGTACAGGTCGAAGAGAATAAACCTGAAGATCCGATTGAAAGCGAAGAAGAGAGCTGATTTTGAAATCAGCTTTTTATGTTTGATGAAGATTAAAGAGGGAGAATGATATGAAAGCATTGCTTGAAAAACAGATCGATTCATTAAAAGAAGAAATCGAAAGCCTGGGAAGGGATCTCTTTGCGCATCCGCAGTTGGGATTTAAAGAATTTTATGCAAAAGAAAAAGTAATCGAAAAATTAAAGGAACATCACCTTGAAATTGAAGAAGAATATTTTGAAACGGGATTTCAGGTGACTTTAGGAAGCGGCGATGGACCGAGGATCGGTCTAATCGCTGAATTAGATGCCATTCCCACTTTGGGGCATCCTTATGAAGGAGAAGAGCAGGCAGCGCATAGCTGCGGGCACAGCACGCAGGTCGCTATTGCCGTCAATGTGCTTTGCGCTTTGGCTGAATGTGATTTTTTCAAACAATTTCATGGCAAAGTGACGTGTTTCTTTACACCTGCAGAGGAATTTACGGATTTGGCATATCGCAAGAAACTGATTGAGGAGGGGAAGATCAAATATCTTTCCGGAAAAGAAAACATGCTGGTAAAAGGCTGCTTCGATGATGTGGACTGTCTGATCCATATGCACGGCATGGGAGAGTATCGCGAAAAGAAATTCAGTGTTCGATCTTCTTTAGCCGGATTTATTTATAAGAAATTCAATTTTATCGGAAAGAGTGCCCATGCAGCAGTGAGTCCTTATGAAGGAATCAATGCGTTAAATGAGTTTACTTTGTTTCAAAGTGCAGTAGCCATGTTGAGGGAAACATTTAAGGAAGAATATCTTAATCGGATCCATGGCATCGTTACTCAGGGAGGAGAAACCGTGAATAGTATTCCTTCTTCTGTTGTGTATGAATGCTATGTTCGTAGCTTTTCGCAAAACATGTTACAAAAATTGAGCCGGCAATTGGATAAAACAGCCAAATGCTGTGCAGAAGCGTTAAATGGAAAATGTCTTATCGAAGACATTCCCGGTTATCTTCCTCTTGTTCCGAATAGAGCTTTATCCGATGTTATCGAAAAGAATATGCTGCGTTTTACATCGAGCGATCAGATCTTGCACGATGAAAGAAGCATAGCGGCAGGGGACATCGGCGATGTCGGATGTTTTGTTCCTACGATTCAATTCGGATATACAGGATTTAAAGGTGTCATGCATGGCAGGGATCTGGAAATTATAGATCCGGAGGCTGTTTATCAGGAAACTGCGAAAATCATTGCCGGAACGATCGTGGATCTTTTTGAAGATCCATCACTTATCGCAAAAATAAAACAGGAATTTACTCCTGCTTTATCCAAAGAACAATATTTAAATTATCTTGAAGCCAAAAATTGAAGGACTTCGTCATAGGAAGGAACGCTGGAAGAAGCTCCTTCTTTTTGTATACTTAATGAAGAGGCCGCCGTAGCATATCTCAGACAATCGGTTAAGCTCATTCCTTTTGCATGACTTGCCAGAAAGGTTCCCATAAAAGTATCGCCGGCACCGACAGTATCAACGACATTTTCAACTAAGAAAGCCTCCTGCTTGAAAAATCCATCCGGTCCCGATGCGCAGGATCCATTTTCTCCAAGGGTCAGAATAACGGTTGCGTGCGGATACTTTGTTTTCATCAAAGAAAGGATTTCCTGTGGATCTTCTGAGCCGCACAGAGCTTTTCCTTCCACCTCATTGATGAAGAAGAAATTGATCTTATCAAGGGGAAGCGTCTGCAGGTTTTCTTTGATCGGAGACGGATTGAATGCAATCTTTACTTTCTTTTTATAGGCGGATTCAATGATTTGGTTCAATCCATTGATTTCGTTCTGCAATACGATCAGATCGCCTTCATTTAATTCCTTGATCGTTTCTTTGATTTGAGCTACACTGATACAGTCATTACTGCCGGGATAGACTAAGATGCTGTTTTGACCGCTTTTGTCTACCTGAATGATCGCATGACCGTTTGGACAGTCTACTTTTCTTAATAAGTGCGTGTCAATCTCATTTTCCTTGAGACTGTTGAGCAATAAATCGGCATTGTCGCCAATGCATCCTGCCATCAAGACAGGGTGATCGGCTTTACGAATAGCGATCGCTTGATTCATTCCTTTCCCTCCACAGCTGATTTTTAGTGAATTGCAGCTTGCGGTTTCTTTAGGCTGATTGATATGATCAACATAATACGTCTGATCGATATTTAATGATCCAAAAACACAAATTTTCATAGTAAATACTCCTTGTATTTATTATATCACAGGTTGTGGAATGTTGAAGAAAGAAGTGATAAAATAATGAAGAGGCGGGTGAAATTCATGAGAAAAAAACAAGTTCTTGTCATTGATGGACAGGGTGGAAAAATCGGGAAACAGATCATTGATGCATTAAAAGAGTTTAGTGATCAATTATTTATTACCGCAGTCGGAACGAATGGAAATGCGACTGCAGCCATGCTTAAAGCAGGAGCCGATCAGGCGGCTACCGGTGAAAATCCGGTCATTGTGGCCTGTAAGAAAGCGGAGTTGATTATTGGTCCGATTGGTATCGTTGTCGCGGATTCGCTTTTAGGTGAAGTGAGTGAAAAGATGGCGGCAGCAGTAGGGAAGAGTGAAGCGATAAAGATCTTGATTCCGATCAATCGATGCAATAATATCGTTGTCGGAGTTAAGGTTGATTCAATGAATGAATTGATTGCAGAAGTTCTAAGAGAAGTAAAAGAGCTTTTGGATTGACAAATCCAGAAAAGGCAGGTATGCTTATACTCAGGTTCAGCACGAAGCTGATATAAGTAGATTGATTACATTTGCGATGAAAACCATGAAGGTGTTTGAGTACAGAAGTGCTCGGATGCCTTTTATTTGCTTTAAAGGAGGAAAAATCATGAAAAATGTTAAGCAAATGACACTTTCTGCGCTATTTTTAGCGCTTGCTCTGATCTTGCCGTTTCTCACCGGTCAGA
>CAZUVT010000148.1:0-3036 GCA_964623925.1 uncultured Erysipelotrichaceae bacterium
TGCCGGGTCTTCCTATCCCCCTATCTCTGGAATCCATTTGGATTCTTTTTTTATTATTTGATCTCTTAGATTCATAAATTTTTCTAAGAGATTTTTTATTGTAGGTCTTCTCAAAAACGGTCAATGGACTATAATTGAAAATATCAAAAGGAGTCTTGATATGAACGAAAAGTTTTATGCGCTGCCGCAAAAGAAACAGGAAAAGATCATCAATGCGGGATATCGTGTGTTTACGGAAAACCCTTATCGGAAAAGTCCGATGCAGGAAGTGGCAAATGAGGCCGGTATCAGTAAGTCTTTATTGTTTCACTACTTTCAGAATAAAAAGGAATTCTACTTGTTCTTATGGAATCATGCCTGCCAGATCACATTGGAATACATGGCGCAGTATCAATGCTATGAATCGGATGACCTGTTTGAAATGATGGAAAGAGGGATGTGGGCTAAAATCGAAATGATGAAGCTTTATCCTCAAATGACTTCCTTTGTGATCCGCGCTTTTTATGAAAAAGATAACGATGTTAAATCGGAAATTCAAAAGAGCTATTGGGAATATTTTGAATTCAAAGCCAGAAATGCCCTTCAAAGAATTGATTTATCTGTTTTTATTCCGGGTCTGGATATTAAAATGATGTATCGGGAGATGATATTGGCTTCTGAAGGATATTTGTGGGAAATCGCTCATTGGGACGATAAATTTGATGCATCAAGACTTGAAAGTGATTTTAAAGAGATGTTGGCATTTTGGAAAAACTGCTATCTGAGAAAGGAATAGTTATGGATGCGATAAAAATTGAACAGTTAAGTAAAAGCTATGGAAAAAAAAGAGGAATTCGAAATGTGGATCTTGTTGTAAAGGAAGGGGATTTCTTCGGTTTTGTCGGGCCGAACGGTGCCGGAAAAAGCACAACGATCCGACTTCTTGTCGGATTGATCGGTCCGGATAGCGGTAAAGCGGAAATCTTTGAAAAAAGCATTCACGAGAAAAAGGATGAAATACTGAATGAAATCGGATTCATGGGTGCAGAAGCTTTCTTTTATCCGGAAATGAAAGTGAAAGATGTGATTCGCTTTTCAGCCGAATTGAGAGGAAAAGACTGTCGTGAAAATGCCAAGAGCTTATGTGAGCGATTAAAGTTGGATGTGAATAAAAAAATCAGAGAGCTTTCATTGGGAAATCGTAAAAAAGTTGCCATTGTCTGTGCTTTTCAGCATGACCCGAAGCTTTGTATTTTAGATGAACCGACCAGCGGGTTGGATCCGTTGATGCAGCGGGAATTTTATCATATCTGTAAGGAAGCCAATCAAAAAGGAACAACGATTTTCCTTTCTTCTCATAATCTTTCCGAGGTTCAGCGAACCTGCCAAAGGATAGCCTTTATCCGTGAAGGAGAAATCATATTGGAGGATGCGGTGGAGAATTTAAATACTTCTTATATCAAAGAAGTGACGATCAAAGGAAGTGAAGCGCTGCCTGATCTGAAGGATGTCAGGAATGTTCAGATCAAAGAAAATCAAATCAGTTTTTTATACAATGGCGAAATAAAGGAATTATTGAAATCCCTCTCTGATCATTCGCTGTCGGATATAACCATTCACGATCCGGATCTTGAAGAGATCTTTATGCATTACTATAAGGAGGGAGATTAAATGATTCTTATAAAACATGAACTTCGTCAAGGCAAGGTAAACTTATTTTGGTGGACAAGTCTGGTTGCCCTGTTGCTTGGCATCTGTGTTTTGATTTACCCTCAAATGTCAGCTCAAATGGAAGATGTCAGTACGATCTTTGCGAATATGGGCGGATTTTCTTCGGCTTTTGGTTTAGACCAAATCAATTTTGGAGAATTTATCGGATTTTTCAGTGTGGAATGTGGAAATATATTGGGACTGGGCGGAGCTTTCTTTTCGGCGTTGTTAGGAATGAATGCATTATCAAAAGAAGAGAAGATTCATACGGCAGAGTTTCTTTTAACTCATCCGATCAGCCGCAGAAAGATCATGATTCAGAAGTATTGTGCAGTGATATTACAGATTGTGATTTTCAATCTCATTATCGTTTTATTCAGTATGATCTGCATCTTTCTGATTCATGAAGAACCGGATCTTCATCTTCTGTTTCTTTTATTTCTTGCCTATTTCTTTTTGCAGATAGAAATAGCATCGATCTGTTTCGGGTTATCTGCCAAGATGATTGATTTTGGATATGGATTCGGTTTAGTTGCAGTTTTCTATTTTTTCAATTTGTTTACGAATTTGACGGATCAATTGAAATTCTTAAAGATCATCACGCCGTTCGGCTATGCAGAGGGAACGAAAATCATTGAAAAGTCGAGTTTAAATGGGGGATATTTAATGTTTGGAATGACTCTTTCAATTCTGTTTCTCCTATTCGCGATTTATTATTATGATAAAAAAGACATACAATAAATTTCTATTAAAAAGGCTCGGATTCATCCGAGTCTTTTTGAAAGTTATGATTTAAGTTTATAGGTTCTGTTTTTATTGTTTCCTTCTGCAACAATAATTTCTTCTTCTACTAATTCTTTTAAATAATCTCTTGTCCTGGATTGTTGTAAGCCCAAAACTTGGGAGATTTCCACTGACTTTGCATCAATGTGATCCGTAAGATAGGAAATAATCAATTCTTTATTTAGGGATTTTATCGCCGATTTATGCCATTTGAATTCAATGATTTTAGATTGATTATCCTGTTTCTCAACTTTCCAAAATTTTAAGAATCATGATATAATGTTCCTGCTGAAAGGGGAGAGCTTTATGAAGATCATTCTGATAAGACACGGTGAAACGATTGCGAACACCTTATTTAACACTGAAAAACAGATCTTGATCGGGGCACTTGATAATGAATTAACTCAGCTCAACGAAAATGGAATCAAGCTGGCGAAAATTACAGGTGAAAAATTAAAGGACGTGTCTTTCGATATGGCTATATCCAGTCCTCTTCAGCGGGCCTACCAGACCGCTGAACTGGTTCTGGGGGAACGGGATGTTCCGATTGAGACAGACGAGAGG
>CAZUVT010000148.1:3046-3810 GCA_964623925.1 uncultured Erysipelotrichaceae bacterium
AATCAATCAGGCCAAAGCTGCCAGAGAACAGTTAAAAAGTGAAGATCTGCTTGAATGTATAGATCGCATCTATTGTTCGGATATTACCCGGGCAATAAGAACAGCTGAAATCATTTTTCATGATCGGAAATTGATTCTGGATCCTCGTTTGCGTGAAAGAAGTCTTGGATCTTTACAGGGGGTCCCTTTAAGTGAAGCGAAAGAAAATCCTGAACTTTCACAATATTTGGTTTCATTTGAAGAGGAACCGGTGGAAGTCTGCATCCGCAAAAAAGTTCCGGATGGAGAATGTATACTGGATGTGGCGAATCGTTTAAATAACTTTTTATCTGAATTGGATTTTAATGAAGAGAGCACGATTGCCATAGTATCGCATTTTCATACTTTGCGTACGCTTCTCTATTTATTGCAGAATAAGCCGTTTGATAAAGCATATAATGATTTAATGGTCGAAAACTCAAGTCCCATCTTGGCCGAATATCGGCAAGGATGCTTTGAAATTAAAAAATAAAAGAAAAAAAGTCATCGAAAAACACTTTCTTACCCGCTTTGCAACACAAAAAATCCTTTACAATTCATGGGTTTTGGATTAAACTATATTGTGTTATCGGGATGTAGCACAGCTTGGTAGTGCACTTCGTTCGGGACGAAGGGGTCGCAGGTTCAAATCCTGTCATCCCGACCATTTTAATAAATCAGAGTCTGATCGGACTCTTTTTATTTCATCTGATATTGATGAATGCAAAAAAGAGTTACTAATCATG
>CAZUVT010000149.1:0-3741 GCA_964623925.1 uncultured Erysipelotrichaceae bacterium
GCTGAAAAAGTGAATACAACGCTGGAAAGCAAGATGAAGGAATTGCAGCAAAGCAATGAGAAAAGACTGGAGCAAATGCAGGGAGTAGTCGATGAAAAATTGCAAAAGACACTTGAAACCCGTTTATCTCAATCCTTTGAATTAGTCAGCAAGCAGCTTGAAAGCGTGGGGCAGGGATTGGGTGAAATGAAGGCCCTAGCAGCGGATACGAAATCGTTGAAAAATGCTCTTACCAATGTTAAAGAAAGGGGAACATACGGAGAAGTTCGTTTGGAGAAGCTTTTGTCTGATATTCTTGCTCCGAATCAGTATGAAATGAATGTGGAAATTGCAAATGGCAAGCGTGTGGAGTTTGTTATCAAGCTTCCCGGAAAAGGTGATCAACCACTGCTTCTTCCGATTGACAGCAAGTTTCCGATTGAAGATTACAATCGCTTATTGGATGCTGAGGACAAACAGACAATGGATGAAGCAAGAAAATCGCTTACGGCTAAAATCAGAGTATTTGCAAAAGATATTCATGATAAATACATCATTCCGCCGAAAACAACGGATTTTGCTTTGATGTTTTTGCCAACAGAGGGGCTTTATGCTGAAGTGGTACAAAATGCTGCCTTATTTGAAGAACTTCGCGATAAGTATAAGATTACAGCGGTAGGTGCTACGACACTTTCTGCATATCTTGCATCTTTGCAGATGGGATTCAAAACGCTTGCCATCGAACAGCGTTCGCAGGAAGTATGGGATACGCTTCGCAGTGTAAAGTCTGAATTTGATAAATTTGAAGGAATGCTTGAAAAGGCACATAAACAAATTCAAACAGCTGACAATACGCTTAACGAAATTGTCGGAAGACGTACAAAAGCGATCAATCGTACTTTGCGCGGAGTGGAAGAATTATCTGTGTCAAGAGACTCCACGTTCCTTGTTCTGGATGATGCAATTGATGAAGAGACATTGGAAAATACGGATTGAAATAAATAAAAAAACGACTGTCTTTCAGCTGAGAGACAGTCGTTTTAATATGAAGTTACTACATCCATGTTATTTTCTTTTCGGTATTCGTTTTGATTCTTTCGATATTTTCCCGATGACGATAAATAACGAAGATCGCCAAAAGGATAATTGAAAGAGCGGTATAGAAATCACTGGTTACAAAACAACCGATGACAGCTGCGGAAACAACTGCACAAATAGAGGCTAAAGAAACCATTTTTCTTAGATACAGGACACCGAAGAAAATGAGAACCGGAATGCCAAACAATTGAATCGGGGTGTGGGTGATAAATATCGATACAGCCAATAAATATCCCATAGTTGTTGCCACCGCTTTTCCGCCTTTGAAATTGGCAAAGATCGGGAAGCAATGACCGATCGCACACATACATCCGCTGATCACAGCAGCTGAAGGATAAATGTAATGAACGATAAGAACAACGAAGAATGCTTTTAGGGCATCAAGCACGGTTACGGCAACACCCGCCTTTTTGCCGAGGATCCTTCCGGCATTGGTTCCGCCGAGATTTCCGGAACCGTGTTCCCGTATATCAATATGATAAAATTGTTTTCCGATGATCAGGGCCCAAGGGATAGAGCCAAAAAAGTAACCAAATAGAATGCATATCAAAGCCATAACTATCACCATCCTTTTTTTATTGTACCATAAAATCGTTTTTAAAACTTTAAAATTATGAAATTTTTGTGTATAATATGGAAGTTAGAAAGAGGTGTAGGAATGGCACAGAATAAAAATTATGATGCCAGCAGTATTCAAATTCTTGAAGGACTGGAGGCAGTCAGAAAAAGGCCGGGAATGTATATCGGGTCTACAGATACAAGAGGACTGCACCATCTTGTTTGGGAAATCGTAGATAATGCGATTGATGAAGCTTTAAACGGATTTGGAAAAAAAATTACAATTACAATACATAAAGATGGATCTGTCAGTGTAATCGATGAAGGAAGAGGAATGCCGGTTGGTATGCATGCATCAGGGGTTTCTGCCCTTCAGGTTATTTTCACTGTTTTGCATGCGGGCGGAAAGTTTTCATCGGAAGGCGGCTATAAGACTTCCGGAGGATTGCATGGAGTCGGTGCCAGTGTTGTCAATGCCCTGAGTAGCTGGGTCGATGTTACAGTTTTCAATGATGGAATGCAATATCATATCCGCTTTGAAAAAGGCGGAACTGTGATCGGCAAGCTTGAAGAAGTGCAGAAAACTTCAAAGACAGGTTCGATCGTTCGATTCATGCCGGATAGTACGATCTTCTCGACAACTGATTTTAATTATTCGTTAATTGCCGAAAGAGCCAGAGAAGATGCCTTTTTATTAAATGGAATTACCATGGTCGTCAATGATGAACGGCATCAAAAAAGCGATACATTCCATTATGATAATGGATTGTTGGCATTTATCGATTATTTAAATGATGGACGTTCAACTTTGACATCGCCGATTTCATTTATGGGAAATTCAAATCAGATCGATGTCAATGTGGCGTTTCAATATACAGATGACTATCAGGAAAATATTGTGTCTTTCGTCAATCTTGTCAGAACAAAAGATGGAGGAACGCATGAAGCCGGCTTCCGTTCTGCAATCACAAAATGTTTCAATGATTTTGCAAGACGAAACGGGATTTTGAAAGAAAAAGATAAAAATTTTGAAGGGTCAGATGTTCGTGAAGGATTGACTGCCATTGTTTCAGTTTCTATTCCGGAAAATCTGTTACAGTTTGAGGGACAGACAAAAGATAAGCTGGGAACAAATGAAGCAAGAGCGGCAGTAGAAGGAATCGTCAGCGAGAAACTGAACTATTATTTAGAAGAAAATAAGGAAAAAGCGACCAGTCTTGTCCGTAAGATGCAGAAAGCTTGTTTGGCTCGAGAAGCAGCCAGAAAAGCGAGGGAAGAAGCCCGGAAGGGTAAAAAGCTCGGCAAGAATGAAAAGGTTCTTTCCGGCAAGCTGGCTCCGGCGCAATCCAAGGATTCCAGCAAAAAGGAATTATTTTTAGTCGAAGGAGATTCTGCGGGCGGTTCTGCAAAGCAGGGACGGGACAGTAAGTATCAGGCGATCCTGCCGCTACGCGGAAAAGTATTAAATACCGAAAAATGTTCGTTGAGCGATATTGAAAAGAATGAAGAGCTAAATACTGTAATTCATGCATTGGGAGCCGGTGTAGGCGATGATTTTGAAGCTGAAGCCAGCAATTATAAGAAAATCATCATCATGACTGATGCTGATACCGACGGAGCACATATCCAATGTCTTTTATTAACTTTCTTCTACCGCTATATGCGTGAGTTGATTGATGAAGGCATGGTTTACATTGCACTTCCACCGCTGTTTAAATTACAAAAAGGGAAGGAAGTCATGTATGCATATGACGAAAATGAGTTGGAAGAAGCAAAGGCAAAAATGGGAAAATGCGAAATCCAGCGTTACAAAGGACTGGGAGAAATGAATGCCTCTCAGCTTTGGGAAACAACAATGAATCCGGCTACAAGAACCCTGATCCGTGTCACGATTGAAGATGGAGCTTTGGCAGAAAGAAGAGTAAACGTGCTGATGGGGGATAAAGCGAATGTGAGAAGAGAGTGGATCGAAGATAATGTAGCCTTTACATTGGAAGATTCATATAAAGTGGAGATCTGATATGAAAAAGAAACAAGAAGAAATCATCCAAAATGAATCAGTAAGAATGCCGCTTGAAGAAATCATGGGAGATCGTTTCGGACGCT
>CAZUVT010000150.1:0-3690 GCA_964623925.1 uncultured Erysipelotrichaceae bacterium
TCTATATTCGGATCCAGCACGCCGCAATTACCGAATATAATGAATTTCTCCACCCCTTGTGCATGAAGCTCTTCAATATCAGCGCTGATACACGGTCCGCTGACACTTGCCATAAACAAGGTTAAATCCATATTCTTATAAGTTAAAATATAAATATTCTTTTCATAGTTTGCCGCAGACAAGTATCCGACTTCTTTAGAAGGAAATCGTCTTGTAATGCTTTCAAATAAATGTCTTGAAAAAACACCGACTGCAACTTTCGGTAAAACAAGGTTTCGATCATGATATTCTCTGAATTTAATTCCCTGCGGCTTAATAAAGCCTTCTTCTTTACTGAATCTGATCATATTTCAATCCCTCCTTGATCATTTAGACAATTTGATTATTTCTCATTCTTTCAATTGTTTCCAAAGCACAGATTGCTTCTTCAAGCGATGTTCCCTGCTCAGCACTTTGATCGCCACATAAATGATATCGAATGAAATTTTCTACTTCATTCTTGTACAAATTTTCCGATTCATACTCTTTTACCCATTCATCATCTTTCGATCTGACACTTATTTTGCGAATTGATTTTTCAATAAAAGCACTTTCTATTTCGATTTTTCCCGCCGTTCCATAAATAAGCAGATGGTTTCCCGCGTATGGCATTGTGTGGGATGAATTGATTACAACATCTTTATCTTCATACAATAAGATCATGGTTTCATTGCTGAAAGTTTCCGCAAAATCATTGAACCGGCTCACTCCTGCCACTGCTTTTGGCATGCCGAACAGAGCAAGCATGAAATCAAGCACGTGGATACCATTATCATGAAGTGTTCCTCCACCGCTTTTTTCTTGATTTAATTTCCACACAGAAGAAGCAGCATCCGGTTTGATTTCAAATCCCCACTGCCCCCAAACGCTGACTACATTCCCAATCACGTTGGATGAAAGAATGTTTTTCAAATCTGCAAAGGCTTTTTGATGGCGTAGATGGTGAGCGACCATAAAAGGAACCGGTTTTTTTTCTAACATTTCTTTGATTTCCAGTGCTTCTGCATAGGTCCTTGCCAGCGGCTTTTCACAAATGATCGGTTTTTTTGTTTTGATGCACTCAAATATGGTTTCTTTGTGCAAAAATGGCGGATTGGCAATGTAAATCAAATCAAAATCTTCCTTCTTCAGCATTTCTTGAACATCTGTATAATAATGACGAATTCCATATTCCTCACATGTTCTTTTCAGTTTTTCTTCATTTCTTGACTGAATGGCAACAATTTCACACAGTTTTGAATCCTTTAATGCCGGAATCGTTCTTTTATAGGCACTGCCATTTGCTCCGATGATGACCATCCGTTTCAATTCCATCACACCCTTTCCGCTTCTTTTTAATTCAATCCTATTTGATCTGCTTCAGACTAATTCCGTTTTGTGTCTCAAAATACTCATGCCGATGCGAAATGTCGTTACAATAGCTATCGACATGATGAAGGCCGTTTTTATACCAAACAGAATAATTGAAATCAAAAGGTTTATAGATCTCTGTCAACTGTCTCTCAATTTCTATGTTTCGTAAATCATAAATCTGATCACTTTCAATTGCATCAAATTCTTTCAACTTCTCATGATCCGTTAAGGTTTTTAAGATTCTCCATCCGATCTTGTCATCTTTATTCAAAGGGACAAAACCAAGATCTAAATATATTTTTGCTGCAACGGGGGTTGTAGTCTGAGTATGCAGCAGCAATCCTGTATGATTTAATTCATGGGCAAGACATATCATTCTTGTCAGCATAGCCTTTGCCAGATGCTTCCCCTGATGCGATTTTTTTATCGCAAACCAATCCATGACTGCATCATAACCGAATTGCTTGTCTTTTAAATATGAAATCGTCGCGGTTCCGACTTTCTCCCCAGTTGATTCTTCCACTATAAAAATGCAACGCTGACTAAGCTCATTAAAAAAATGTCCGTAAAAATCTTGAAAGATCTTCTTTCCTTCTGCAATAGAAGTGAATTCTTTACTTTCAAGATGAATTTGAATCCAATCTTCTTCATCATTTTGATAGAATTCAAAGCAATAGCCGGATGGCAGCTTGATATTTGGACAGATACTCGTATCCTCATAAGACATTAGAAGCTCATGATATCGGATCGTATTATCAAGAGTTTTCATAAATAAACTCTGCTCCCGGCTTATTTTCTTTTATCCACGATATTCAGAACTTCCCCAACGTACATGCGATGAGGTGCTTCTGTCTTATAGTAGTTTTCTACGGCAAAATCCGGCATGTTTTCAACATTCAGATCCTGAGAATAGATCTTTTTACAAAAAATCGTCAAAACGGCTTCTTCAAAGGAAACATTTTTCGCTGAGCAGCACGGCGTTAATCCGGTCAAGGCAACTTTATCCCCATCTCTGCCGGATCTGCTTCCAAGGACGGCCAGATCCTTCTTATATTTTGAATCAAAAAAACTGATCGTGAAATATTCGTTTTTTTCCATCCATTCATAAGTATAGCGAACAGGTTTAACATAAACTGTTGCGACCGGCTTATTCCAAAGCGTACCGAGATTTCCCCAGCTGATCGTCATCGTATTATAGCCTTCTTCATTTCCTGCCGTCAATAAGGCCCATTCTTTATCAAACGCAAACAATGGCGCTAAATTAAAATCTTTCAAATCCATCTTTTTTCCTCCTATTTATTCATCTAAAAACCGATGTTGCATTTCTTGCGGATCCGATAAAAACATTTTATATAAATTAACAAGATTTGTTTTTTGATACTCGACTTTTTCAAACCCCTTATTTAAATCCAATATTTCTCCCTCTCGATAACTGATTAAGATCGGAGAGTGGGTTGCAATGATAAATTGACTTCCCTGCTTTACCAGATCATCGATCAGTTTTAACAAAATCATCTGACTTACAGGCGATAAGGCAGCTTCCGGTTCATCCAGGATATAAAATCCATGATCGGTAAAACGATTCTGAATCAGCTTTAAAAAGGATTCTCCATGAGAGCATTCATGAAGATTACCGCCATAAGAATCATAGAGATTATAAAAATCATCTTCTTCAACTAATCTTTGCACCTCAGAAGAAAAATTATAGAAACTCTCCGCGCGCAAAAAGAACTTGGTTTTAGGCCGATTATACTTTGAGATAATAAGATAATCCGATAAAACAGATGTCGTATCACGTGTTGTAAATTTAAAATTCTGTGTTCCGCCTTCTGCATTTAATCCAACTCCAACCGCAATAGCTTCAATCAGCGTTGACTTTCCGATACCGTTATCCCCAATCAAAAAAGTCACAGGAGATGTAAGCTCAAGACTTTCAAAACTTTTGATAATTTCGATATTGAACGGATATTCATCAAAAGATCTGACCTTATCCCGATTTAGTGTGATTCTCTTTATGATCAAATCATTCCTTGACATGATGATCCCTCCATTATTTCAAATTTGAAACAGTCTGACAGTGCAGTCTGATTTTTTAATACTTTTCGAAATGATCAAATGGATAAAAAATGAAACTCAATCGACCGGTAATATATTTTCTTCTGAAAGGACCATATCTTCTTGAATCGCTGGAAATCGGACGATTGTCGCCCAAACACCAGTATTCATCCTCTGCCAGCAGCACCGGACCGAAATCACTGGTAAATTGACCGTATAGATCGATTTGAGATTGAACATAGT
>CAZUVT010000151.1:0-3659 GCA_964623925.1 uncultured Erysipelotrichaceae bacterium
CAGGAAACGCGCCGTTTTGATGAAGAAAGCAAAACCACGGTTTCTATGCGTAAAAAAGAAGGGAATGTTGACTATAAATTTTTCCCTGAACCGAATATCTTTCCGATTCAGCTGGATCTGAACTGGGTCAAGAAGATTCAGGAATCAATTCCGGAAATGCCGAAAGTCAGAAAGCAGCGCTATATGGATGATTACGGCTTAAGTGAATATGATGCAAACGTTCTTGTGCAGACAAAAGAACTTTCTGATTTCTTCGAAGAAGTTCTTAAGTATACACAGCATGTTAAAATGGTTGCCAACTGGATCATCGGCGATTTTACAGCTGCACTTTCAAAGAGCGGGTTGTCTTTAGACCAAAATCCGGTCGATCCAAAGCATTTGGCTGCTTTGATCAATATGATCCAAGATAAAGAGATTTCCGGAAAACAGGGAAAAGAAGTCTTTGAAGAAGTGTTTAAAGGAAAAGATCCGAAACAAGTCGTTGCGGAAAAAGGTATGAAGCAAAACAGCGATGCATCGGCATTGTTAGAAATGATCACTCAGGTCTTAGATGAACAGCCGCAATCTATTCAAGATTATGCCAACGGAAAAGATCGTGCTGTTGGATTCTTGGTAGGACAGGTCATGAAAAAATCAAGAGGCCAGGCAAATCCGGCGATGACAAATCAATTGATCGTTGAAGAACTGAAAAAGAGAATCGGATAAGAAACAATTGCACAATTAGGTGAAATAGTCTAAACTATAAGTGACATCTGTCATGATAGGAGTGAACTTGATGGAACAAAAAGATGAAAAATTGCATAATACTAAAAAAATAGAGAAAATAAAAACAGAGAAAAAAGCGGAAAATAAGAAGGCTCCCGGAAGCAAGGAAAAGAAAAAGATCAGTGCTTCTACAATTATCATCATTGTGGGGATCCTTGTGATTTGTATTCCGTTTGTGATTCTCGGCTCAATTCTAATCAGTGCTTCTAAAGCAACCGGAACACCGGTTGTCGGAAATCGTTATGAGAATGATTTGAATCCGGCAATCACCGAACAGCAGATAACTGCGATTGAATCCAGAATTGCTTCAGATAGCCAGGTTGAATCTGTAAATATTGAATTAGTAACGGCTACTTTGAGGGTCTATGTTGATATGCAGGATCGTTTAAATGAGGATGAGGCTTCCATTTTGGCAAATTCAGTTTATGAAGATGTGGTTTCAACTTTGGATGTCAATACTTATTTTACAAAGACCGGCACGAAAAAAATGTACGATCTGGAAATACATCTTTATAACAATTTGGAATTTTCAGGAAGCGAGCAGTATTTATATTTGATTACGACAAAAAATTCTGGTATGAGCGAACCATTAGTTCAAATCGTTTCTGTTCCAAAGGATCCGGATGTGGCAGCACAATTGAGAAAGGATACTTATGGAAGCGATGAGGAAGATAGTGAAATCGGCGTCATCGATGGAGAAGGGGAAGAAGAGACCCCTTCAGAGGATGAATCTTCACAGGAAGAATAAGGGCAACAGATTTGCCCTTTTTTAGAAAGTTAAGGAATTATGAAAAAGAATGATCGTTTGATTGGAATTTGTACGGGATATACAGTGGATGGGGCAGGAATCGTAAAAACTGATGATTTTTGTTTCTTTGTGAAAAATGTTCTGAAAGGCGAAAAAGTTGAATTTGTAATTACAGCATTAAAAAAGAACTACGGATATGGTCATCTGCTTCAAGTCATGGATGCTTCTTATGAAAGGGTAGAACCTGTTTGTGCCCTGTTCAAACAATGCGGAGGGTGTTCGATTCAGCATTTCTCAGCTAAGGAACAGGCAGAATTTAAAACCGAGCGAGTAAAGGAATGTTTCAGGCAGATTGCTCATTTAGATGTTGAAGTTTTTCCGATATTGAGCGCAAAAGATCCGCTCCATTACCGCAATAAAGTACAGATTCCTTTTGGGAAAAATAAAGAAGGACAGTTGACCAGCGGTTTTTATCGTGCTCACAGTCATGATATCGTGGATTGTAAAGAATGCCATGTACAAAGCGAGGTTCAAAACAAGATCCATCAATTTTTGTATGAGGAATTGAAAGAATTGGAAATAGCTGATGATATCCGCCATGTTTTGATTAAGCATGCCTTTAATACAAATGAAGTCATGATCGTTCTGATCGCAAGAAAACAAGATCTGTTTCAAATTAATCGGTTGGTAGAGAAGATCGTGGCACACTTTGATTGTGTCAAAAGCGTGATCTTAAACATCAATGATCGCAATGACAATGTGATTCTGGGTGATAAAGAGGTTTTGTTGTTTGGAAAAGAATCCATCCAGGATCGATGTGGCGAGTATTTTTTCAACATTTCAAGCAAGTCCTTTTATCAAATTAATTCGATGCAGACGGAGATCTTATACGAAAAGGCAATCGAATATGCGCAATTAACCGGAAATGAAACGGTGCTGGATTTGTATTGCGGAATCGGAACGATCGGGATCTTTGCCTCAAAATATGCCAAAAAGGTTTTAGGTGTAGAGATCGTTGAAGAGGCAATAGAAAATGCAAAAGTCAATGCAAAATTGAATGGCATTAAGAATATTGAATTTATCTGCGGCGATGCCGGAAAGATTGCAGGGGATCTTGTGAGACAGCAGATGCAGCCTGATGTGATCATTGTCGATCCGCCGCGCAAGGGATTGGATCAAAGAGGAATCGAAGCGATTGTTACCATGGCTCCTGCAAGACTGGTCTATGTTTCTTGTAATCCGGCAACTTTGGCACGGGATTGTGCTTTGTTGAGTGAAAAGGGATATCAGGTTGAAGAGGTGCAACCGGTCGATATGTTTCCTATGACAAGTCACGTAGAGACAGTCGTACAGCTTTCTCAATTAAAGAGCACTGCTATGAACAAATAATCTTATTGGTGTAAGTCTTGATATTGATTTGGAGTAAGCTGAGTGTGTAAATTGTTTTTTATTTCATGTCAAATGATAAAATAAAGCGACTTGAAGATTTAGAATGACTCAGATAGATCTTTTATCTATATGGTATCATGAACATTTGAAAGATGAATATTCTCGAAAAAGTAGGATTTCAGTATATAAGAGAAGAGAACGGTTTTAAATATTATCGATATGTGCGATAACTAGTATTTTGTAAGGAGGCTTGAGTTCATGAGTTTAACAATAAATATATATTACACAGGCAAAAATGGAAGTGCTAGAAAATTTGCAGAAGAAATGGTTGCTCGAGGAATCGTTGATCGCATTCGTCAGGAGGAAGGCAATAAAAGATACGAGTATTTTTTTCCAATGGACGAGCCTGAAACTGTTTTACTAATTGATAAATGGAAAAATCAAGAAGCACTTGAATTCCATCATAAATCGGAAATGATGAATGAAATAGCAGAATTAAGAAATAAGTATCATCTAAGTATGAAAGTAGAAAGATTTATTGAGGAGGATAAGTAAATGGAATTTATAGATGTTTGTAAAGAAAGAGAAGCTACAAGAAAGTTTAAAAGTGAGCCGGTAAATGAAGAGATAATAAGAAAAATATTAGAAGTTGGAAGATTAGCGCCAACTGCAAAAAATCAGCAACCACAAAAAATCTATGTCGTTAATAGTAAAGAAGGATTAGATAAAATAGATAAAGCAAGTCCTTGTAGATATA
>CAZUVT010000152.1:0-3199 GCA_964623925.1 uncultured Erysipelotrichaceae bacterium
ACACCGTTAAGGTTTTTTTGTAGTGTTTGTTGTGAGTTTTCACCAAATTGTTCTAACAGCCACTCTCTTTCATCCAGTTG
The DNA here is from genome assembly GCA_964623925.1 of uncultured Erysipelotrichaceae bacterium. Lineage (GTDB taxonomy): Bacteria > Bacillota_I > Bacilli_A > Erysipelotrichales > Erysipelotrichaceae > CATJXY01. The sequence continues at coordinate 81 of CAZUVT010000152.1, forward strand.
TTCTGATTGAAATCGGAAACTATTATGGAAATTCTTATACAGATCCTCATAAGAATGGAGATGTATTCTTCCTAAATGCGGATGGAGCATTCGGAATCGGTAGAACTGCCTTTTTGTGATTGCAAGGTTCTGTGCTGATCTTAAAAGATTCAATAAAATGAAGATCATGATCACGATTCCGGTTACATCATTCATCATTCTGCTGAAAAAAAGTATGATTAAATTAATAAATGAAAAGAAATAAGTAATTTTTTCACTGATGCAGTAAGGAAAAAAGAAATGAATGATTTCATTCATGATCCTACCACCGTCAAGCGGATAGATCGGCAAGAGATTCATGATCAGCATTCCCCGATTCATATGCAAGAGCCAGCTTTCCATGACGGGTGAAATCAGCTTGACTTTGACCAAAATCATAAAAATAAATGGATTTATCAGATGTGTTGCCGGCCCTGCAAGCAAGACAAGAAGTTCCTTGATGCTTGGATAAAATCCCAAATCACGGATCTCAGCCTGCATTCCAAATGGATAAACGGTGATCCTTTCCACTTTCATCTTCAAAAGGACAGCCATGAAACAATGACTCAGTTCATGAAAAGTGATCATCATAAAAAGAAACAGACAGCTTTTAAATAAACCGCTGAAAAGCATGATCATAAAATAAATCAGAGTAAAAAACGGGATTCTAATTTTCCAGCGATAAGGCTTCTTCATAGGAAATCTTCTCACTGTTTAAATGGAATTGTAAAAATATAGCTTCATCATAAGTTCCTAATACCATCCCTTTCAATACCCGGTCATTTTCTTGACATTGTACATCCTGCAAGGCTCCATAAGTCGTGATCACGCCGTTATCCTGCTTGATCATCACAACCTTTCCGCTTTCCTGCTCATTGCAGTAAATGACAATGCCATCATCGATCGATACCGCCCGATTGCTGTCAGAAAAGAAATAATCGTCCTTGTAAGCGATGTAGCTGATAGGTTCACTGACCGTATCCGTCTGATTTGAAAACCAGTTTTCAAACGGAAGCCAAGCTACAAACCGAGTCAAATTCCATTCATTCAATTTGCTCTGCACCGTACTGATCAGCTTTTCATTATCGACAAAATGTTTCTGTTCATTGATCAGATATCCCATGTAGAATCCTCCGGCAATCAAAGAAAGGATCGTCGCAAAATATAAGAAACTGAAAAAAGAAAGCTTTTTTTCCTTTTGCTGTACCTGAGAATAAAAGCTTTTTCGTCCTTGGATCCTTCCTCTTATTTCATCAATATCTCTCATAGTGCACCTTCTTTCAGTGTACTAATATGCTGCAAAAGTTGATTTCATGCAAAAGAAAACAGGGATTTAATTCCCTGTCTGATTCCAGCTATAGTCATTGAATACATCTCTTAAACTTCCCAACTGATAGTTTTCAGGATATAAAAGAACATAATACCCATTGACTAAGGCATTCATTTCCAGATCTTCACCATCTCTGTTTACGATCATCTTGCCGCTTTTCGATGTCGTATCCAAATATTCTTTTACAGCACTGTTTGTCTCATCAAAGCGATACAGGTACAAAGTCGAACCGTTATGCAAAAAAGTTGATCCTTCTACTGCATCGAATCCGCTGACATCAGCTGACTGAATGCTTTCAAATGAAAAATCATTTGAGCCTAGATAATCCAAATAATCCTGCACCGTATTTCCGGCTGTCTGGGAATTCATCGATGAATCCTGCTTTGAATCGGTTGAAGACATAGATGAGTCTTCTGTATCTGAAGACTGACTAGATGAAGAACTGTTGTTAAACATCGAACATCCGCATAGATTTGCTGCAATGAATAAACAACAGCATAACTTTAAGATTTTCATTCTTTCTGGCCTCCTAAAGATAGGATTACCATAAAAAACAAAATTATACATGATTTGAAAAAACTTGAATAAAATGCAAGGAACAGCCCACCAGCATGATTAAGATCAGCGCGATCGATCCGATCGACAAAACCATTCCGATGCTGATCAAGCGCTGTATTGCCTGCATCGTTGATAAAGCACTATAAGCATAAATACCTAAGATCACAACTAAAAGACAAAGGATCAAATAAAGGATCGAAAAAACAGAAATCATTCTTCTCGCATTTCTCACAGCTTTATTTTTATCTCTTTCAAGATAAAAAATGCAGAGTAAGCCGAGCCATCCGATTTCATAAATCGAAAAGGAATGAAAGAATGACTGAATAATCGAAGCAGAAGTCAAATCGCTGTTTAATACATTTTCCAGAAATTTCCCGAAAAAAGTATGGGTGCTGTCTTTTAATTCGATCAATGAAAACAGATCGACTCCTGAATCAAAATGAATCAGATTGATTCCTAAAACATAATTTCGACTGCATAATACGATCAGACAAATCACAACTAAAAATTCAAGAAATACGATCCTTTTTTCATAGCTGTCAAAGAAATTATCCAGCAACCGGATCATAACTGACTCAACCAATCCTCTCCTTTGATCTCTTCGTGCCTGGAAAGATTGGGATAATCTCTTTGCCGTAAAGTCTCATAAGTTACGATTGCTACACAGTTGGATAGATTAAGGCTGCGGGCTTGAGCTACCATCGGCAGTCGCATGCACCGATCAAGATGTTCTCTTAAGATCGATTTCGGAATACCGGTGCTTTCTTTTCCGAAGATCAGATATAAATTTTCACAGTCAATTGCCAGATCAAAATCAGACGGCGGTCTTTTTCCATAACGAGTCACATAAAACATTTCACCTTCGTTTTTAGATATGAAATCTTCCCAATTTTCGTATTCATGGATTTCAACTTCTTTTCGATAGTCCATTCCCGCTCTTCTCAAATGCTTTTCATCCAAACTGAATCCGTATGGCTTGATCAGATGAAGAATACTTTCTGTTGCCATGCAGGTACGCATGATATTTCCGGTATTCTGAGGAATTTCCGGTTCATATAGAACGATATGTATCATGATCTTTGCGCCTCCATATACGCAATCAACTGTTTCAAAGCACGAGAGCGATGCGATACCTTGTTTTTTAGCGCTTCACTGACATTCGCCAATGTCGTATGATATGGCGGATAATAGAATATCGGATCATAGCCAAACC
>CAZUVT010000152.1:3209-3587 GCA_964623925.1 uncultured Erysipelotrichaceae bacterium
GATCATAGAAGAATTGTAATGGGACCATCATAATCATAATATCCACTCGCGGATCTAAAAGCCATAGATCGTTGCTGAAGAACAGTTGATGAAAACTTCGCCAAAAGCTATCAAAATCAATCAAAGCAAACATGATAAAGAAGAGCATGACAAAGATAAAAGAGATTGCCGCTGTCTTAAATGTCTCCCAGAAGAGATTGAAATTCATCTTTTTAAGAATGACCAAAAGAAGAATCATGCCCACCTCGGCAAAAATAAAGATATTTCTTGCCGTCATCGCATTTAAATACAGCTTCTTGACATCGATCATATGCAAAGTTTCCCGTTCATTGAAAACTTCTCTTTCTCTACCTTGAATTGTCGCTGTAACGACCATAT
>CAZUVT010000153.1:0-3493 GCA_964623925.1 uncultured Erysipelotrichaceae bacterium
AAGGAAGGAACAGTGTTATCCCGACCGGATTGGATCTGGATCGATTTGATAAATTACATTCCACAAAAGAAGAAATCATGAAATGTCGTGAGGAGTGTCATGTTCAAGATGATGAAGCAATGATCGTCTTTGTCGGTCGAATTGCCAAAGAGAAAAGCATTGACCTCGTTCTTGATGGATTTGATGTATTGAATAAAAGAAATGCGAAAGCAAAATTTGTCATTGTCGGCGATGGACCGGGAATGAATGATCTGAAAAAACAGGTTCAAAGCTTGAATTTGAGTGAGAAAGTGTATTTTGTCGGTAAAAAGCCGGCTTCAGAAGTTCCGCTATATTATCATGCAGCAGATGGATTTGTTTCGGCTTCTTTAAGCGAAACGCAGGGAATGACATTTGTTGAGGCGTTAGCGTCCAGTACACCGGTCTTTGCCAGACCGGATGATGTACTGGAAGATCTGGTATATGAGGGAGAAACGGGATTCTATTTTAATGATGCTGAGGAGTTTGCGAAAAAAGTCGAAGAATATATCGCTTTGGATCAAGAAAGCAAAGAGGAGATCGCAATCAGTGCTCGAAATGTGGCAATGAAATATGATTCTTCGGTATTCGGAACAAGTGTTGTAGAGGTATATGAATCTGCAATCCATCATTATGCAAAGTCCTATTCCATTGAAAAAATCAAAACAAAAGAAGATTGTGTGGAATTGACTGTGGAATCCAAAGTGGAGACAATCAAGGTTCTTGTGGATCTGGATACTTATGTAGAATATGGTTTAAGAAAAGGCGCCAAGATCACCCAAGAGTGTCTGGATGAATTGATGCAGAAACAGAAAGTGATGCTTGCTTATCTGGGATGCATTAAAAAGCTGATTGTTAAAGATCGAACCAAAAAAGAAATGTATGATTGGCTGACTATGAAAACAGAATGCAGTATCAGTGAAACCAATGATATTATTGTTAAATTGGAAAAAAGAGGACTTTTAGATGATGAGCGGTATGCTTATAATTATCTCGAAAGTGTAAAAGGAATGCTTCTTGGTCGCAATAAGATCATTTATAATTTAAGGAAAAAAGGGGTTCCTTATGAAATAATCGAGCATCTGTTTGATACGCTGGATAGTGATGATGAACTTGCCAGTGCTTTAAAATGGGCATTAAAGATCCAACCGACCATTAAAGATAAGTCAGTCAAGATGAAAAAATATGCAATGCGAAATAAAATGAGTGCACAAGGCTATAGTTATGATATAATAAGTCAAGTTATGGAACAGCTGAGCTTTTCAGCTGAAGAAAGTGCAGAATTAGATAATCTTCGTAAAGTTGCGAATAAAGCTAAGAAAAGATACATGAATCGTTATTTTGGGACAAAGCTCAGAAATACCGTTTATCGCTATTGTGCTTCTCAAGGATTTAAGCAGGAAGATATTTATTTCGTGCTGAGTGAAATGGAGTGGGAAGATGAATAAAAAATATATTTCCGAGTTTAAAGAAAAAGAATCGATCAAAACAGAGCTGTTGATCAAAGCGGTTACGAACGGGGTCACGACAACCGGGGCTCCGTATATGTCTGTTACCTTGCAGGATAAAAGCGGAATGATCGAAGGCAAGATATGGGATGTAAAACCGGAACAGGCTGAAAAAATCATCTGCGGGAAAATAGGCTTGGTGAATGCTGAAGTCCTCATGTACAGAAGTTCTTTGCAGCTTCGCATTCACAGCATCGTACCGGTGGACGAGACTAAAATCGATTATGGGGATTTTGTGCCGGAAAGCCCGGTTCCAAAAGATGAATTGCGCAAGAAAATCCAATGTACGATCGATTCAATCCAAAATGATGTGCTTCATCAGCTTGTATCTGCCATTATGAGCGAAATCGGTGAGAAATTCTATCAATATCCGGCAGCAGCTAAGAATCATCACAACATGGTGGCCGGATTAGCGACTCATACTTCAGGCATGCTGGATATCGGCGAAGCACTGTGCAATCTTTATCCGCAGCTGAATCGTGATCTTCTGTATGCCGGTATCATTCTTCATGATGTTGGAAAATTAGAAGAACTCTCCGGCCCGGTCATTACGGAATATACTTTAAAAGGGAAACTGATCGGTCATATTTCATTGGTTCAGGCTATGATTGCGAATGCGGCAGAAAAGCTTAATCTTCAAGATGAAGAGTATACGATCTTATTAAGACATATGGTTCTTTCTCATCATGGTGAATATGAATTCGGGTCTCCAGTCTTGCCATTGGTGCAGGAAGCTGAAGTTTTGAATTTTATTGATAATCTGGATGCCAGATTAAATATGTTGGAAAAGAACTTGGCTCAAACAGAAGAGGGGAAATTCACATCGAGAATTTTCTCACTGGAGAATCGTGCTTTTTATAAACCGACTCATTAAAATGGAAAAGAATAAAAAAATTAGCACTTATTTGTTGACAGTGCTAATTTTTTATCGTATACTATTAGCAGACATAAGAAAAGAGTGCTAAGGAGGTGGAACGATGCTGACAGATCGAAGAGTGAGGATATTCAAAGCTATCGTAGATGAATTTATTAAAACTGCTGAACCGGTAGGTTCGATTACTCTCATGAAAAAATATGATCTTCCATATTCAAGTGCAACGATCAGAAATGATATGGTCGTACTTGAAGAAATGGGGTTTCTTGAAAAAACACATACTTCAAGTGGCAGAGTTCCGAGTACAGCAGGCTATCGGTTTTATGTTGAACATCTGTTGGAAAATAAATTGGATGATAATTTGGAGATGATTTTAAAGCAAACGTTTGATGCCACATCCATGAATATGAATGAGGTGATCAAACACAGCTGCGATGTTTTAGCAAGAATGACAAATCTTGCATCGGGGGCATTGGGGCCGGATGCTTCTTCTCAGACACTGGAACATGTCAAATTATTTCCGATCGATGAAAGAAGTGCAGTTGCTATCTTTATTACCAATACCGGGTATACTGAAAATAGAATCTTCAATTTTGATACGGTTTGTACCGTTGAGGATATTGAAAACTGCTGTTCCATTCTCAATGACCGGTTGAAAGGAACTCCGATTCGCGATGTGGTGGAAAAGATGAATCAGATCCGTCCGATTCTGGAAAATGCGGTCGTTCACCATGAGATGTTGTTCAGAGCCTTTGTTCAGGCATTTGTCAAATTCGCAAGTGATAATGTTTACTTCAGCGGTCAGAACAAAATGTTATATCAGCCTGAATTTGCAGATATCGAAAAGTTGAAAGCTTTCATGAATCTTTTGGAAAATCATTCTGTATGGAGAGATTTCCAGAACAATAAAAATGAAACATCGATCAAAGTCGGAAATAAAGGCGAACTGATGTGGATTGATGATATGGCGGTTGTCACAAGCAAATTCACGATCAGACAAGGAGAGGAAGGACAACTGATGGTGGTGGGTCCATCCCGGATGAATTCTGATAAGGTTGTTTCGATCCTGGAATATATGTCAGAAGCGATTGAA
>CAZUVT010000154.1:0-3361 GCA_964623925.1 uncultured Erysipelotrichaceae bacterium
AAAAGTGTTGCAGCGCTGTCTGGATGTTTTGGGAGATCGCCATGCCGTCTTGGCAAGAGAGCTGACGAAGAAGCATGAAGAATTTCTGCGCGGGACATTCAGTGAATTGATCGAAGCAGCACCTGAACTAAAAGGAGAAATGGTTCTTGTAGTGGAGGGTTATCAAGCTGAAGATCAAGAGGAAGTTTCCATGGATACAATGCTAAAACAGGTGGAAAAGAAGATACTGGATGGCTTGAGTGCCAAAGAGGCAATCAAGCAGGTGGCACAGGAATTTCATATTTCAAAAAATGAATTGTATTCCCTGTATCATCAGAAATAGAAAATAGAGAAGCTTGACTGGCTTCTCTTTTTATGATGAATTGAAAGATTATCTCAAGGATCCGTTTTGGATCTTCTCATCAGAAAACAGAAAGAGGGACTTTATTTTGGTGTTATTTGAAGAAAATGCTTAAAATTTAATAAAATCTTTATGTTTTCCACTCTTTTTCTTTAGCTGTTTCTGTTAAAATAGGATAAGTAAGCAAATTCTGCCCATGCGGCATAGTATAAAAACAGTTAAGGAGTGATGAGTTTTGAAACAATTGAGTGTTCTGATTCCTGCATATAACTGTGAATCCTCTTTAGAGAGATGTTTGGATTCATTGGTTTATCAGGCGGCATTGAATGTTGAGATCGTGATCGTTGATGATGGGTCTACAGATAAAACTGTTGAGATCGCAAAGCGTTATGAAAGTGAATTTCCCGGCTTGATCCGCATTATTTCCCAGGAAAACAAGGGAGTAGGTCAGGCAAGAAATACGGCATTGGAACATGCAGAAGGAGAAATTATTTATTTTGTAGATGCCGATGATACCGTGGAAATCGATGCGATCGAAGTAATGATGCGTGAGTTTGAAGATCAGGATGTGGATTGCGTCTGTGCCGGTCATGATCTTGTTTCGCCTTTCATGAATATAAAAAATCATGTTCTCGTCAAACAGACTGTGAACAGTGAGGAAGCCATGAAACTGCTTTTGAAGGACTGGCAGCTTAGAAATTACTGCTGGGGAAAGTGCTTCAAAAAATCGTTATTTACCGGATTGCGATTTGAGGGGAAATGCTTTGAAGATGTTTTGTTGGTGCATCAGGCGATGATGAAAGCGAAGAAGATCGTGCTTTTACCGGATGTCCTCTATCATTATACGGTTGAGCAAAAAGCGTCGCTTACTTCTAATATGAGTTCGAAAAAACTGGCAGAATGGATGGATGCGTGTGTTGAACAGTCGATGAATATCGTGAAGCTCTATCCTTCTTTAAGAAAAAATGCAGCTACTATGCTTCGCAAGAATGCTATGATCTGTATGGGGCGGATCATGATGGATCTTTCTGAATCAAGAGAAGAAAAAGAGGGAAATATAAGAAGGATCAGGGAACAGCTTCGCTTTGCCAAGAGTTTAAAGAATTTAAAAGGCGAATTGAACGCAGCTGAGTAAAAATAAAGGGAGAGAGCAGTTATGGAGAAATACAAGATCCTGATTTGCGAAGATGATGTTGAGATCGGCAATGCCATTGAAGTCTATTTGAAAAATCAGGGGTATGATGTCCTTCGTGCTTATAACGGTCAGGAAGGATTAGATATCATTGAGAGTCAGGAAGTTCATCTGGCTATCGTCGATCTGATGATGCCCGTGATGGATGGCATGACGATGATCGTGAAGGTCAGAGAAAAAGTTGATATTCCGCTGATCATTCTTTCTGCGAAATCAGAAGAGATCGATAAGATTCTTGGATTAAATATGGGAGCGGATGATTACATCATCAAGCCGTTTACACCGCTTGAGCTTCTGGCTCGTGTTCATTCTCATCTTCGTCGCTATTCCATGATGATGAATTTGAAGGAAGGGTCAAAAAATCAGGAGTTGATCTATGAAGTAGGCGGTTTGGAATTAAATTGTGATACAAAAGAAGTTTTCTTGGATGGAACTCCCATCAAACTGACACCCATTGAATTTAAAATCTTGCAGCTTCTCATGAAAACCCCGGGAAGGGTATACAGTGCAGAAGAAATCTATGAAATGGTCTGGAATGAAGAAGCAATCGCGACTGATACGGTCATGGTACATATTCGTAAAATAAGAGAAAAAATAGAAATGGATCCGAGACATCCCCGTTATTTAAAAGTGGTATGGGGAGTTGGGTATAAAATAGAAAAATGATGAATGAGAAGAAAATAAAAAGACTGTTTATAACAGCTTTAACTCTCTTTACACTTGTTTTTCTCTGTTTTATCTATACAACTTCCTATGAACTAAACCAAAGAGGAAATACGATTCCGACCGACATTTATTCCTCTTATGAATTTCGCGGCAGAATAGAAGAAATCATGCTTCAGCTGATTCATCAGAGAAATCAAAAGCTGGATCCGAGCATTGATCTTGCGCATAGCTTTTTGAAGACTTCCGGCGATAAGGTCACGGAGCATGAAATGGATAGCTATAACACACATCTCTCGGAGCAGGTGATCGGCAACATGATCGAAGAAGATAATATCTGTGCCGTTCTTGTAGATAAAGAAAACAATTTGATTCTGTATCGGAATGTGGATCAGAAAACGGGAATTCCGGATTTCTCAGATGAAGACAGATATCAGGCGTGGTTTCGGATATCTTTATCCCGATTCGGAACGATTTCTCAAGCAAGCAGTGTAACTATGTCCTCCTTTTTTTCACCGAAGGAATGGATTACAAGACATCTCCCGAATCTGAATTATGACCCGGATATCACGGTAAAAACACAAGGGGATCTGACTTTGTATTTTGCCATACCAAAGAAGCTTTTGGTGGAACATGATTTGTTGACAAGTCTGACTCAGGATTACAAATATTATGAAGCTTCCAATAATTTCAGAACCTATACTTTGATCAGTTATCTGGTCTGGGGAGTTTTTGCCGCAACATTTTTATTGAGAAAAGAACATCCGGTCCTGGAAGAAAAGATGCGCCGCTGTACTGTCGAAGTAAGAGTGATTCTCGTTATTCTTTTTGTGGTATTTCTGAATACGATTCCGGAAGAAATCGTCTATTCTTATTTATATCCGTATGGGGAATCGCATGAATTGATTATGTTTATTCTTCATTATTTGGCTAATCTGCTTATTGTCTATGCCGCAGAATTCTGGTGTATCATCGGATGGAGAGAAGGATTTCCTGCTTTCTTTGGGGAAAGCTTTGTCATGAAATATTCTCATCGGATTGCCGAATACTTTAAGAAGGCATCGCAGAAGATTTACGATATCGGTGCAAAACAATTTCAATTGGATGCATCGGAGAGAACAAAGAATTACTTATGGATCTTTATCGGAAGCAATATTGTAGTGCTG
>CAZUVT010000155.1:0-3257 GCA_964623925.1 uncultured Erysipelotrichaceae bacterium
CCAAAGACATATTCGCTCCTACTGGATTGGAATTGAAAGCATTATCAATGAAAGTATAGCCATTGATCTTTTTCACTTCCAAGCGATGCTCGATATATTTTACTTTGGCAACTGCTTTTTGAAGAGGTTCCCAACTTAATCCCAATTCTTTTCCTACAGCGATTGCGCACAAAATATTTGAAATATTATGCTTTCCCAACAGTCGGGTACTAAAAGCAATCTTATCACCCACTTTTGTCAATACATTAAAATGACTTCCCTGTGGACTGTACTCAATATCAACAGCGCGGAAATCCACATCCTCGCTATCGATTCCGATCGTGACGAGCTTACATGAATTTCTCACTTCAACATTTCGGATATATTCATTATCCATATTTAAAAATCCGACGCCCTCTGGCGGCAACATTTCAATCATTTTCATCTTTTCAGTAATAATGTTCTTTAAAGAACCAAATGTGTTCAGATGCTGTGGGCCGATACTTGTGACGATTCCAAACTGCGGATGCACGAAATCCATCAAAGTTTCAATATCTTTAACATGATCTGCCCCCATTTCACAGATAAACACCTCGTGCAGAGGCTTCAACATCGTCCGGATCGTGATCGTAATCCCCATCGGCGTATTGAAAGAAGCCGGCGTCATTAATGAATAGAACTGCTCAGAAAGGATTTCCTGTAAAACATTTTTGCTGGAAGTCTTGCCAAAACTACCGGTAATTCCGATCTTTTTTAATGAATTCTGACTTTCCAGTATGCGCTTGGCATCGTTCAGATAATGTTTTTTGACTGCATTTTCTATCGGTGTCGTTAAAACAGCCATCGGATAGATCAAAAACCAGGCCATGAGGCTGTCCAACAAAACGATAAGCGCACAAAACTGCATCGGAAGAAAAATTCCAAGCAAGACCACGATCAAAATCTGAAGCAAACCGATCATTGCGATCTGCCGCTTAACTCGGGCCGTATAATTGAGCGGCTTAATATATTCTTTTTCCTGCTCTGACTGAATTTGGAAAAAAGCATAAAATGCAGCAATTCCAATGCTCAGGATCAGGCAAGGGATTCCTTTCACGAAAATAAAAACCATGACACAGAGGATCCAGTAGAAAAAGGAGGACTGAAAAATCTGACTTTTCCAATTCTGCTTAAGCCACGCTGTATATCGCCCGCATTCATAACGATTCTGCTGAAACATGTGCAAAGCCTTTTTACTCGGAATCAAGCACACGAAAACACTAATTAAAAGTATTGGTAACCACTGCATAACTTATTTCTCCTTATCATTTTCCAAAAATGTTTGGACAATTCGATTAAACCGATGGATCTGATGAAAATAGGCATAATGATCGTCTTCTTCAAATAAGATCAAAGCAGCATCCTTCATCTTCTCTTCCATCATTTTTCCCATCCAGATCGGGGTTGCCTCATCTTTTGATCCGAAAATCAAAAGCGTCGGCGGTGTTATTTTATCTAATAGATCTGTCACATCATCATTTACGCACTTAACGAAGATCTGTCTCGTTATGCCATCGGCGTTCTTGTAATCTTCGCTTCCAAACATGGATTTGATCTGATCGCTGTAATGATTGATTCCCGGCAGATCCAGCAAATGTTTAACGGTCTTGTAAGCGGCAATTTTTGATTTGACCGCAAGGCTCTGTTTCGGTTTGATTCCCGCTGCTCCGGTCAGCACCATCTTTCGGACAGGATATTGTGCCGCATAGCGGATCGCAACCCGGCATCCGAATGAGTGACCGATCAAAATCGGATCTTTAAGATCATATTTCAAAACCAGCTCTCTTAAAAAGTCTTTATAATCCTCAACTCCCCATACTTCCTGAGGAACTCCGCTTTTCCCAAAACATGGAAAATCTAAATTGAAAACATGAAAGTCAGATTCCAAGGCCCTTTGGATCGGCTCCATCATGGAAATATTCTGACCCCAACCATGCAACAAAATGACAGCATGACCTTTTCCGGTTTCTTCAATTTCTGTATTTACGCCTTTTATCATTACCTGAGCCATGGAATAACCTCCGTCTTTACCCTATTATTATATGTAAACTCTCGCAAAAAGGAAAGAAAAATGAAAAATAAGAGAAATAAGTTATTGAAATTTTATGCAAAATAATATATACTGAGTACATGAAAGGAGTTCAAAGAAATGTACCAATGGGTTAGAGGAAATGTAAATTCAAATATTGTTACACTATATCCAAATAATTTCACCCTGAATAATATCGCAGCTTCTTATTTTCAAGACTGCCGATGGTGCTGCCTTGGAATCGATAAAGAAAATTATAAAATAGCGATCAAGCCGATATCCAAGCGTGAAATTGATTTGAAGCTTGTACCTAAAGACGCACTTCACAAGGTGTCGATGGGAAAAGGCTATGCTCGTATCAGCAACAAATCGATCATCGAAGAGATTGGTGCAATGCTGAATGAAACTTGTAACGGAATCAAATTTTCAGCAGTTTTTGACGAAGATGAAAAAATGCTCGTCATCGACTTACAAGATCGAATATAGGAGGTGATCATGATGACAATATATCACTGGTTATGGATCATAACATTTATGGCGGCCATTATCTTGGAATTGGCAACAGCTTCGGCAATGGTCAGTATCTGGTTTGCCGTAGGAGCTATCGTCGGCTTAATAGCTTCTTTATTTAATGCAAGTTTTCTTGTACAAGCTGTATTATTCTTTATTGCATCCTTTGCCTCTTTGGCAATTATCCGACCTCTCACTGCAAATTATACAAGAGGAAATGTCGTCCATACTAATTCTGATGCATTGATTGGCATGAATGTCCGTCTTATCAAGGAAATCACAATGGAGCATTTTGGAGAAGTTGTCATCAACGGCATTCACTGGAATGCTGTTGAAAAAGACGGGAAAGATCTGAAAGAAGGATCCATCGTTGAGATTTTGGCCATCGAAGGTTCAAAGCTCATCGTTAAAGAACATTAAAGAAAGGAGTCAACTATGGATTTAATTATTGAAATTCTTATCTTCTTAGTATTTTTAACAATCATTTTTGTCGGTATCGCCTACTGCGTACGCGTCGTACCACAATCAAAAGCCTTTGTCATTGAACGCTTGGGTTCCTATCAGGCAACATGGACAACCGGATTGCATTTAGTTATGCCGTTTATTGATCGGGTTGCCAACAAAGTAACTTTAAAAGAAATCGTAAAGGACTTCGATCCGCAGCCGGTTATCACAAAGGATAACGTTACCATGCAGATCG
>CAZUVT010000156.1:0-3195 GCA_964623925.1 uncultured Erysipelotrichaceae bacterium
TGAAGGATTATGCCCGCTTTGAAGGAGACACAGGATCCGTTGAAGTACAGGTAGCCGTCTTGACAGCACAAATCAACCATTTAACAGAGCATTTGAAAGAACACAAGCATGATTATCATTCACAGCGTGGTTTGATGAAGATGATCGGTAAGAGAAGAAGCTTCCTTGCTTATCTGAGAGATAAAGACATCAACCGTTATCGTGATTTGATTCAGCGCTTAGGATTGCGTAAATAGTTGAATGAGTTTCCGAGAGATCGGGAACTTTTTTTATTCAAATCGCTTAGAATTTCAATTCGATTTCGTTTTTATATTCCTTAAAAAAAGTCTGTTTCTTGATCTTGTAAAGAAATGGCTTTTTTTATTTAATGATCAAAAATCAGTCAAATTTTAAAAGGATCTTCATACAATATAGTGGTGGTAACATGGATATTGCTGTTTTTTTATCAGATAAGAGAATGAGGTATATGATCGATCTTTTTAAAGCCGATCATCAATCAGTTACGATCATTGCAAATCAGGATCAGCTTGATCCGGTTGTTTTAAAACGATTTGATCAAGTCATGCTGCCGATACAGGGAATCAATTTTAAGGGAGAAATTTATTGCGGCAAAGAATGCATCTATGTTTTGGAATTCCTCAGAAATCAGTCTGAAGATTGTATGATCTATACCGGAAATTATCATGAAATACTGGATTCATGCAAAGCAAAAAAGCGATATTTACTACAGGATGATCTGGTTAATGAGAAAAACGCGATCCTGACGGCTGAAGGGATCCTGGATGCAATCATCCGCAGCAGTGAAAGCGGGATACGAGAGACAAGAGTGGATGTACTCGGATACGGTGTTTGCGGCAAGGCTCTTGTCAAAATGCTGGTCGACTTGAACTGTCCGGTCAAGATCGTATCGACCAGGGATCTGAATGGAGAATTCATTGATGGAAAATATGTGGAGACACTGTATTATCCGCAATATAAGATGGATTGTGATGTATTGGTCAACACGGCACCCACATGCATGGTGAACTGTGAATTGATCAAAACCGCTAAATGCAGACCTTTGATCATTGATATCGCATCGAATGCTATCGGAGTAGAGAATAAGGTTCAAAAGTGCTCGCTGATCCGATATGAATATCTGCCGTCTATTCCCGGAAAGATTTCGCCGAAAAGCGCGGCTTTGATCTTATATGAAGCAATTAAGAAAGGAGAATTACATTGAAACTGTTATGGGGTATTACCGGTTCATTCTGTAACCATGAAATCGTTTTCGAACAGATCGAGCATTTTGTGCAATGCGGACATGAGATCCAATGTGTTTTTTCAAATAATTCTTATACTGTAGACAATCGATTCTCTACAGCAGAAGAGCGGATCGAGCGGATCACCCGCCTCAGTGGGCATAAGATCATTCATACCTTGAAAGATGCAGAGACGACAGGTCCTTCCAATCAATATGAAGCCTGTATTGTAGCCCCTGCAACCGCTACTTTTATCAGTAAGCTTAATCAGGGAATCTATGATGATCCAGTGCTTTTATCAGTCAAGTCGATGCTCAGAAATCAGAAGGTCCTTGTTCTGGCTATTGCCAGCAATGATTTCTTAGGCAATTCTTCCATCAATCTTTTTCAGCTCTTACAAAAGAAGCATGTATATTTGACGCCGTTTTATCAGGATGATCCGCTTCATAAGCCGAATAGTCTGATCAGTCGTTTTGATCTGATCGAGCCGACTTTTTATGCAGCATTAGATCATGTTCAGATCCAGCCGCTGCTTTCAAAGAAAAGGGAGGAATAAAATGAGTGCAAAACTGATGGTTGCGTTAATTACTCCATATAAAGAAGATCTTTCAGTGGATACAGAAGCATTGAAAAACATCGTAAGACATTGTCAAAGCCAGGAAGTGGAAGGGTTTGTGGTGTGTGGAACGACCGGGGAATCGTGCTTTTTGAAAGAAGAAGAAAAATTGAAGATATTGGAAACAGTCTTATCTTGTGTACAAGAGGAAGAAGTCTGGATGGGAATCGGGACAAACTGCACAGAAACGACACTGGATTTTTTGAAGAAGGTGGAAGAGTATCCGATTTGCGGTGTCATGGCGGTCGTGCCTTATTATGTGAGACCTTCACAAGCGGGAATCAAGGCTCATTTTGCCAAGATCGCAGAAGCAACAAAGAAGAAAGTGATGATCTATAATGTTCCAAAACGATGCGGTGCTGCCATTGAAATTCAAACTTTGATTGAGCTGAGTGAACAATATTCCAATATTCAGGCATATAAGCATGCCAGCAGCGATTTATCGGAAATAGCTGATCTTTTGGCTGCGACGCAGCATTTGGATATTTACAGCGGTGAAGATGAATTATGCTGGGAAGGCTTGGAAGTGGGAATGACCGGAGTCATTTCCGTCATCGGTCATCTTTATGGAAAAGAGATTTCCGAATTGATTTTGGAAAGCCAATGCGGACTGATCGATCAATCGCTTATCAACAAAATCAAACACGCTTCTGTCTGCATTATGAATGAAGGCAATCCATCCGGTATCAAAGCGGCCTGTTCCATGTTGGGATTATGCAAAAATTCACTTCGTTTACCGCTTACTTTGATCAGTGACGAATCTTTTATAAAAATCAGCGAATGTCTTCGAAATGACAAAAAAATTGCCTGATTTTTGATATTCTGATCAGGGTGAATGCTGATGCTGCAAGTAAAAGTATTTGATTGTGAACACGAAGATGACCTTACCGAAACAGTGAATGAGTATTTGATTGAATTCGATGAAGAAGATGTAGTTTCTGTTCAATATTCGACTTCTCATTTCTCTGTTTTAAATGAGTCGGTCTTTTCTTTCAGCGCCTGTATCGTTGTTCGAATAAAAGACTGAAAAGAACAGATAATAGAAGAGAAGGAGGTATAGGTCATGAACCGAATCAGATGCAATGTCAATACATGTAAGTATAATGACGATCAATTGTGCAAAGCTGCCGAAATTGAAGTGGGTTGCTGCAATTGTATTCGTCCTTGCTGCGATGCAGAGACTGAATGCAATACTTTTGCACCAAAGGAATAGAATCACGAGGATATCGAAACAAAGATATCCTTTTCTTTAATTCATTTAAGTAAATAATTGTTTATTGTTTTCTGAAATGATATAATAATTCAGAGGTGAGTTTCATGAAGAAAATCATTTTAATC
>CAZUVT010000157.1:0-1043 GCA_964623925.1 uncultured Erysipelotrichaceae bacterium
TCTTCAGTCATTGGGATTCTCTCATGTCAATCTGGACAACTTCGATATCGGATTTGCCATCGGCGGAAGTAATTTCGAAGTTTCTCCGATCGAGCTTGCCGGAGCCCATGCAACGATCATCAACAGCGGTCAGTATATTACACCGCATACCGTAACAAAAATCGAATATCTGGATGGAAGCAATCCATATGTTCCGTCTTATACCGCAACACAGGCGATCAGTGAAGAAGCAGCATATATGACTGCCGATCTGATGCGCATGGCTACCACAAGCAATTATGCCAATTATATGCAGATCTTACAAAGAAGCTATCCGGTCTACGGTAAAACCGGTACAACCGACTGGGGAACAAGCGGTACTCAGTACAACATCCCGATCGGTGCGGCAAAAGATAAATGGATGGTTGCTTCAACAAGCAATTATACCAACTGCGTCTGGGTCGGCTACGATAAGGGTGTCAAAGATGCACAAACTTATTTTACTGCCGATAAGAGTGCCAGAAATATTCCGGGCAATATCTCCAAGCTGATGCTGGATGTCTTGGAAAAAGGAGATGAAGGCTCTATTAACAGACCTTCCGTGGTCCAGGATATCGAGCATATCATCGGTACTTTCCCTTATGCTTCCGTCATTGAAGGAATGAATGAGGAATATATTGCAAAAGGAATGATCAAGAAGGAATTCAACCAGACAATTGATGCCAATGATATTAAAATGGAAGATCTGAGCGCCTTTGATGCCGAAGCAGCGGTAAAAGACGGCAAAGTCATATTGAAGTTGAATTGGGCAAAATACCCGAATGAAGAACAATTAAGCATTGCACCGAATACAAAGGAATTCAAATTGGAAATCAAGAATCTGAGTATTACCGGAAACCGCATGTTTGACTGGTCCTGGGTCTATGGTGCTGTTCGTTATAAAGCTGCGATCACCAATGAAAGCGGCGAAGTTCTCGAAGAATTCACTTCGGATACAGAACAGAAAACCGAAGAAGTCGAGGTCGTTCCGGGATCCATTATCACTGCTTGCGGATTCTATGGAT
>CAZUVT010000157.1:1053-3150 GCA_964623925.1 uncultured Erysipelotrichaceae bacterium
CGAAATCTGTAAATCATTCAAGATTGAAGATCTGGAGGTTCCAACCCCTTCCAATACGGCAACCAATGCCGAGCTCGATCAATGGATCAATATCATGCAGAATTATGGCATTTCTGTTACGACTGCAGAAGGAACGCAAACCGATCAGCAGCGCAACTTTACCAATATCATCACTTATGACAATATCGTGATGAACGATAACAGCTATTCTGTAAGCAGTCTTATCGGCAAGAAGATCAAAGTCACCTATTTAAGTGAAAAGACCATCCTCATTCCGGATTATATCGGCATGAGCGAAGATGAATTCAGAGCCTGGTCTTCTCAGACATTGAGAAATTCCGTTGTCAACGGCGATGATCCGTCTCTGGATCAATTCACCACAAGCAATCCAAACTTAAGCGGAAGAGTTGCCTATGTATACGGCCTGACGAATCTTGGATATACCGGCGGTGAAGAAGTCAAGGCTTCTGTTCTCGAAAGCTTTATCGTTTACTATTATCGATATGTTCCTGATAATGGCGACGATGATTCAGAATAATCAATATAGAACAAAAGAATTCAGTTTTCAATCAAACTGAATTCTTTTATTTTTTACACATTGTATTGAATGGACATGATTCGCAAAGCGGATTTTTAGCTTTGCAACAGTATCTTCCAAAGAAAATCAACAGATGGTGGGCATGACTCCATCTTTCCCTATCAAGCTTTTGCATCAGCTTTTCTTCCACTTGAATCACATTATCATCAAAATCCGCCAATCCGAGCCGTTTTGAGACTCTTTCTACATGAGTGTCAACCGCAATAGCCGGGACATTGAAACATTCTGAGAGGATGACATTTGCACTTTTTCGCCCTACTCCCGGAAGTTTGGTCAATTCCTCCATGGTTGTCGGAACAACACCTTGATAAAGTTCCATGATTCCCTGTGCCAGTCCTTTAATATTTTTAGCCTTATTCCGATATAATCCGATCCTTCGGATACATTCTTCAAGATCTTCAAGCGGTGCCTCTGCCATGGCGGCAGGATCCGGATATTTTTCAAATAATGCCGGTGTCACATGATTGACCGCCACATCCGTCGTCTGTGCCGAAAGCACAACAGAAACAGTCAGTTCAAATGGATTTTTATAATTCAATTCACAATGGGCATCCGGAAACATTTCATCTAATTTATCGAGTATTTCATTCGGTTTCATTTTTGTGTTCTAAGGTTTCCACCGTTACTCCTTTCTTTTTCCAATCCAGCAAAATCTTGTTGATGTAATTGAAATTCAAATTCTTATACATGACCGCTTCCCGCAAAGCATAGACAACAAGCTTTTCATCATAAGTCATCACCCATTCACTGAGTCTTTCAAGTTCTGATTTACTCAGCAATCTGGCAAATTCGCTTTCAAATAAATCAAAGGTAGACTGACTGAACGCATCGATCGGCTTTTCATTTTCCGCCGTATACAAACCGGAAAGATCGAATTCCACACTATTTTTCTTCACTTGGATCGATAAATACTTTTTTGAACATAAAATATTTAAAACACGATCTGTTTCATCCAGGCTCAAATTGCATTTTTCAGCCAGTATTTCCAATGACAAAGGCTTTTTCTCGGCATTTAAAAGATCAATCATCAAGATGATGATTCCCTCTTGAGCACTTAAATTGAAATTTTCATATTGATCCAAAAGCCAATCTCGTGTATTAATATAATTTGCTTTCCACCACTGATTTTTTTTCATCCGATTTCCTCTTTGTCTTTTATTGCAGTTGTAATTATAACATGGCAAAAGTCAAAAAAGTATACATTCTTGCAAAGAAAAGAAAAAAATGATATTATTTAATAACATCATAAGGAGAAATTCATGAAAGTTAAACTATTAAAATGCTTTTTTGCATTCATCATGGTTCTTTCCTGGTCAACATGCATCTATTATATCTATGCATCTGATCAGACAGCTACGTTCAGTTTGGCTAACTATGCAAGCAATGATTCTTTGAATGAAAACTTGGTTGAAACATACATGCTGGAAAACAGTATAGAAGAAGAAATCTTATTTATATCTGCAATCGGCAATCCGGATTGCGATTATATCCAACAGAGC
>CAZUVT010000158.1:0-3149 GCA_964623925.1 uncultured Erysipelotrichaceae bacterium
TCACTTCCTGCGCTCAGAGAGGAAAACCTCGAAAATGTCTTCGCCCTCGGAGGCCGACAGTACTTCCTGCACGATTTCCAATACTATTAGTGAACGGCGCAACAGGAATTGCAGCGGGATATGCAACCAATATTGCTCCTCACAATTTGAATGAGGTGATTGAAGCGACGATCTATCGTGTTCAATATCCGACATGCACTCTGGAAGAGATCATGCAGATCATGCCGGGACCGGATTTTCCGACCGGAGGAATCGTTCAAGGAAAACAGGGAATCATCGATGCTTTTACTACAGGGCGAGGTAGAGTCGTCGTCAGAGCGAAAAGCGAAATCGTAGAAACCAAAACAATCAGACAGATCATCATCACGGAAATTCCATACGAAGTTATTAAATCCAATCTGGTCAAGAAAATGGATGAGATCCGTCTTAATAAAGATATTGAAGGAATCATCGATATTCGCGATGAGACCGATAGAAATGGTCTGAGAATCGTCGTTGATCTGAAAAAAGAAGTCGATCCGCAAATGGTTTTGAATTATTTCTATAAGAATACGGATCTGCAGATCTATTACAATTATAATACGATCGCAATTGTGGATAAGCGTCCGATGCAACTTGGTGTTATTGCGCTTTTGGATGCTTTCATCGCTCATAGAGAAGAAGTTGTCATTAAGCGTTCCCAGTTCTTATTGGAAAAAATGGAAAAACGATGCCATATATTGGAAGGACTCATGAAAGCTGTCAGCATCATGGATGAAATCATTGAAATCATTCGTTCCTCTAAGGATAAAGCAGATGCAAAAAGAGGACTTGAAAATGAATTCGGTTTTAGCGAAGAACAATCAGAAGCGATTGTCACGTTGCGTCTTTATCGTTTGACCAATACAGATGTCTATGCATTAAGGGAAGAATTTGCTCAGCTTGTCAATGAGATGGAATACTTAAATACGGTTTTGAGTGATAAAAATGTTTTAAGAAGTGTCATTGTCAAAGAGCTTAGAGAAATCATAGAAAAATACGGCAGTGAACGTAAAACAAAAATCGAAGATGAAGTGGAAGAAATCGTTATTGATAAAATCAGCATGATTGCCAATGAAAAGGTCATGGTAACGTGTAGTCGCGATGGTTATGTAAAACGAGTTTCCATGCGTTCCTTTGGAAACAGTGCATTGAATTCAACAACGATAAAGGAAGGGGACCAATTGGTTGGTTGCAAAGAAGCGGATACATTGGATACATTGCTTCTATTTACCAGTAAAGGGAACTTTGCCTATCTGCCGGTTTATCAGATTGAGGAAGCGAGATGGAAAGATCTTGGTGCGCATTTGAATAAATATATCAAAATTGACGGAGACGATAAGATCATCAATGCAATTCTGGTTAAGAATTTTAATACGCATGCTTGGATCATAACGGTATCTAAAAAAGGAATGATCAAAAAGAGTCCGATCAACAATTGGGTCGTGCAAAGAAATAATCGAGTCATGCCGGCCATGAATCTCAAGGCAAATGATGAAATGATCTGTGCCATGATCACTTATGAAAAGGATGATGTAGTGATTATGACCAAAAATGGTTATGCAGCCCGATATAACTGTACACAGATTCCATCGACCGGATTGAAATCACAGGGCGTCATTGCCATAAAACTGAATAAAGAAGACGAAATCGTTTCAGCCTGCATGATCAGAGCAGATAAAACAGGACTTTTAATTATCAGCGATGGCGGAAGTATGAAGCGAATCAAAACAACAGATCTTTCCAACATGGGAAGACCGGTAAAAGGTGAGATGATTGTTAAGAAAATCAAAAGCAAGCCGTATATCATCACTCATTGTGAAGCGGTAAGCCCGTATGATCCGTTATGTTTCTTTACTCCGGATTATGAACAGATCGCTTCTAAAGAAGTCGCATTGATGTCTAAAGAGGCCACCTTCTCGAATCCGTTATCGATGCATGATGGATGGTATAAAGTAAAGGGAATCGATGAGGTTGAAATCATTGATATTCCAAAATCAGTATTGGATGAAGAGGAAGTTCATCAAGATATCGAAATGATTCAGTTTGAATTATAATCGGATTCATTAAAAAAGAGCTTGATTTCAGAGGTGTGTTGTACCCAGGGATCAGGCTCTTTTCGTAGTGATTTTAATCAGGTTGTTTTCTTTTTAACAGTGAATGGAATTTATGAATCAAAAATGCTAGAATAGATGACAAGATAGAGGAATGTCAACAATGGGAGGATATATGGATAAAAGTCGAAAATATATTGCGATAGACTTGAAATCGTTTTATGCTTCCGTAGAATGTGTTGCCCGAGGATTGGATCCGCTTACGACAAATCTTGTGGTGGCTGATCCTGAAAGAACTGATAAAACGATCTGCCTTGCCGTATCGCCTTCATTAAAAAAATACGGAATCAAAGGAAGGCCTCGTCTTTTTGAAGTTGCACAGCGCATGAATGAAGTAAATCGCAATAGACAAAAGAAATTGTTCAAACATCAATTTAAAGGATCTTCCTACAACTCGATTGAACTTGATAAAAATGCCGATTATTTTGTTGATTATCTGGTCGCAACACCGCGCATGGCACATTATATCAAGATCAGCACAGAAATTTATCATATTTATCTTAAATATATTGCTGCAGAGGATATTCATGTTTATTCAATTGATGAAGTCTTTATGGATGTGACCGATTATCTGAAGGCATATAATCTGTCTGCTTATGATCTGGCCATGAAAATCATCCAGGATGTGTATGCGACTACAAAAATTACGGCAACCGCCGGAATCGGTACGAATCTGTATTTATGCAAGGTTGCCATGGATATCGTAGCTAAGCGGCAACCTGCCGATAAGCATGGGGTAAGGATCGCAGAACTGGATGAGATTTCTTATCGAAAAAGATTATGGGATCATACTCCTTTAACTGATTTTTGGCGTATTGGAAGAGGTTATGAAAAAAAGCTGAAAGAGAATGGAATCAGTACGATGGGGGATATCGCACGATGCAGCCTTGAAAACGAGCCGCTTCTATATAAATTATTCGGAATCAATGCTGAACTTTTGATCGATCATGCATGGGGATGGGAACCTTGTACGATGGAAATGATCAAATCCTATAAGCCACTCAATAAATCAATCGG
>CAZUVT010000159.1:0-3033 GCA_964623925.1 uncultured Erysipelotrichaceae bacterium
GAAGAGGATAAAGAAGGTATCTGGCATGGTGTCGGTCCCTTTGAACCGGAAAGCGGCAGAATGCTTTCGACCTTGCCGAGAGGACATTTATCCTGGTCTTCAGTGATCAGTGAAACATTAGTCGATCTGGCCAAAGAAAACGAACTCATCTGTGCAATCACACCGGCTATGATTCAGGGAAGCAAGCTGGAAAAGTTTTTTGCGGCTTATCCAGAGAGAGCCTTTGACTGCGGCATTGCCGAGGAGCACGCCACAACCTTTTCCGCCGGATTGGCATTAGAAGGAAAAAGACCGTTCTTGTCTGTTTATTCTTCCTTTTTGCAAAGGGCTTATGATCAGCTCAATCATGATATCTCCAGAATGGATCTTCCGGTCGTCATCGGCATCGATCGTGCCGGACTTGTTGGCGAAGATGGAGATACACACCACGGAGTTTTTGATATCTCCTTGCTTCGAAATCTTCCGAATATGATCTTAGCTCAGCCAAAAGATGCAAAAGAAGCTCAGAATCTTTTATATACAGCCTTTTTACAGAATCATCCTTTTGCGATCCGATATCCGCGGGGAAGCGTTTTCTACAATGCATTAGCTGAATATACGCCGATCGAAATCGGAAGCTGGACAGCATTCAATGAACTCGAAACCAATAAATGCATCGTAATCAGCTATGGACCGGATGTGGATCGGATCCTATCTAAAGTCATTACCAATAAAATGGATGTTTGTGTCATTAATGCCCGATTCTTTAAACCGTTGGATGAAGACATGTTAAAGCGGATCTGTCAGCGCGATCTGCCGGTCATTATTTATGAAACCGATATGCTGGCAGGAGGACTCTCCAGTGCCATTTTGGAATGGTGTTGTGATCATAACTGCATGATGAAGATCAAACGATTCGGTATTCCGGATAAATTTGTCACTCATGGAAGCTTATTGCTTATCAAAAAAGAGAATAAGATTGATATTAATACGCTGTTTGATGAAATTTCACTTTATTTAAAAGAAAAGGAGTAGCTTATGATTGTAAATCTGACCATTCAAAACTATATCTTGATCGAGCATTTGGAACTGGATTTTAAGAAGGGATTCAGTGTTTTCACAGGCGAAACAGGTGCGGGAAAATCAATCATGATCGATGCGATCGGGCTTTTATGCGGGGATCGTGCAACTTCATCTGTTGTCAGAAAAGGAGCAGAGAAAGCGATCATTGAAGGCCAATTCGACTTTTCTCAAAATGAGAAGGCAAAAGAGATCTTGAAAGATGCAGAAATTGAAGATGTTGAAGATGTGATCATCACGCGGGAGATCACTTCTGATTCCAAAAGTTCCGTGCGCATCAATCACCGGCTTTATACCTTGTCGCTTGTTAAAAATCTGATGGCGAGCGAAATCGATATCCATTCTCAGCACGATAATCAATATCTTCTTAATAATCAGTATCATTGCGCTCTTTTAGATGAATATATCATGCATCCGGATGCTTTGGCTCAGATGAAAGAGAAATACTTGGAATATTCGCGATTGAAAAAGGAATTGGACAATGCCTTGCAGAATGAATACAATGAAGATGATATTCAGTTCTTTCAATATGAAATTGATGAAATCGATCAGATCGATCCTGAAATCGGAGAAGATGAAGAATTGGAACAGCGTCATCGGAAAATGATGTCTTTTGAAAAAGTATTGGAGAAAACAAATGAAGCCGTATTGCTTCTTGAAGATCAGGGATCGATCGATAATCTTTATGAAGCAAGCAGAACGCTTTCATTTAAAGAGGATGAAGAACTTACAAAGCTTTCCGATGATCTTCAGGACAAATACTATGAATTGCAGGATATTTTGGAGAGGATCAAAGATTACCGCTCTACTTTGGAATTTGATGAGCAGGAAATCAATGATGTTCAAAAGCGATTGTTCGATTTGAATCGTTTGAAGCGCAAACATGGGAATTCAATTAAAAGCATTCTTGAAAAACGAGAAGAACTTCAAATGAGTATTGATCGGATTGCCCATCGCCAGCAGTATTTAGATGAAATGGAGAAGAAAGTTTCCGGTGCTTATAAGAAATTTGAAGAAGATGCCTTAAAGATCTCGGAAGTTCGTCATAAGAAGGCATTGGATCTTGAAAAAGAGATTACCGCTCATTTACAGGATCTCATGCTACCGAATGCCCAGTTCAAGGTGACATTTGCGACGGCAAAGCCATCGGCTTTTGGGTTGGACGATGTTGAGTTTAAGATATCAATGAATAAGGGAGAAGATCTGAGAGAACTATCCAAGGTGGCAAGCGGTGGAGAACTATCGCGATTAATGCTTGGACTCAAGACGATCTTCACGCGATATCAGAAGATCCAAACTGTTATCTTTGATGAGATCGATACGGGAGTTTCCGGAAATGTAGCAACTGCCATCGGTTTAAAAATGGCGGCTTTGTCTAAAGATGCGCAGGTATTCTCAGTCACGCATCTGGCTCAGGTTGCGGCATGCGGAAAATATCATTATTTCGTTTCGAAGAATGACGAATCAGAACATACATCCAGTCAGATCCATCAGTTGAATCACGATGAACGGATCGAACAGATCGCGATGATTGCGACCGGATCGATTACGGAAAGCTCTTTAAATGCTGCAAAAGAACTATTTGAAAAGAATCAGAATTTAGCATCTAAGCAATAAAAATCGATTATGGGTTTTTATTTGTGAACAGAGAAGGTGATGAAATGAATATTAATAAATTGATTTTATTTGTACATCTGGCAAAAAATAAAAGTTTTTCAGCAACCGCGAATGAATTTTTTATGACTCAGCCTGCTGTAAGTCAAAACATCCATTCTCTTGAAAAAGAGTTAGGTGTAAAATTGATTACTCGTAAAACAAATGGAGTAGAATTTACTGATGCCGGGAAGCGATTGATTCCCTATGCTTGTGATCTTGTAGAGAAATATAATCAGCTTATTGAAGAATCGAAAAAAATCATGGAACAGCCGAGGGTTTTAAAGGTTCTGTATACCGGAAAGCTTGAAAAGGAGATTA
>CAZUVT010000160.1:0-2974 GCA_964623925.1 uncultured Erysipelotrichaceae bacterium
GCAAACGGCTATCGCAGTATTCATCTCATCGTTCAGGTTCCGCTTTTTCCGACAGACAGGACGATCAAGGTTCCGGTCGAGATTCAGCTTAGAACAGAAGCAATGGACTTTTGGGCATCGTTAGAACATGATCTGCACTATAAGACAAATAAGCAAATTCCGCTTGATCTTGTATCAGAGCTTAAAGAATGTGCAGATACATTGGCCCAGTTAGATATAAAAATGCAGGAAATCAAGAATAAGATTTAAGAATTGTCCTTCATAAAGGCTCGCAAAAGCTTTGTGAAGGCTCTTTTTTCTATACGGGAAACATAAGATCTGGAAATGTTTTCAGCTTCTGCAATCTCTCTTTGCGTCATTTCTTCTTCATTGTACAGACCATATCGTTTGGCAATGACCATTTTTTCCCGTGCATCCAAACAATCAAAATATTGATAAAGTTTCCGCACATTATCTTTCAGCATGATCGTATCGATCATATCCGGTTGTTTCTCATCTTTGATAATATCGATCAAGGTAACTTCATTTCCATCTTTATCAAATCCAACCGGTTCATAAAGAGAGAGATTCTGATTATTTTTCTTATTTGAGCGCAGTGTCATTAAGATCTCATTTTCGATGCATCTGGATACATAGGTGGATAAACGTTTTTCCATTGCCGGTTTGAATGTATCAACACCTTTGATCAGGCCGATCGTTCCGATGCTGATCAGATCTTCTGTACTTTCTTTTGTATTCTCGTATTTTTTTACGATATGAGCTACCAGACGGAGATTGCAGGAAATCAGTTTCTCCCGGGCTTCCGTGTCGCCCAGTGCCATCTTTTCAAGGGCTTCTTTTTCTTCTTCTTTGGACAGCGGCTGGGGGAATGAATTGGTCTTTAGATATCCAAGTAAGGAAACATAACATGTTTGAAGAAATTGCAAGATAATTTGTATCATTCTTATCACCAGTAAACAGTGTATGAATATTTTGAAGAAATAGAATTAAATCATTAAACTTAATTGGAAATATTTTTATGATTATAATTTATGCAAAAAAGCATAAAAAAGGAAATCATGTGATTTCCTTTTTCCTATAAGTGATGATTATGCGATTTTTGTGCTGGAATCTTCCAAGTTAATGACTGTATCAACAATATCCCGATAGAACTCAGGTTCATGGCAGACCAGCAAGACGGTTCCATTGAATTCTTTGATCGCGCGTTTTAATTCATCTTTTGCATCCTGATCCAAATGGTTAGTCGGCTCATCCAAGACCAAGACATTGCATGGGGTGTTGATGATCTTACATAAACGAAGCTTCGCCTGTTCGCCTCCGGATAAAACCATGACTCGGCTTTCAATCTGTTCGGTCGTTAATCCACATTTTGCCAGAGCACTTCTGATCTCATACTGTGTATAGCTTGGATAAACATCCCATAAATCATCGATACATGATTTATTGTTGTTGGAGCGGTCTTCCTGTTCGAAATATCCGATTTCA
Source organism: uncultured Erysipelotrichaceae bacterium (assembly GCA_964623925.1). Taxonomy (GTDB): domain Bacteria; phylum Bacillota_I; class Bacilli_A; order Erysipelotrichales; family Erysipelotrichaceae; genus CATJXY01. Next base: position 1,486 of record CAZUVT010000160.1, read on the forward strand.
ACATTTTCACCTAATTCAACATTCCCGGACAGGGGTTCGATCATTCCCATAATGCTTTTCAGCAAGGTTGTTTTTCCGATTCCGTTGGCTCCGATTAGGGCAACTTTGTGGCCTTTTTCAATCGTGAAATTAAGCGGAATACTCAAAGGAGAATCATAACCGATTATTAGATCGTGGACGATGACTATAAATCTGGAAGGGGTCTTTCCCAGCTTGAAATTGAATTCCGGCTTGATTTTTTCAACCGTTTTCTCTAATCGTTCCATTTTTTCAAGTTTCTTCATTCTGGAATTGGCCATTCCTCTGGTTGCAACACGGGCCTTGTTTCGGGCAACGAAATCTTCCAGTTTTTCGATTTCAGCCTGCTGCCTTTCATAGGCTTTTTCAGCCTGATATTTTCTGACTTCATAGACTTTTTTAAATTCATCGTAATTTCCGACATAGCGGGTGATCGTATTGTTTTCAACGTGATAGATCAAATTGACGACATCATTGATAAAAGGAATATCATGACTGATTAAAATAAAGGCATTTTCATAATTTTGCAGATAAGTCTTCAGCCAAAGAATATGATTTTCATCGAGGTAGTTAGTCAGCTCATCCAAAAGCAGGATATCCGGTTTTTCCAGCAGAAGCTTTGCAAGAAGCACTTTGGTACGCTGTCCTCCGCTCAGATCATCGACATCACGATCTAATCCGATCTCTTTTAAGCCAAGGGCAGATGCCACTTCTTCGATCTTGCTGTCGATGAGATAAAAATCATGAACATCCAACTCTTCCTGAATCTCGCCGATCTCTTCCAACATCGCATTCATTTCATCTTCTGAACAATCTGCCATTTTATTGTAATAGTTCATCATCTGCTGTTCCAATTCAAAAAGACCTTGGTAGGCAGTTTTTAAGATGTCGCGGATCGTATGTCCTTTTTCCAAAACTGTATGCTGATCCAAATAGCCGACTTTTACTTTATTGCTCCAGATGATCTTTCCCTGTTCCGGGGCAAGCTGCCTGGTAATGATTTTCATAAAGGTACTTTTTCCTTCGCCATTGGCTCCGATCAAACCGATGTGTTCACCTTTTAAAAGGCGGAAATTAACATCTTCAAAAATCGTTCTGCCACCAAAATCATGATATAGATGTTCAACAGATAAGATGCTCATATAATGGATTCCTTTCTTGAAACAGAAAATCTTTTGACACTGAAATCAGAACTCATGTAGATTTCCTTTATTAATTATAAAGCATCTGTCAAGTACCTGAAATTAAGTTAAAAAGGGAATTTTTTTCATGATGGATAAAAAAAATTAGGATTGCAGCAGAAAAAAACGAAATTATATAGTAGGAGGGTAAAAAATGAAATCTATTTTAGTAGAACCGGAACGACTGGAAGTCAGTGCCGGAAGGATCAGTGATTTAACACAGGAGTATGGCCAGCATGTAAAGAGTTTGTATGAAGAAATTGAAAGTTTATCTGTTTATTGGAAAGGGA
>CAZUVT010000161.1:0-2907 GCA_964623925.1 uncultured Erysipelotrichaceae bacterium
CCCCACAAATCAGCATTAACTTGATATCTGCTTCACCGATCGAATTCGGTTTCAACTTATTCAGAATGATCATCACTCCACTAACGCCTATTGATCCCCAAATACGATCTGTCGGATTTCCTTCTGCCATAAGATCTAAGCCAACAAAGATCATCAGTAAGATCAGCCAAATGGATTCTATCCTCATCGTTTTTAAATCAAAATAAGAAACAAGAAATAGGATGCAGATGATCCAAAATTTTAAGATCCCGATTTCTTTTTCCTGAAAGAAGCAAAATACAGCAATCATACCAAATAGAACCTCAATCAAAACATAACGAAAAGGAATGGCAGTTTTACAATAATAACATTTCCCTTTTTGACAAATCCAGCTTATTACCGGAATCATCATCGTCCATTTCAAGGGTCTATGACAATTCATGCAGTAACTTCTCCCTTTGATCCAAGATTCCCCTATCAAAAAGCGATCCATAATAACTTGAAGAAAACTTCCGACACAACACCCAAACACAAATATAAGACCATTCAGCATAACATCACCTCATTTTTTATATACGAAATAAAAAAGAAGAATCCTAAAAATTCTTCTTGCAGATCGCTTTTTTGCACATTACGATTCCACTGCTGCATTTCAGATACTGCTGATTAAAGTTCAATTCATCATGATCACCATCTTGAAATTCAATCCCACTTTCTTTTATCAGATCCCTTTCATAGATCTTCCCAAAAACAGTGTCTAATGGATCCTGATCCTCCGCATTTGCTATAATCAGCTTATTTTTGCTTATCAGAGCTTTCTTACAGCATTCATGTAAATAGTCCTTCGAATAAAACTCATTTTCCCTCATAAAAAGAATATATTTCCCTTTGCACAGCTTTAAGGCTTTATTTCTTATTTTTTTAATATCGGGATCTTTACTGAAAATGATCTGCATTTTGTATTGCGAAGAAAGATCATTCAAGATCCTTGATAATTTAATCTGATAATCGCACACCAAAATGATTTCACAATTATAGAAATCCTGCTTATAGATGTTTTTTAAACAGGTTATCATCTTTTCCTCTTCCAGAATAAAAATCAAGATACTAAATAACTTATTATTCATTTACTTCTCTCCTTGATCCATCCCTCTAACTTATGCCGAAATAAGGAAATCATGCATACAATGATCAACTTTTACTAAAAAAGCTGTGATTTTCAGAATTCCTACTCATCACAGCTCCAAACACTTTTGAACAGAATTAATTACTTACCAAAATATCTATTCAACAAACCAGCAAATGCTTTTCCATGTCTTGCCTCATCTCTTGCCATTTCATGAACTGTATCATGAATTGCATCCAAGTTTGCTGCCTTAGCACGCTTAGCAAGATCAACTTTACCTTCCGTTGCGCCGTTTTCTGCAGCAACACGAAGTTCCAAATTCTTCTTTGTGCTGTTTGTAACAACTTCGCCAAGAAGTTCAGCAAATTTTGCAGCATGTTCTGCTTCCTCGAAAGCAGCCTTTTCATAATACATGCCGACTTCCGGATAGCCTTCTCTATGAGCAACTCTTGCCATTGCGAGATACATACCAACTTCTGTGCATTCACCCTCGAAATTAGCACGAAGATCTTTCATGATATCCTCGCTAGCTCCCTGTGCAACGCCAACAACATGCTCTGCTGCCCAAGTCAATCCTTCTTCCTGCAATTTGAATTTGTCTCCAGGAACTTTACATACCGGACAAGCTTCTGGTGCAGAATCACCTTCGTGGACATAACCACAAACTGTACATACATACTTTGCCATTTTCCATTACCTCTTTCTTATTTAAATTAGGAATAATTCCTATTTTTATAATATCATAAGTTATTTTTCTTTTCAATCCTATATTTTACTAATATTACTTATGATAAGGCTCGTTATTTTCTATCTTATAAGCGCGATAAATCTGCTCGACGCAGACTAACCGCGTCATTTGATGAGTAAAGGTTAAATCAGATAATTTCCATCTATAATCGGCACGCTTGATGACATCCTGACTCAATCCAAGTGATCCTCCGATCACAAATGTCAGATCACTTTTGCCATAAGTTCTGAGCTTTCCCAAATACTTGCTGAAGGAAACTGAATCCAGCATTTCACCATGCAGATCCAAAACAATAACAAACTCTTCAGAACGGATCTGCGAAAGGATCCGTTGTCCTTCTTTGATTTTTACCTCTTCATTTTGTGCCTCTGAATTTTTCTGAGGTGCCATAACATCTTCGACTTCGCAGACCTTTATCTTCGTATAAGCATTTAACCGCTTTAAATACTCATCAATACAGCTCTGCATGGATTTCTCTTTGATCTTTCCAACGCAGACAAGCTTAATCATGAGGAATAACCACCTTAAATTCCAATTCGGTATAATCGGCAGAAGGTCGCAAAATCGTTAAAACAAGTTCATCATAAGATGCAATATTCATCATCATAAGCCGAACATCACGCACTGTATTGACTTCCTGATTATTTATTTTTATCAAAATATCGCCTTCCACGACTGGGAACAGCGCTGTATATTGATTTTTCCGATCGATTCCATGAATATAAAGTCCGGAAAACTGATCCAAACGAATTGAATAATAATTCTTTTGATATGAGGTCAAATCACTTATCTGTGTGAATGAATATCCTAAGCCTTCATAATTGATCTCCTCATCCGCAATGATCTTCTCCGCAACAAAAAGAACTTCGTCGATCGGCAGAGCAACGACCGATGTATCACTCATCGAAGAGGATAATCGGCTTGATACGATTCCAATTACTTCTCCGGCTTCATTCATTAAAGGTCCCCCACTGATCCTTCTTGAAAGTTTGCCACTTACCTGCAATACAGGAATCATAATTTCCAGTGGCTCATTTCCTTCTTGAGATAGGCT
>CAZUVT010000162.1:0-2869 GCA_964623925.1 uncultured Erysipelotrichaceae bacterium
TATAGACTTCTGCAACTGCTTTTACAAATTCTGCCGATTCAAGACCGGTCTGTCCCATTACTCCCGGCGTAATGACCGCTACATCCGCAGCTCCGCTATCCGGTTTTAGTTCATCATACCGATACAGATGGGAAGTCACAATAATATTCTTGGCGGCTTTAGGTCCTAATGCATCGGCTGTGATCTCCTGATTGCCTAATCCAACAACTAAGAATCGTTTGAGCGGCTGCTTCAAATTGCTCAATAGGTCTTTCAAACAGTCGATGCAGACTTGAATGATATCTTTTCTCTCTTCCTTTTCATCCAATCGCTTGAATTCAACACTGATATAATCTCCGATTGATTTGTTGATTTCTTCTATTTCATTCAAGATCCTGACATGGTTTGCTTCAACCTGATTATAGACTCTTTTCTGATGCCATATATTTTCATTATCCAAAAGATTGGTCACTTCTTCATAGGCAAGATCTGTTCTATGTTTTCTCATGATCTTCACCTCTTATTTAGCTTACCCCGATTTGATGATTTTAAAAGAATCGAAGTTGGAAAAGAAGACCGAAATCCTTGAATTATTTAGAATAAGAAGCGCTTATTCTTGCATTTTAGTTTGCAGTCTGCTATAATTCAAAAGGTAAAATTAGTGTAGGAGGTGCAATCATGCCAAATATTAAATCAAAGAAAAAGCGTGCTATTACAAACCTGAAAAGAAATGCACTTGTTAGTTCTCAAAAATCAGCTCTGAAAACAGCAATTAAGAACGTATTAAAAGCTGTAGAAGAAAATGATAAAGATGCTGCAGTCGCTGCATTCAACAATGCAAATTCCGCTTTGGACAAGTCTTTTGAAAACGGTTTACATCACAAAAACTATGTAGCTCGTCAAAAGGCTCGTTTACAGAATGCTGTGAACTCACTTAAGTAATAAATTTCAATAAAAAGGCACTGTTCAGACAGTGTTTTTTTGTATCATAAAAAAGCTTTAGAAATTGAATACAGATTTCTAAAGCTTTTATTTGTTAATACATCGGCATTTGTGATGGCATCGCTGCTTCTGCTTCTTTTTTCACACCGACGGCTGCTTCAGTGGTGATAAACAGACCGCTGATCGATGCAGAATTCAATAAGGCGATTCTTGTCACCTTAGTCGGATCGACGATTCCGGCTTCATACATATCGACCCAATTTCCATTCTTAGCATCAAATCCCCGGTTTTCATCTTGCTGAAGCTGCTTTTCAACGATATCCTTGCCGTCAAATCCAGCATTTTCCGCAATCTGATAAAGCGGTTCACACAAAGAATCCAAAACGATGCGGATTCCTTTCTGTACATCTGAAACTTCAGAATTGATCATGTCTTTAATCTCGCGATAAATCGAAGCCAGCGCTGCGCCTCCTCCGATCACGATTCCTTCATCGACAGCGGCTTTTGTTGCATTCAAAGCATCTTCGATCCGCAGCTTCTTCTCTTTTAACTCTGATTCAGTGGTTGCACCGACCTTGATGACGGCAACACCATTGGTCAATTTAGCCAGTCTTTCTTCTAATCGTTTACGATCATAATCTGATTTGCACTCTTTGATCTGGTTTTGTATCTGCATGATCAGCTCTTCAAAAGCTTCTCTGTTTCCCTGTCCTTCAATCAGAGTCGTTGAATCTTTATCGATCAAAACTTTCTTGATGACTCCCAGATCCTCAATCGTACAATCTTTCAAGTTCATTCCCAGATCCTTGCTGAAGAATCTTGCTCCGGATAAAACAGCGATATCATTCAAGTTATCTTTCTGAGCATCCCCAAATCCCGGTGCCTTCGTCGCAACGACATTAAATGTACCGCGAAGCTTATTGACAATCAAAGTAGAGATCACTTCACTTTCAATATCATCTGCAATCACAAGCAATGGCTTGTTCAATTGTACGATCTGTTCCAATAAAGGAAGAATGTCCTGAATCGTATTGATTTTCTGATCGGTAACCAATACATAGGCATTTTCCAATTCGGTATTCATCTTCTCGCGATTGGTAGCCATGTAAGATGAAATATAGCCTTTATCATAGCGAAGCCCTTCGGTTATTTCCAATGAAGTATCCAGCCCTTTGCATTCATCAACATTGATCACACCATTCTTTCCGACTTTCTCCATCGCTTCAGCGATGATCTTTCCGATTTCTTCCGATCCGGAACTGATCGTCGCAACCGAAGCGATATCCTGCGTCGTTTCGATCTTCCTTGATTTTTCCAATAAGCACTCGGATACTTTTTTGCTTGCAAGTTCGATTCCTTCTCTCATCAAAACCGGATTTGCCCCCTTTTCCACAAAACCAAGTCCCTTATGGATCATGCTTTGGGCTAATAAAGTAGCAGTTGTGGTCCCATCTCCGGCTACATCATTGGTTTTATTCGCAACTTCATACACCAGTTTTGCCCCCATATTCTCAAAGGGATCATCCAATTCGATTTCTTTCGCAATGGATACGCCGTCATTGGTAATCAACGGAGATCCATATCCTTTATCCAAAACAACATTTCTACCTTTTGGTCCTAAAGTGACCTTTACCGCATCCGCAAGCTTATCTACTCCCTGAAGCATTAAATTTCTGGCATCTTTTCCATATTGAATTTCCTTACTCATTTTACCTGCTCCTTTATTCTACGATTGCCAGGATCTCTTCACATGACAAAAGAATGTATTCCTCTCCTTCATGCTTGATCTCTGTTCCGCTGTATTTCTTGTAAAGCACTTTATCATTGACTTGTACAGGAATTACCGTCGTTTATCCATCTACGCTGATTCCATCTCCGACTGCTACAACAACTGCATAGGCTTCATCTTTCGGTTTCTGAGGTAAAATGATTCCGCTTGATGTTTCAT
>CAZUVT010000163.1:0-2825 GCA_964623925.1 uncultured Erysipelotrichaceae bacterium
TTTAATCTTTTGTATGAGTTGTTTGCTTTGCGGCTGCAGATCTTCTGTAAATACAGATGATACGGCTGAGAAGATGAATAGATATGAAGCTTATTATAATTCGGTTCTGGATAATGAGCGATTTGTGGAATCGACAGATTATTTCGATGTGGAAGTGGTCATGAATCTTTTGGGGGATGGCAGCTATCGCTATGATGTCATCATCGATAATCCCAAAATTGCGATGTACGATGTTCAGGCAATCGTTGTAGAGAATGATACTGTTTTTGCGCAGATGCAGGGAATGTCTGCTTCTTTTGGCATTTTTAATTCCGGTAGCTATATTATGATTCCAAATCAGGTCAATCGGGAATTGGGCTATATCAAGGGAATCGATTTAAGCGGAACAGTGAGTCAGCCGACCGTCAATTTGAAAATGGTCGTATTATGGCGTGATTCAAGCAGAGTTGATCAAAAAAGAGTCTATATGCAACTGAAAGGAGAATACGGTCAAGGCGAAGTGGAAATTCCTGTATCAGAAGATGAAGAATTAAGTGATGAGGAGTATTCAGAGGCAGATGAGTAGCCGTGAAAAGAAATCATTTATTGCCGGAGCGCTGACGAGTACAGCCGGTGTCTTTGTATCAAAATTATTGGGGCTTCTTTATGTTGCTCCTTTTACTGCTTTGGCATCGACACAGAATACGGTTTTCTATTCATTGGCTTATACGAATTATGATATTTTTCTGAATATATGTACCGCCGGGATTCCTTTTGCCATTGCTACGATGGTGGCAAAATATTATGATCGCAAGGATTATAAGACTGTGATTCTGATCCGAAAACTTTCGATGGGATTGATGATGGCAGCCGGATTTGTTGCCGCAATGCTTTTTATTACTTTTTCCGGTTCGATGGCAAAAATGGCTTTGGGAAGCAATGTGACAGAGCAGGATCTGAGTACATTGCGCACTGTTTACTGCATCCTGGCATTGGCAATTGCGATCGTTCCTTTTCTCAGTTCGATCCGGGGCTATTATCAAGGATTGAAGGAATTGGGATCTTATGCGCTTTCACAAGTTTTAGAACAGCTGATGCGTGTTTTTTCTTTGCTGTTTTTCGGGTTCATTTTAGTAAAAATCATTCATTTAGATGCAATCTATGCTGTTTATATGGCTGTTTTGGCAACTTCGATCGGAGCCTTGTCTGCGATTCTTTACTATTTGTTTTTTGATAAAAAGCATTTTCCGAAAATGAAGGATCTTGCAAAGGATCAAAAGAAAGAAGCAAAAGGAAAAGGAACGTTGCTGAAAGAATTATTCTATTTCGGTCTTCCGTATTTTATCGTTGCCATCTTAGGAAACAGCATGAATATCGTCAACAATAACTTCTTCATTTCCGCAGCTCAGATGGCCGATATCGCTTATGATCAGGCAAAGGTGATCCTGTCCATCATCACGCTGCAATGCGATAAGCTGACAAGTATCCCGCAGGTATTTTCAATCGGATTTTCAACCGGGATCATTCCTTATATCACAGTTGCCCTTGAAAATCGTGATTACAAAGAATTGAATAAGAATATTCTGGATTGCCTGGATACGGTTTTATATCTGGCATTGCCTTTATGCTTCTGTCTTTTATTTCTAAGCAGGCCGATCTATTATCTGATGTATGGAAGCAGTACATTGGATCTGGGAAGCGAATTGCTTGCATGGAGTTCTTTGATCGGATTATGCGGAACGATCACGCCGATCTGCTCGTCTATGATGATGGCTCTGAGATTAAGAAAATTTGCAATGCTGAATCTATTGATCGGGTTTGCCGTTAAATTGATTTCCTTTTATCCGCTTATTTTTTTAAGCGGCTATACAGGGGCAATCACTTCCAGTGTTCTGACTTCTGTTACGATCATTGCCCTGGATCTATGGCTGATTAAAAAGAAGTTTAAGATCAGCTACAAGCGGGTCTTCAGAAGATCGATCTTTACTGCGATCGGATTGCTGAGCATGGCTGTTGTATTTACGATCCTTTATCATTTCAATATCGGTCCATCTTGTGTATCCAGAGTGCGCACTTTCTTTGAATTGGCTATTTTAGGAATTGCAGGAGTCGGTACCTATGGTGTTGTTACTTATTTCTTGCAGCTGCCGCAGGAAATATTTCATATCAGTTTAAACGGCTTGCTAGAAAGAATAAAGAGGAAAGTCAGAGGATGATGAGATTGGATAAATATCTGGCTCATTGCAAATTGGCAACGCGGAGCGAAGCAAAAAAACTGATTCGATCCGGAAAAGTTACCGTCAATGGCCAGATGATCAAAAATACGGACTTTCAGGTCGATGAAAACCGAGATCAGATTGCTTTGGAAGGACAGAAAGCTTCCTATGCTTCTCATACCTATATCATGCTGAACAAGCCTCAAGGCGTGATTACCGCAACGAAATCAGATCATAAGAAGACGATCTTTGATTGCTTGGATTTCAGATCGGATGGACTCTTTCCGGTAGGCCGATTGGATAAGGATACAGAAGGGTTGCTGTTGATTACGGATGACGGGGAATTGACTCATCTGCTTCTTTCTCCCAAGCATCATGTGGATAAGACCTATTATGTCGAAATTGCCAATCCGCTTAATGAGGATCATATCAGAATGCTGGAAGCGGGCATTTGGATCAATGATGAAGAAAAGTGCCGCGAAGCTCAGGTTGAAGTCATAAATGAGCATGCCATTTATCTGACGATACAGGAAGGAAAGTATCATCAGGTGAAGCGGATAATGCATGCCGGTGGTAGGGAAGTAACCTTGTTAAAAAGAATAAGAATGGGATCTTTAATGCTGGATGAAA
>CAZUVT010000164.1:0-2715 GCA_964623925.1 uncultured Erysipelotrichaceae bacterium
AGGTTGTAGACGGCGTTGCGACATGGGAATATGTTTGGAGACATTTTCCTTTCCGGGCAGGACACATACCAGCATGACTAAAGTTGATTTTGGTAAATGGAAATTGGTAATCAGAGCATCGATGGCCTCATACTGATATCCCGGATAGATAAAGATATCCGTTTCTTCGGCACAGGCTTTGAATGTTCCGTATTTTTTCATGACGGATTCCAAGACCCGGGTCGAAGTTGTTCCGATTGCAATGATTCTGCGACCTTCTTTTTTAGCCTTATTCAATTTATCTGCCGTTTCTTCATCCAAGATATAAAACTCGGAATGCATATGATGTTCCAGAACTTCTTCTGTATCCATCGGCTTAAATGTTCCCAAGCCGATATGCAATGTTACATCCAGAACTTCAATGCCTTTCGCTTTGATTTTTTTAAATAGCTCTTCCGTGAAGTGAAGTCCGGCAGTTGGTGCAGCGGCACTTCCTTCTACTTTGGCATAGACAGTTTGATATCTTTCCGGATCTTCCAGCTTTTCTTTTATGTATGGAGGAAGGGGGGTATTGCCCAGCCTGTCTAATATCTCATAGAAAATCCCATCATAAATCATTTTGAATTTGCGGATCCCTTTTTCTTTGACTTCCACACATTCTGCTTTTAATTCGCCGTTTCCGAATGAAACAACCGTATTCAGTTTGATAACTTTGGCATTGCCTACAAGGCATTCCCAAATATCACCGTCTTGTTTTAAAAGAAGAACTTCCACATGGGCACCGGTTTCTTCCTTCGTTCCGTAAAGACGGGCGGGAATAACACGGGTATTATTTCTGACCAGAACATCGCCGGGCTTCAAGTAATCCAGTATTTCATAAAAATGGCGATGCTCGATCTCACCGGTATTTTTATGGAGAACAAGAAGCTTTGATTGTGTTCGGTCTTTTAAAGGAGTTTGTGCAATCAACTCTTTTGGCAAATCAAAATCAAATTCACTAGTCTTCATATTAGAAACCTCTCGAATCTATGCTGTTGAGACCATATTTTTTGAACATTTCATCCTTGAAATCTCCGTATCGGTCTTCTTTGATGGCTTTTCTGGCTTCTTCGGCAATATGAATCAAAAATCTGAGATTATGGATGGAAAGAAGCCTGCTTCCCAATCCCTCATTGGCACGATGCAAATGTCTCAGGTAAGATTTTGTGTAATTTCTACATGTGTAACAGTCACATTCCGGATCAAGAGGGGATAGATCCATCTCATATTCCTTCTTCTTGATGTTGACTCTTCCCTGAGAGGTCATACATGTCCCATGTCTGGCAATGCGGGTTGGAAGGACGCAGTCAAACATATCCACATTTCTCAATATCCCTTCCAAGATAGCATCAACACTTCCCACGCCCATCAGATAGCGGGGTTTTTCCCAAGGAAGATGCTTGACACTGTAATCGATCATGCGATACATGCATTCCTTGCTTTCGCCGACACTGGTTCCGCCGATGGAATAGCCGGGGAAATCCATTTCTGCCAAAGTCTTTGCGCTGAGTGCACGAAGGTCTTCGTATTCACCGCCCTGTACGATTCCGAATAAAGCCTGATCAGAAGGTCTTTGATGAGCATCCTGACATCTTTTGGCCCAGCGCAGAGTTCTTTCTACACTGTTTTTCATATATTCATAAGTGGACGGATAAGGAGCGCATTCATCCAAACACATGATAATATCCGCCCCCAGTTTATTTTGTATCTCAATGCTTTTTTCCGGAGAGAGAAAAAGCGGTGAGCCATCTAAATGACTTTTGAAATGAACCCCTTCCTCAGTAATTTTTCTTTGATCGGAAAGGGAAAAAACTTGGAATCCGCCACTGTCTGTCAGCATAGGTCCATTATAGTTCATAAATTTCTGCAAGCCGCCGGCATGAGCGATGACATCTTCTCCCGGTCTGAGCCAGCAGTGATAGGTATTGGATAGGATGACTCCTGAACCGATCTCTTTAATTTCTTCGGGAGATAGAAACTTGACAGTAGCCTGAGTTCCCACCGGCATAAACATCGGTGTTTCAACATCTCCGTGCGGTGTATGCAGGATCCCGGTGCGAGCGCCCGTTTGTTTGCATACATGCGTAATTTCAAAATGTATTGCTTCTTTCATAAATTTCACCTTTCTTATTTTATCATAAAGAATCGTTTTCTTCATCATACTTTCTTCATCAATTTCATAAGATGGGGTGAAAAGGAGTGGAAGATATGGAAATTCAGGAAGATGACAATATCCTTGTGATCAAAATAAAGCAATTAGGGAATAAGATCGGGTTATTTCTGCTGATGAAGAAATATAAAAGAAAAGTGATGAGGATCTATACCGATATCGGATATTATGTTTATTTGAATCAAAAAGAAAACAGCCAAGATTTTACGATTCAGGAAAAATTGAGAGAATGTAATGATTTGATGGAAAAGATCCATCAGATCAAGGATGAATTGAAAATGGATCGAAATGACTACTTTCAAGAAAAAAATAAATAGATCCAATTTTTCATCGAATAAGAAATTTGAACTTCACTCCTAAAAAGTGTATAATTGTAGAGTGAGTGTCTCCTGTATGAAACCAAAAGTTCTTAAAACAAGACACATACCTAGAAATGTAGCGGTGTTACAGAGAGTGACATTAAAGCCCGTTTTTTTGTTAAGTGTTTTGATTGCGATTTCTGCTGCTATTTTATTTTTTACATCGGT
>CAZUVT010000165.1:0-2685 GCA_964623925.1 uncultured Erysipelotrichaceae bacterium
AAAAAAACTATTTCAAAATGGATCGAGAGATCTTGAATGAATGTTCGCGGTTTTCATTTTCATCTTCGATCCAGCAATCGGTGATGAATTTCGGTATCTTAATGATCCAGGGATTGGTAAACAGTTTTGGTCCGGCTGTCATGGCAGCTTTTGCAGCAGCGGTAAAAATCGATTCCTTTGCCTATATGCCGGCACAGGAATTTGGAAATGCGTTCTCTTTGTTTATTTCACAGAATTTCGGTGCACAAGAATACAGTCGTGTCAAAGAAGGGATCAAAAAGGCCATTACGGTCTCTGTGATTTTCTGTTTGAGCATCTCGATCCTGGTATTTATCTTCTCTAAAGAACTTATGCAGCTGTTCATTAATGTAAATGAAACAGAAATCATTTCGATCGGCATTGGTTATTTGCGGATTGAAGGCTCCTTTTATATAGGAATCGGCATTTTATTTTTACTGTATGGATATTATCGCGGCATCAACAAACCGGAAATGTCTTTGGTCTTAACGGTTATTTCCTTGGGGACAAGAGTCATTCTGGCTTATCTGCTTTCTCCGATCAAGCAAATCGGGGTCATCGGCATATGGATGGCAATTCCGATCGGTTGGTTCTTAGCGGATATCAGCGGTTTCTGGGTGATGAAAAGATCATAAAAAAGGTTCTAAATGATTTGTGTGGATGAATTTCGTTTTTTTAAAGAAAATAACTTGATGATTTTGTCAAAACACAATACAATTTAGATAGAATGAATTTAGGAGGAAGTATGAATACAAAAGAAGAATTGTTGAAGCATGCGGCAAATATCAGAATGAATATTGTCAAAATGGTTTCTGCTGCATCATCCGGACATCCGGGAGGCAGTTTATCAGCTGCTGATATTTTAACATGTCTTTATTTCAATGTAATGGACATTAATAAGGAAAATGCGGGTACGATCGACCGCGATCGCTTTGTTTTGAGCAAAGGTCATGCATCACCGCTTTTATATGCTACCTTGGCAGAGAAGGGAATTCTCAATGAAGAAGATCTTATGACATTCAGAAAGATCGACTCTAAGCTTCAGGGACATCCGAATATGAATTATGTTAAGGGTGTCGATATGTCTACAGGTTCTTTAGGTCAAGGACTTTCTACTGCTGTCGGCATGGCACTTGCGAATAAACTGGATAAGAATGAGCATCGTATTTATTGTCTTGTCGGTGATGGTGAGAGTGAAGAAGGGCAGATCTGGGAAGCTGCAATGGCAGCGGCTCACTATAAATTAGATAACTTATGTGCTATTTTGGATTTTAATGGCTTGCAGATCGATGGAAATATTACAGATGTCATGAATCCGACTCCTTTTGATAAGAAGTTTGAAGCATTCAATTGGAATGTTCTCACTATTGACGGTCATGATTTTGATCAGATCGAGCATGCCTTTGCTCAAGCAAAGCAATGCAAAGGAAAACCGACATTGATCCTGGCTCACTCGGTGAAGGGAAAAGGTGTTTCCTATATGGAAAACAATGCAGCATGGCATGGCAGTGCACCGAACAAGGAACAGTGTGAACAGGCGATTAAGGAACTGAAAGGAGAATAGTATGGGAAAGATTGCAACAAGAGAAGCCTATGGAAATGCGCTTGCAAAATTAATCGTGGAAAATGAAAATGTTGTTGTGCTGGATGCCGATCTGACTAAAAGTACAAAAACAAATGAAGCGAAGAAAGCATGTCCTGAAAGACATTTCAACATGGGAATTGCAGAAGGCAACATGATGAGTGTTGCGGCAGGATTGGCTGCCAGCAATAAGATCGTTTATGCCAGCAGCTTTGCCATGTTTGCCACAGGAAGAGCCTTTGAACAGGTCAGAAACAGCATCTGCTATCCGCACTTGAATGTCAAGATCTGCGGAACGCATGCCGGAATTACAGTTGGAGAAGACGGTGCAAGCCACCAATCTGTTGAAGATATTGCAATCATGCGTGCAATTCCGAATATGAAGGTCATCGTTCCATGCGATGGTGCTGAAACCGAAGCAGTAATTCGCGCTGTGGCTGAAATTGAAGGACCATGCTATGTTCGCTTGGGAAGAAGCGCTGTCGAGGATGTTCATGATGAGAATTATCATTTTGAACTCGGTAAAGGAGAAGTTCTTCATAAAGGAAGCAAAGTTGCCTTAATTGCAACCGGTATGATGGTTCAGGAATGCTTAAAAGCTGCTGAGAAATTAAGAAGCGAAGGAATCGATCCAACGATCATCAATATGCCGAGCATTAAGCCTCTTGATGAGGATTTGATTGTTGAAACTGCAGGATCGCATGATGTGATCATTACCTGTGAGGAGCATAATATGATCGGCGGATTGGGAAGTGCAGTTGCCGAAGTTGTTGTCAAGAAATGTCCTGTTAAAATGGCAATGGTTGCTTTACAAGATACATTCGGTGAAAGCGGAACACCGGCTGAACTGCTTCATAAGTATGAATTAGATGCAGAAGCAATCGTGAAAAAGGTTAAAGAGGTTTTATAGTAGTTTCAGTTCATTATTTGATAGAAATTTTTCTAAATCTCTTGTATAATCTCTTAGAATTTCATATAATAAAAGCGCAGATATCCTCGTCATGAGGTGTCATCAAATTTTTTGGTAAAATTAGAAAACGCCCCGGTCAAGCAAATACACGGAGCGTTTTCACTTTATTGTCATT
>CAZUVT010000166.1:0-2652 GCA_964623925.1 uncultured Erysipelotrichaceae bacterium
TTAAACGATCCATGGTTTCAAACCGAGCTGCCAGAATTTTAGCTGCTTTATTTCCCACCTGACGAATGCCTAAGCCGACAAGCAGCTTATCTAAACTGTTATTTTTTGAATTTTCAACCGCTGTGATCAGATTTTCATAACTCTTCAATCCGAAATTCTTAGTTGTGATCATCTCTTCCTTATGCTTTTCTAATTCATACAATTCGGAAATTGAACGGATCCAGCCCATTTCATGGAACATTTCAACCTTTTTCACGCCCAGGCCATCTATATTCATCGCATCTCGGCTGGCAAAATGGGCAATCGACTCAACAACTCGTGCCGGACAGTCCACATTAATGCAATAATGCATCGCTTCATCCGGAAGACGGACAAGCGGCATGCCGCAGATCGGACACACATTTGGGAAGACATAAGGAATCTGAGAACCATCTCTTCGATCTTTTAGACTTCTCACAACTTCCGGAATAATATCCCCGGCTTTTCTGACTACGACATCATCATTGATTCGAATATCTTTCTCTTTGATCATATCTTCATTATGAAGTTGAGCATAAGAAACTGAAGTTCCTGCAAGTTTCACCGTTTTCAGCTTGGCATTCGGCGTAATTCTTCCGGTTCTTCCGACGGTCACAAAAATATCTTCCAATTTTGTAACCGCTTCTTCCGGTGGAAATTTATAGGCAATCGCCCAACGCGGTGTTTTTACCGTGTATCCCAATTCCCGCTGTAAGGCAAAGCTATTGACTTTGATGACCACGCCGTCGATATCATAGGGAAGCTCTGCCCGTTTGCTTCCCACCTCATCTATAAACTCGAACACTTCTTCAATCGAAGAAAAAATTCTTGTAAATTCAGTATTCACTTTAAACTTCATAGATTTAAGCCACATCAAAGAATCATAATGATTGCTCTGGCCGTATTCCTCGCCATCCGGCAGATGATACCAGAATGCATCCAATCCTCGGCTTGCGGCAATCTTTGAATCCAATTGGCGAACCGAGCCGGCAGCGGCATTGCGGCAATTCGCAAATTCATCTTCTCCATTTTCTTTTCTTGCCTGATTTACTTTCAAAAGACTTTTTTTCGGCATAAATACTTCACCGCGAATATCAATTTCCTGCATGCAAGGGATTTCCATCGGAATCGACTTGATCGTACGCACATTATTTGTCACATCTTCGCCAATCGTTCCATCTCCGCGGGTTACAGCCTGTACGAATTTTCCTTCGTTATAACGCAATGACATCGCCAAGCCGTCAATCTTACATTCGGCCACATATTCCACTTTACCGACTGCATTTTCAACGCGATTGCTGAAAGCTCTCAGTTCATCATAATCAAAGACATCTCCTAATGAAAGCATCGGCCTTTTATGTTCAACTTTTGTAAACTGATCCAAGATTGCTCCTCCGACACGCTGCGTAGGACTATTCGCATCGGCAAATTCCGGATGCTCTTCTTCCAAACGAATCAATTCCTGCATGCAGCGGTCATACTCACTGTCAGGAACACTCGGATTATCTAAAACGTAATATTCGTATCCATATCGATTTAAAATTTCTCTTAATTCTTTGATTCGCTTTTCTATCATGTTAAGACTCCTTTTTCATCTTTATATTATACCACACAAATCATCTTTTTTTCTTCTCCAACTATGATTTTAATACAATTCCTTCCAGTCTTAATTCTGGATCTCACATGAATGATCCGGCATTGTCTTTATTTCTTTAAATATGCCAAAACTCAGCAATAGGACCAGAATGATCGTGCACCAATCGGTCAAAGGCTGTACCATATAAAGTCCGATTTCTCCGAGGATCCGCGGCAAAAACCAGGCAAATGGAATATAAAATACACCTTGACGGGAAACAGAGGAAATAAAGGACTTTCTGCTTTTTCCTAAAGATTGGAAATTCTGTGCCAAGATCTCATAAATTCCTAAAACCGGTGAACTGATTGCATAGCCTCTCATCATTTTTTGACCGATGAGAACGACTTCCGGATCTCGGGTATAGATATGCATCAGCTGAGCACCAAAGCATGTAAATGCAAATGAAATGATCAAACCGTAAGACATCGTGAAAAGGATTGAAAATTTCAGCGCATCCAGCAGACGCTTTTTATTTTTTGCTCCATAATTATAAGAAGCAAAAGGTTGATATCCCTGAGCGGTTCCTAAGAAAACAAACATGGCAAAACTCATGCTCTTCTTTGCCAGGCCTACAGCTGCAACTGCCGCTGTTCCAAACAGTCCTGCCGATTTTGCCAGCAGTCCGTAAGAAATGCTCGGCAGACCGCTCCGAATGAAAACAACGATCCCGATATTCATGATTTCTTTAAAACATTCAAGATCAAATCCGAAATTCAAGAACTTCCATCGAACATACTGACTCTTCGTACAGATTCTGATCATCATTAAAACAGCGGAAATGGCCTGCGCGACGACCGTAGCCAAAGCCGCGCCTTTTACCTGAAGTCCCAAGCCCCAATCGAACATAAAGATCGGATCTAAGATCATATTCGCAAAAACTCCGATCAAGATTGCAACCATCGGAAATTTCACATCCCCTTCAGATCGAAGAAGAAAACTTAAGATTTGTTTCAAAACAGCGAAAAATGTTCCAAAAATCAAAATAAGCATATATTGAT
>CAZUVT010000167.1:0-2453 GCA_964623925.1 uncultured Erysipelotrichaceae bacterium
GGGGTCGGGCGCACCCTCTTTCATGCCCCCTTGTGAGGCCGTCCAGCAGCGTCGGGTGCAGAAATAGCTCTTTTTCCGGAAATGTGGAGCAACGGTTACGGAATGGAAAAAAGCTTTGAAGAATTGAAAGAAGAAGCGGTTGAAGAAGAAAGCGAATTTGTGAATGCTTTCGGCAGATTGGCAGAAGAACTGAGTCTGGCAATCGGTATAACTTTTCTTGAAAGAAAAAAGGACGATCTTTATAACAAGCTTGTCCTCTTTGATCGTTTCGGTAAAAAAGTCTTATCATATGCTAAAGTTCATACATGTGATTTTGGTGATGAGATCAAATTGACCCCAGGAAATGATTTTTACACGGCAGACTTGGATATCGAGCAGGGTTCTGTTAAAATCGGAGCAATGATCTGCTATGATCGGGAATTTCCGGAAAGCGCAAGGATTTTGATGCTGAAAGGGGCAGAAATCATTCTGGTTCCCAATGCCTGCCCGATGGAAATCAATCGTATCTCTCAATTAAGAGGAAGGGCCTATGAAAATATGGTCGGGATCGCGACTTGCAATTATCCGATCGATCATCCGGATTGTAATGGCAATTCTACGATCTTTGATGGCATTGCTTATCGTGAAAATGAACCGGATTCAAGAGATACGATGATCTTGAATGCCGGGGAAAAGGAAGGAATTTATCTCGTCGGATTTCCTCTTGAAGAATTGCGTGATTATCGCAAAAAGGAAGTGCATGGTAATGCCTATCGACATCCTGAAAAGTATCATCTTCTGATCTCCGAAAAGATCAATGATCCTTTCATTCGGGAAAGAAACAGAAGAGGCAAATAAGAAAATCAGGGATCTCAGCGATGAGATCCTTTTTATGTTGAGCATAAAAGAACGGTAGGCAACCACTTTTTACCAATTATATTTATCAACGGGTAGGGAAGACTTCTTGTAGTTTGCAGGAGGTCTTTATGGCACGCTATAAAGT
Source organism: uncultured Erysipelotrichaceae bacterium (assembly GCA_964623925.1). GTDB lineage: Bacteria > Bacillota_I > Bacilli_A > Erysipelotrichales > Erysipelotrichaceae > CATJXY01. Next base: position 983 of record CAZUVT010000167.1, read on the forward strand.
TGAAATATGCGGTGTAAATACATCGGATCTGAAGGTTTTGAAAAATGAAGAAATGGTGGAATTATTTAAACAGCTGAAACAAGGAGATAAAAGCGCGAAAGAGAAACTGATCATGGGAAATTTGAAACTGGTTTTATCCTTGGTTCAAAGATTCGCTCATCGGGCAGAAAATATGGATGATCTTTTTCAGATCGGCTGCATCGGACTGATCAAAGCAATTGATAATTTTGATTTGAAGCATGAAGTTCGTTTCTCAACATATGCTGTTCCCATGGTAATGGGGGAAATCAAACGGTATCTTCGCGATAATCAAATGATAAGAGTCTCCAGGCATTTAAAAGATCTGGCTTATCGCACATTGCATGTGAAAGAAAACTATATTCATGAATTTCAAAGAGAACCGACGATCGAGGAGTTGGCTAAGCTTGTTAATGAAAAGGAAAGTGATGTACAAGAGGCATTGGAATCTTTGCAAAGCGTTGCTTCCATTTTTGAACCCTTATATAGTGAAGATGGAGATACCTTGTATATCATGGATCAAATCAAAGATGAGAAAAACGAACTGGATCAAATTCCGAATCTGATCACTTTGCAGCAAGGTCTCAGTCAATTAAATGAGAAGGAATATGAGATTATCGAAAAAAGATATTTCAAAGGACAGACACAGACCGAAATCGCTTCCGAATTGGCAATTTCACAGGCACAGGTTTCCCGCATCGAAAAAAGTGCTTTACAGAGTTTAAAGAAAAATTTCTAAAATTGGTACAAAAAGAGGAAATAAAGCATAAACTACATTAGGTGATTAAAATGAAATACAGTCATTTGCAGAAGAAAAAAGTTGTTGATACGAAAAGCGGAGCAATCTTAGGTCATGTACGTGATCTGGACATTCAACATTCTTCGCTTTGCATTGAAGCGATATTGGTGGGAAAGCAAGGATGCCGATTCCTGTCGTTGCTTTTTTCTCAGCCACTTACATGCATTCCGGTTCAACAGATCGTAAATATCGGTGAAGACGTGATTTTAGTGAATATAAGATAAAAAAACTCTCCATGAAAACAAGATTCTTCTTTAAAACTTCTTGTTCTATGATATAATGTTATCAATGAATCGGGAGGTTTTTTTATGGGAATTACAGATAAATTTAAAGAATTCATGAATCCGTATGATGAAATTGAAGAAGTTGAAATGACAGAAGAAGAAGCCCAGGCTCTTAGCGAATATGAACAACCGCAAACTCAGGGTGTAACTCGTATGTCTACAAATACGAAAATGGTATTATTTGAACCACGTTCTTTTGATGAAGCTGAGGAAGTTGCTCGCCACTTGAAGGAAAGAAGAGCTGCTGTCATCAATCTGCATCGTCTTCCTAGAGATTACGCACAAAGAACGATCGATTTTTTGACCGGAGTCGTTTTTGCATTGGATGGTACGATTCAGAAAATCGGGCATAATGTTATCCTTTGCACAC
>CAZUVT010000168.1:0-2395 GCA_964623925.1 uncultured Erysipelotrichaceae bacterium
ACACGGCGGATTGCTCCGTTTTTATGCTTGATGCCATAGATCGTATGGATGCTCAGATTCGGCATTTTCTTTCTAAGTCTTCTTAAAGTATCATCTACAACTCTATAGCTTCCAAAATAATTCACATCCCAGACATTTTCAAGAATCTGTTCTCGGGAAAAAGCAGTTCCTTTATTTTTAATAAACATCATCAAAAGATCGAATTCTTTCGTTGTCAATTCAAGCTGCACTTCTTTATCATGAACGATTCTCTGCATTTCATCGATTTCATAACCATCTACTACGATTTTCCCCACATCTTCCCGATAAACTCTTTTAATAATATTATTGACTCTTAACACAAGTTCTTTCGGACTGAATGGCTTTGTAATGTAGTCATCGCTTCCTTTTTCAAGACCGATGATCCGGTCGAATTCTTTATCTCTTGCAGACATGAAGATGACCGGGACAACAGGATTTTTCATACGGATCTCTTCGATCAGGTCAAATCCGCTCTTATCATCCAACATGATATCCAAAATCCACAAATGAACATCTTCATCATTTGTATGGGCAGATGCATCCTCAAATGTCAAAAAAGATCTGGCTTCATAGCCTTCTTTTTCAAGATATCGTTTTACCAGTTCATTTAAATCTTTTTCATCCTCAACAATACAAATTACTTTTTTCATATTTGTCCTCGCTTAATTTCTGTATTCAAAAATGAAACTTTTCCTATCGAATTACTATCATCTTACCATATTTGTACTCAAATTCCAAGAAATAGCCTTTACAACACAGATTCAATTTATAAAAAGCATATTCCATCCATTTATTATAAAGACAGAATATGCTTTTTCACATTTAATATTTAAAATCAATAACCTTTTTCTTGAATCAGATCCAAGATCTTATAGACATAATGATGGCAGATTTCTTCCGTTTCCGCTTCTACCATGACACGAATCAAAGGTTCAGTCCCGGATGGTCTTACTAAGATCCGTCCGGAAGTGCCAAGCTCTTCGCTCACCTGATCAATGGCATGATTGATTTCTTCATCATTCAATACCGTCATTTTATCTTTGACTCGCTGATTGACCAAAAGTTGCGGGAATATCGTCAATCCTTCTGCAAGCTCTGTCATCGACTTTCCTGTTTCCTTCATCACTTCAAGAAGTTTTAATGCAGTCAAAAGACCATCTCCGGTCGTGGCATGCTTCTTGAAGATGATGTGCCCGGACTGCTCTCCGCCCAGCACATAATCATTTTTAACCATGCAGTCATAAACATATTTATCTCCGACCTGTGTCGATACACTCTTCAATCCGCATCTTTCCAAAGCCTTGAAGAAACCGAGATTCGCCATTACGGTTGAAACGACCACGTGATCATTCAATTCTCCTTTAGCTCCCAGATGCTTTCCGCAAATATAAAGAATGTAATCGCCATTCATCAATTCACCCTCAGCATCCACTGCAATCAGTCTGTCGGCATCCCCATCAAAGGCTAAACCCAAATCATAATTTCCGTTTCTGACCAACTCCTGCAATCCTTCCGGATGAGTCGATCCGCAATTTAAATTGATATTGGTACCGTTCGGGCTGCAGTTGATTGCGGTTACTTCAGCTCCCATTTTTTCCAATAACCGTTTCGCCGTTACACTGCTTGAGCCATTAGCACAGTCGATTGCCAGCTTCATACCGGCAAGATCAAAATCAAACATTGACTCCAACCAATCGAGATATTCATTCAAGCCGGCTGAATAATCAAAACTTGTTCCGATCTTATCTTCCGTCGCATATTCAATAACACTCTTTCCATCAAGGTAATCTTCAATTTCATCCTCAATCGAAGCCTCCAGCTTCAATCCCCTATTATTAAAGACCTTGATTCCGTTATCATAATATGGATTATGCGAAGCACTGATCATCACACCGCAATCAAAACCGTCTTTCAATACCAGATAAGTCACAGCCGGTGTCGGACAGGTACCGAGAAAATATACATCCGCTCCTTGAGAAATTGCTCCGGCAGCCACTGCCATTTCATACATTGAAGAAGAAATTCTCGTATCTTTTCCTATCAGAATTTTTCCTTTCCGTTCTTTAGAAAAGACATATCCCAAATAGCGACCGGTCAAAAAAGCTCTCTCAGCACTCAATGTCACATTCGCTTTACCGCGTATTCCATCTGTTCCAAAATATCTGCCCATAATTTTCTCCTATTCTTTTTTGTTTTTATACTATTCAGCATTAGAACCATTCAATACATCCACTGTGACGGTCTCACTTGGCAAGATGTAGCGGACAAGATAATTATCCTGCTGAACATAAATCGGCAGTTGCTGGTTCTCACCCAATTGAGCATTTGCCATATCCATATAAACATAAATATCACTTGCATTGATTCCGGCGAT
>CAZUVT010000169.1:0-2368 GCA_964623925.1 uncultured Erysipelotrichaceae bacterium
TCGAACAGCGCGGATTCTCACGGGAAACTGCATATGATTTGATCCAGCCGATCGCAATGGAAGCCTGGACTCAGAAGAAATCTTTTTGGAATCTGCTTCATGAAAATGAAACGGTTTTGAATAGTTTGGATGAAGAAACATTAAAAGAGTGCTTTTCTTTGGAATATCACTTAAAAAATGTAGAAACGATTTATAAAAGAGTAGGAATTTTGTAGATTGAACAGCAGATCTGAATAAGATGTCTTTTATTTCAGAAAGATTATTTTCTTATTCAAGCATTTAAATCTTACATTGAACCCGGATATAGAATATGCTATAAGATTATAGGGGAAAAATTATTAATAGGAAAAGAGGAAGTTTATGGGATTATTTAAACATGAAGCAAGACAGTTTAAATTTGATGTTTTAAGAGAAACAGCGATCCATGCTTACGATGATACGATCACAGAAAATTTTGAAATTGAATTGAGCCGAAAATTGATTCCCGGCAATACGGCAAATTTCCGGTGCTGTGTTTATAAAGAGAGAGAAATCATCCGTCAGCGTACAAGATTGGCATTAGGAAAAATGGCAGCGGAAGTTCCTTATAATCCACGTCAGGTAGTTCAGGTCATCGACGCAGCCTGTGATGGATGTTCGATCAAAAGGATCCGTATTACTGATAATTGCAGAAAATGCATGGCTAAAAACTGCATGGCCGCATGTCGTTTCGGGGCAATTGCGATGGGAGCTGACAGAGCTGTAATTGATTATAATAAATGTAAGGAATGTGGAAGTTGTGCAAAAAGCTGCAGCTATAATGCTATTGTTGAAACGATCCGTCCTTGCCGTCAGGCTTGCCCGGTTGATGCGATCCAAATCGGTGAAAATAATATTGCCTATATTATGGAAGACCGCTGTATTAATTGCGGTTCTTGTCAGACCGTTTGTCCATTTGGCGCCATCGAAGATATCAGCTGGATCGTTCCGGTCACAAAGCTGTTGAAAGAGAAGGCGAAAGTAATGGCCATTGTTGCACCTTCCATTCAGGGACAGTTTGAGGGTGCAACCTTGCCTCAGATTTTCCAGACGATCAAGAACTTGGGTTTTGAAGATGTTTTTGAAGCGGCACTTGGAGCAGATGCGGTAGCGATGGGAGAACATCGTGAATTGGAAGAAAAAAAAGCGGCAGGAATACCGATGACAACATCATGTTGCCCGGGATTTGTTAATATGATCCATTTGCACTTCCCTGAGATATATGAAAACAACATGTCGACCATGGTATCGCCAATGGTCCTGACTGCACGCTGGATCAAACGGCAGCATCCGGATCATAAGATCGTCTTTATCGGACCATGTGTTGCCAAGAAGCAGGAAGCCATGGAGGATGTGGCTAAATCGGATGTAAATTATGTTTTAACATTTGAAGAACTGGCTGCAATGATGGTTGCCAGACATATGTATCCGGAAGAAGTGACTCCGACGGATTTTGCAAAGCCAAGCGTATACGGAAGAAACTTTGCTCAAGGCGGTGGCGTCAGCAAAGCGGTTCAGCAGGCTTCGATCGAAGAGGGGCATGGGGCCGATTTTGTGGCAAAATATGCTGATGGTGGAAAAGAATGCAAGCAATGCTTGACCCTGTTGAAGTTTGGAAAGCTGGATGCGGATATCTTAGAAGGAATGGCTTGCAAAGGCGGATGTATCGGCGGTCCGGCAATGATTGAAGATGTCCTGATCACAAAGGGTCGAATGACAAAAGAGAATATGGAGAACAAAAAGAATATTTCCGAAGTTCTTCAGGAGTACAATTTCGACGGATTGGATCCGCATCGTCATTAATATCAGATCAAAGAAGCTTTTTTATGATAAAAGGGCTTCTTTTTATAATGAAATCTTCATAAAGCGAGAAATTCAACCATAAAATCTACTGAGGTGAGATTTTGAAGTTCAATAAAAATTTAAAAAAGATCGGTCTTCAGACAATTCGATCTTTCAAAGATTCTCTGTTTTATGATGAAACAACAATTGACTGCTCAATTGGAGATCCGCCGTATGATCCTGATATTCGTATCAGTCAAGAAGCGGTTAGCTCCATATTGAATCCGGACAGTCATTATTGTGATGCTCGGGGATATAAAGAATTGAGAGAAAAAATACATGATCTGAATCCGCTTTATTCTGATGAAGAGATTTTGATTACAGCCGGATCAAGTGAAGCTCTTGCAGCTGTTTTTTCGTCTCTTCTTGAAACAGAAGATACGGTTTTATTAATCAAGCCTTATTTTCCTTTGTACAGAACACTTCTTGAATTGCTGGGAGTCAGGATTATTGAATTGGATACAGAAAAGACAGCCTGGCAGATCGACCCAGAACAACTCATGTCTTA
>CAZUVT010000170.1:0-2319 GCA_964623925.1 uncultured Erysipelotrichaceae bacterium
CTCCAATGGAGGTTCCTGCCGGATTTGAACCGGCGATCACAGAGTTGCAGTCTATTGCCTTACCACTTGGCTAAGGAACCATCTCAAACTTGCTATATTATTATACGCAAATCTCATCATAATTGCAAGTTGTTTTTTTAAAAAGCAAGTTTTATCTTACAGGGGTCCGTTTGATTTAAATTTCTGATTAAATTGTCGATTCTTAAAACATAATCTGAAACACTCCTGAATAGACTTTGATTGAGGTGAACTTATGAAAAAAATCGGATTGTGGCTGTTAAGTGCCTTGATGATCTTATGCATGATGAGTTATCCGGCAAAGGTTGAAGTAAAAGCTGAAGTGGATCTGGCTCCGGGTGCAACAAGTGCTATCTTAATTGACTATGATACAAAAGAAGTTTTATTTGAAAAAAACAGCGAAGAAAAGCTATATCCTGCTTCGATGACAAAAATGATGGGATTGCTTTTGATTATGGAAGCGATTCATCGGGGAACGATTTCCTTTGATACAGAGGTCACTGCCAGCGAAAATGCGGCTTCGATGGGTGGAAGTCAGATTTATCTTCAGCCCGGAGAAACGATGATCGTCTCAGATATGATCAAAGCTATTTGTATTGTTTCAGCAAATGATGCCATGACAGCGATGGCAGAGAAACTCGGCGGTAGTGTCGATCAGTTTGTTGAAATGATGAATGATAAGGCACAGGAGCTGGGATGCACTTCGACTCATTTTGTGAATCCGACCGGACTGCATGATGAAAATCATTATTCCAGTGCTAAAGATATGGCTATCATTGCCCAGGCCCTGATCAAGGAAGGGCAGGATGACATCCTTCGCTATACTTCAACATATGATGACTATATCCGCGAAAGCACAGATAACAAATTCTGGCTCGTCAATACGAACAAATTGGTCAGAACATATCAGGGAATGGATGGTTTAAAAACCGGTTATACAGCACAATCCATGTATTGTTTGACGGCGACAGCACTTCGCGATGATCTGAGATTGATTGCCGTTGTCATGCATGAACCAAACAAAGAATCCAGAAATAAAGATGTGGCTGCTCTGTTAGATTACGGTTTCAGCAACTATTCTAAAAAAATCCTTCTTGAAAAGGGTACAAAAGTTGAAACATTAGGGATATCAAAAGGGAAACCATCCTCTGTCAATCTCATTGTAAAAGATAATATTTCAATTCTTCAAAAAAATAACGAAGAGATCAGCGAAGTGAATCGAAAAGTAACTTGCTTTGATTTTAAACTGCCGGTTTATAGCGGTGATACAGTAGGAACTTTAACCATGACGCTTTCTAATGGAAAAACCGTAACACAAGAGCTGAGTGTTGAACAAGATGTTCTCTCGCTGGATTTTCTGGATATATTCATAAAAACAATCGTTTCATCCTTGTTTTAAGCGACTTGTCGCTTTTTTTCTATTTTCTTCTAGTTTTGTCGAATAAATCTTCTTTGAAAAGAAAATCCGTTAAAATGAAACATAAGGAGGAATCAGATGAATTATGAAAGTAGTCTACATACATGATACTTTAACATTCTATTTTTATGGGGATATGGACAATCTGGCAATCATGAGGATCAAAGAGAATGCAGTTTCGTGCATCGATCAATATAAAGCATCGAAAGTCAAGATCGATTTCAAAGATGTGACTTTTGTTGACAGCACCGGCATTGGCTTTATTCTTGCCCGATACAATCAGGTTCGAAGCTATGGCGGAGAGCTGATCATTAAGAACTGTTCAACCTCGGTTCATCGCTTATTTGCTTTATCGGGATTGTTTCAGATTATTAAGCTGGAGAAGGATACGAAGAAAGAGGTGGTATTATGAATCGCTTTGAATGTTCGTTTTTATCAAGATTGGAAAATGAAGCATTTATCCGGGCTGCAGTCATCGCCTTCATCATGCCTTTGAATCCTACGATCGATGAAATTATGGAAATCAAAACGATTGTTGCGGAAGCAGTCGTCAATTGTTTGATTCACGGCTATGAGCAAAGACCGGATGGAATTATAAAAGTGATCGGTGAGTATGATGATTCGAGAAATTTAAGCCTGACAATCAGTGATCGGGGGATCGGCATTCAGGATATTGAATTAGCTAAACAGCCTTTATTTACGACTAAAGCAGAACTGGAACGTTCCGGTATGGGAATGACGATCATGGAATCCTTTAGTGATTCATTTGAAATCTGCTCGAAAGTGAATGAAGGAACAACAGTTATCATAGGCAAAAAGCTGTCTTCACATGATTGAGAACAGCATTTATCAATATCTTGAAGATGCACAAAAGGGAAATGAAG
>CAZUVT010000171.1:0-2216 GCA_964623925.1 uncultured Erysipelotrichaceae bacterium
ACATATGCTCCGGCGGCTGCGAAGGAACTGCGGCGCATTGCCGATATGGGCATGATTATATACGGTCGGCCCGCACACATACATGCTTACTTTTCCTTCTTCGATCGGTTTGAATTCTTCAATCTGATTACTTGCTGAATTATATAAACGAATCATGTTCTAATCCTCCTTCATTTGTTCCTTTTCATACTTCTTGGCAAACAGTTCGACTTTCTCCACCCTGCTCAAAAGAACTGCGCCACAGTCTGTACAGATATCATGGATCAGTGCAGACGATCTGCCTATTAGTCCGGTTGCGATCTGAGCATATCCTGACTGAATTCCGGTTGTGATCTTGCGACTTTTACAATAAGGACATTCTTTGATCCTGGCTGTTTTGATCTTCATTTACCATCTTCCTTTCCTGATTCGAAGAAAATAAAAAACGCCTCCCAAGAGACGCTTCTGCGTGGTTCCACTCTTTTTGAACTTTAACTGTTCCTCAACTCGTTAACGCCGATTTACGTCTTTTCCTACTTTTATTCAGAAAAACCTTCCAAGGGGCATTTCACAGATTTCCATCTCAATCTTTTCACCGGCCGATTGTCTCTAAAAGCTTTCCGTCTGCTACTCTTCTTGTCATCAGTTTCCATTTATAGTATATCGTTTTATCAGCATTTATGCAATGTTTTTACCTTATAAAGTTCATTTTTCACCACTTGTTCTTGGTGAACAGATTATACAAGGCTTCCTTGAGAAAAACAAGGTAGAAATCCAAATTCCCGCAATCAGAGAATTTTGAAAAATCCCACTTTCCGAGAATCTGATTCATCCGGCTTTTATTCCCTATCTGCCAAAGTCCATCCATGATCATTGTGATAAATCATCAGTTTTGTCATACCGCCATCAATGCAGATATTCTCTCCGGTAATGAATCCGGCTTTATCCGAGCACAAAAATAAAACCATATTCGCAACATCCAAAGGATTCCCGACACGTCCTGATGGATGCTGAAAAGCATCGGCTCCTTCATAAACATGATAGGAAGTATCGATCCAGCCCGGAGAAATAGAATTGACGCGAACCTTTCCTGCCAGACTTACGGCCAGTGCATGTGTCAAAGCAGCGATTCCTCCTTTTGCAGATGTGTAGCTTTCAGTCTGTGGCTGACTCATTCGATCTCGGGAAGATGAGATATTCACGATGCTCGCCCCTTCTGAAAAATAAGGCATAAATAGCTTTGTCAAATAGAAGGGTGCTGTCACGCCAACTTTCAACGCAAGTTCAAAATCCTCATAGCTCGCTTTCTCAAGACCGCAGCTTTGCGGCGGAGCATTGTTGATCAGATAATCCACATGTCCATAATCTTTTATGACTTTTTCCGCAAAGCTTTCCAATGTATTTTTATCTGCCAGATTTCCCCGGAAATAATTATTTTCATTTACATCAATAATACAGACCTGCACTCCGATTTTTTCAAATTCTTCGCAAATGCATTTGCCGATGCCATGGGCTCCTCCTGTCACAACGGCAACTTTCTTCTGATCTTTCATGTTCTCATCTCCTTTTTTATCCACACTTAATTAAAAAGATGGTAAATCACCATCTTAATAATCATCGTCATCCGATTCTTCGTATAGCTTGTACTCATCATCTTCCAGATCTTCATCTTCTTCGATGAGTTCCTCTTCATCCTCCAACTCGTTATCCTCGATTTCAATTGCCGAAGTATCGAAATGAGTCTCATCATAGGTATGTCTGGATGTAAGATCCCATTGATTATTACCCAAGCTCACAAATCGCTTATCCAGCATCATCGTTGTATAGAATTGGGCAATTTTCTTCTGAGCCATAGTTGGATTATAACCCATCATCTGGCTGACTTCTTCCCATAATTTATTAAATGCAACACCCTTTTTTTTCTTTGTCATTAATTCATAAGCAATATCCACCATAGAACGGTTTGACATCATCGTTTCCTCCTAACATTACATTTTTTCAGGTGCATGAACACCAATCAAATTAAGTGCATTCTTTAACGTGATTTTTGCAGCCAATACAAGCGCAAGACGCTGACTGCTCAGTTCTTTGTTTTCAGGATCCAAAACCTTGCATTCGTTATAAAAACTATGGAAATTTGCCGCAAGTTTCTGAATATAATTGCACATCTTATGCGGTTGATGTAAAGCAGCCGCATCTGCCACAACAGCCGGGAATTCATTGATATGCTTTAATAG
>CAZUVT010000172.1:0-2181 GCA_964623925.1 uncultured Erysipelotrichaceae bacterium
AACATTCTTGATAAGATTCAGCCTACGATTGCCTATTCGTATAACGAAACACCCAAGCAGTTAAGTGAATACATGAAACAGGATGATCCGACATTGACTCATATCATCGTTTTGAATAATGAGATCATCATGAAAAACAATAATTCTTCAGCATTTGAGAAGACATTATCAAAAATTGTAGAAGAAGCAGCTGATGATCCTGCTTTGGATACGAAAGGTGTATATACGGAGGGAAAACAAGTTTATTATTATTCCGTAAGATCTTTGAATGATGGTGCTCGGCTTCTTTCAATTGTTTCTGACACTTATCGAATTGAATTTAAAAATGCGGCATTGAGCAGCGTGGTCAACTTTAATATGATCGTTGTCGGTGTGCTGTTCATCATGCTGATGCTGTGGGTTAGTTCCTTGATTCATCCATTGAATCAGATTCGTTCTTATATTGTAAAGATAAAGAATGGTGAAGAAGCGGAGTTAAAGATCAAGCGTAAAGATGAAATCGGTGAAGTTGCTGATGTTTTAGTGGCCATGCAGAAAGAGATCCAGCATCAAAACCGGACCAAAGAGGAAATGATTCAGAATATTTCTCATGATTTGAAGACTCCGATCGCAACGATCAAATCGTATGGTGAAAGCATCAAAGATGGTATCTATCCGTATGATACGCTTGAGAAGAGTGTTGATGTCATCTTGGAAAATGTGGAACGGTTGGAAAAGAAAGTTCACAGCTTGATCATTTTAAATAAAATGGGATATCTTGAGGATACTTTGGAAGAGGGGAATAACCTGGATATGGTGGAAGTGATTGAAAAAGCGATCCTTTCTCTGAAAGTCATCCGTCCGGAATTAAAGATGAATACAGATCTAGAATATGAGTTTTTCCATGGCGAAGAGGAACCATGGCGGATCGTTGTCGAGAACATCCTGGATAATGCGATTCGCTATGCTAAAAGTGAGATCACGATTGAGCTTAGAAAGGACAGCCTGGCAATTTCCAATGATGGACCGCAGATGTCGAAAGAGCGTTTAGAAAAAATGTTTAAACCTTATGAAAAGGGATCTGATGGAAAGTTTGGATTGGGAATGTCCATTGTATATAAAGTGTGCAATACATATGGATATCGTGTTGTTGCGGAAAACTTGAATAATGGAGTCGTATTCAGAATTAATAAAAAACAGAAAACAGAGCGGTAAGCTCTGTTTTTGTGCAATAGAATGGATACTTAATTTTGATTGGGATCTCTGATGAAATGACTGGAAATATTTTCTCCGACGATCCGATGCGCAAGAACCAAATAAAGAAAATTGAAAATCATGACTAAGATAAACAAAATGAAGACTGCGATAAGGAAAGGGAGTGAAGTAATATGAAAATATTCAGGAAGGATAAAATAATAGATGAACAGCGGTGAAATAAAAGATAGGACAGAGATCCAGCATAAAATGGTTTTCTTTCTGCTTAATTCATCATCATAATAATATTTGATGCCATTGACGATCATATAGTTCCGGATGGAATGGTCTTGAATGAATCTTGATATTAAATACATTTCCTTCATAGTAACACCTCAATCTAATAATAAAGGGATAACATGGTATTTGTCATCCCTTTTTTGAAAATCAATTTATTTTTTTACAGTTTCAGATAAAGCTGTAATCGTTGCGGCAAGATTTTGGATCTCGCTTGGAATAATGATTTTGGTTGCCTGTCCATTTGCGGCACTCTTGAAGGCTTCATAGCTTTGCAGTGTCAGATAAGCTTGAGTCGGGTTGGCATCATTGATCATTTGAATTCCTTTTGCCTGAGCTTCATAGACTTTCATTGCGGCCTGAGCCTGACCTTCCGCTTCAGCGATCATGGCTTCTTTCTTAGCGTTGGCACGCAATACCATTGCTTCTTTTTCACCTTCAGCAGCTAAGATGGCAGCTTTCTTTTCACCTTCAGCCAACAGGATGGCCTCACGTCTTTCACGTTCGGCACGCATCTGTTTTTCCATGGATGCCTGGATGTCGCGAGGCGGAATAATATTTTTTACTTCGACACGGGTTACTTTTACTCCCCATGGATCGGTTGCTTCATCTAGGATAGAACGCATTTTCGTATTGATGATATCACGGGATGTTAAGGTTTCATCCAATTCCAATTCACCGATAATATTACGAAGCGTCGTTGCGGTTAGA
>CAZUVT010000173.1:0-2118 GCA_964623925.1 uncultured Erysipelotrichaceae bacterium
CCTCGACGTGAACACCGAGACGGAGGGCGTTATCAAACTCTCGATGAAGAACGCAAAAGGCTTCTCGTTTGGAAGCCTTTCTTAACTATAAATGAAGAATAAACTCTTTTTCAGCATTTATATCAATATGAAGAACACTGCCCGGCACGATTTCTTCCTCAATGATCTTCTTGGCGACTAATGTCTCAATATTTCGCTGAATCATCCTCTTCATAGGTCGGGCACCGAATATCGGATCTGATCCCTCTTTTATGATTTGAGTCATAGCTCTATCAGATATCGATAGATGAATATCTTTCTTTTTCAATCGAGCTTCAAGCTGAGCGATAAATTTATTCGCAATCTTCTTGAATACTTCTTCATTCAAAGAATTAAAGACAATGATCTCATCAATACGATTAATAAATTCCGGCTTAAAGTAGTTTCCCACTTCTTCACGATAATGCTTTTCTCTTTCTATCGCATCGGATTCAAACGCAAACTGCGATCCCAGATTACTGGTCATAATGATCAAGGTATTTTTGAAATCAACTGTGACTCCTTTTGAATCGGTAATTCTGCCATCATCCAGTATCTGCAATAAAACATTGAATACATCCGGATGAGCCTTCTCGACCTCATCTAGCAGAATGATCGAATAAGGTTTCTTGCGAACGGCTTCAGTCAGCTGTCCTCCCTCTTCAAATCCGACATATCCCGGAGGAGCACCGATCAAACGAGCCACGCTGTGTTTTTCCATATATTCGCTCATGTCGATACGGATAATCTTGTTTTCACTATCAAACAATTGTTCCGCAAGAGCCTTTGCGACCTCTGTCTTGCCGACTCCGGTAGGTCCTAAAAACAGGAATGATCCAATCGGTCTGTTTTCATCTTGTATCTGCGCCTTGGATCTCAAGATCGCATCCGAAACGATTTTCAAAGCAGTATCCTGTCCCATAACTCTTTGTGCCAGAATTTCATTCAAATGAATCAATTTCTGTCGTTCTGTAGACATCAGTTTTGTCACTTCGATATGAGTCCATCTGGAAACGATTTTCGCAATTCTTTCTTCATCGACCACTTCCTGCAAGATCGTATTCTTTGATTCTTCCGATTCCCGGATCTTCTTTTCTAAAGAAGGAATCGTATCATATTGAAGCTTGGCTGCCTGTTCATACCGCGCTTCATTTTGAGCGCGTGTAAATTCCAAACGGGCTTCTTCCAGCAGTTTCTTATAATTTTTGGAAGATTCCACTTTCTGCTTTTCTTCCTGCCATTTAGATGTCAGGATCTCATTTTCTTCTTTCAGATCAGCCAATTCCTTTTGAATTTCGTTCAATCTCTCCTGAGTCTTGGCATCCGTTTCTTTTTTTAAAGAAACTTCTTCGATTTCAAGCTGCATGATCTTTCTTTTCAATTCATCCAATGCTTCCGGCATTGAATCAATTTCAACACGAATCATGGCGCAGGCCTCATCAATCAAATCAATCGCTTTATCAGGAAGGAATCGATCGGTAATATAGCGGTTACTTAAAACTGCAGAGGCAATGATCGCTTCATCTTTGATCTGAACGCCGTGATGTGTTTCAAAACGGTCTTTTAATCCTCTTAGAATAGAAATCGTTTCTTCAACACTCGGTTCATCTACTAAGATCTTCTGGAATCTTCTTTCCAGCGCTTTGTCCTTTTCAATGTATAAGCGATATTCATCAAAAGTCGTTGCTCCAATGCATTTCAACTCTCCTCTTGCAAGCATCGGTTTTAAAAGATTGGCTGCATCCATGGAGCCCTCTGTTTTTCCCGCCCCCACAAGATTATGGATCTCGTCAATAAATAAGATGATATTTCCATCCGCTTCTTTGACTTCATTTAATACCGCTTTGAGTCGCTCTTCAAATTCTCCGCGATATTTAGCTCCGGCAATCAAAGCCCCCATATCCAGCTCTATAAGCCGTTTTTCTTTTAAACCGAAAGGTACATCCCCTTTCATGATACGCCAGGCCAGTCCTTCGGCGATCGCTGTTTTTCCGACACCCGGATCACCGATCAAAATCGGGTTATTTTTAGTCTTGCGGGAAAGGATCTCAATAACACGGCGGATCTCATCATCTCTTCCGATGATTGGATCGACCTTAT
>CAZUVT010000174.1:0-2034 GCA_964623925.1 uncultured Erysipelotrichaceae bacterium
CTTTTGGATGAGCCGACGAATCATTTGGATCTTAATACGATCGAATGGCTGGAATGGTATTTGAAGTATTACAATAAGGCAATCGTTCTTGTTTCTCATGACCGCATGTTTATGGATCATATTTGTGAAGTGATCTATGAAATAGAATATGGAAACATGAAAAGATATAGCGGCAATTATTCTTCTTTTGTCGAGCAAAAGAAATTAGATCAACAGCGTCAGGCCCAGGCATATGCCCGACAGCAAAAAGATATAGAACGTTTAGAGGGACTTATTGAGAAATTCCGCTATAAGAAAAATAAGGCCGCTTTCGCTCAATCTAAGATCAAATATCTGGAAAGAATGGAAAGAGTTGAGGCTCCTAATAAAAGTGACACAAAGGCCTTTTCTGCGCGTTTTACGCCTAGATTAAAAGGTGGGAAAACGGTTTTGACGGCACAGGATCTGACAATTGGCTATGATCATCCTCTCTGCACCATCAATTTGGAAGTGATGAATGGTGAAAAAGTTGCCATCATCGGTGGAAATGGGCAGGGGAAATCTACCTTTGTGAAAACTGTGATGGGCTTAGTTAAACCGCTTTCTGGATCGTTTTTAATGGGACATCAGATCGAAGCAGGCTATTTTGACCAGCAGATCGCTCAAATCAACAGTACAAAAACGGTACTGGAAGAGTTATGGGATGAGTATCCTGATTTAGACAGAACGCAGATACGCTCGATATTAGGTCGCTTTCTTTTCTCCTCGGATGATGTCTTTAAAACCGTAGATGTTCTTTCCGGTGGAGAAAAAGTAAGATTATCTTTGGCCAAGCTGATGATGAAACAATCAAATCTTCTGATTCTGGATGAGCCGACGAATCACTTGGATATTGTGGGGAAGGAAGCGCTGGAAGATGCATTAAACGGATATAGCGGAACCTTACTTTTAGTCAGTCATGACCGATATTTTATCAGGAAGATTGCCACTGCGATCTTAGTCATTGAACAGGGTCAGGCAATGTATTATCCATTTGGCTATGATGAGTACATGGAAACCATTCAAAAGAAGCAGATTCCTTTTAAAAAAGAAGAAACAAAAAAGGAACAGGTACAAATCAAACCTAAAAAAACCTTAAGTCCGGATGGCTTAAGGCGAGAGATTGCAAAAATCGAAAAACTGATAGATGAAAAAGAAAATGATTTAGAATCTCATCGCCAACTTCGATTTGAACCTGAATATTATCATGATTATCAGAAAATGCAGGCTTTGGATGAAAAAATTGATGAAATTCACAATGAGATAGAGCATTTGATGGAAAAATGGGAAGAACTGAGCGAACAGCTGAGCCATTGATTTAATTGATCTCCGGAATCAACTCTTGGGTCAACTTATTTTCAGAATCAATGAATCCACATTCGATCATTCGATCGATGACAACTTTTTGTCTTTTAGATGCCAGTTCAAGATCGCTTCCATAGACAGAGGGTGCATTCGGAATGCCGGCTAACCATGTTGCTTCATAATCATTGAGGTCCTTTGGTTCTTTGTTGAAATAACCCAAAGAAGCTTCGCGAATGGAATTATATCCATTTCCATAATAAATGGCATTGATATATAATTCCAGGATCTCATCTTTGGAATATTCTTTTTCAATTTCTAAGGCTACGAACGCTTCTACGATTTTTCTTTGAATCTTTTTTTCCTGAGAGAAATATAGATTTTTTGCGAGCTGCTGAGAAATCGTGCTGCCGCCTTCTTTGAAAGACAGGCTGATCAAATCATTGTACATAGCTCTGGATAAGGAAATAAAATCAATTCCACAGTGGGAGTAGAAACGCTTATCTTCCACTGCAATGACGGCATTTTTATAGATATCCGGAATCTCATCGATCGCTGTATAGTTTTTTTGATTCTTGATCATTTCGATCTTATCCTGAAGAGGATCTTCTTTCAGGATTTTTTTTGCTTCTGTATAACCGAATATACAGACGATGACCCCCGAAGCAAGCATCAGTCCAAGCAGAACTTTTAATATTTTTTTCATAATCCATC
>CAZUVT010000175.1:0-1595 GCA_964623925.1 uncultured Erysipelotrichaceae bacterium
GGATCAGTGATTTAACACAGGAGTATGGCCAGCATGTAAAGAGTTTGTATGAAGGTCTTGCAAGTTTATCAGTTTATTGGAAAGGGAACGACAACAGGGCCTTTACCGATCAGATCAGGGGTTTTCAGGATGATTTTAAAATGATGCAGAATCTATTGAATCAGTATATTGATTTCTTGAATACAACAGCAAAGGCATATCGCCAGACGCAGGAAGAAATCGCATCTTTGGCAAGAAACTTGGTAAATTAGGAGGAAAAATGGAAACTATACAGATTACGATCGAAGAAGTAGAAAATACAGCAGAGAAAATCAGAATGATTAGTGAAATACTGAATGAAACACTTGAAGAGATCAAGCATGAGATCAACTCTTTGGATGGCGTATGGATGAGTGAAGCTTCAGAGACTTTAAAAGAACGATTTTTAAGTTTTTCAAACCGCTTTCCCATGTTTAAGGAAACAGTAGATAGTTATGCACGATTTTTAGTATTGACTGCAGAGACTTATCAAAATGTAGAAGCGACGATCCATTCCAATGCTTCTTCTCTGGGATGAAAAAAATAAGGAATATTCTTTGTCTGTGTCTGCTCATCTTAATGAGCGGATGCGGCAAGGAACAGGAAATAATCACAAAAAAAGAATGGCTTAAAAAGGTTGCAATGCAATTTTATGGTGCTGAAGAAGAAAGCTGGCAGGAAGTTTTGATAAATTATGAAGTCATTGGAGATCTGAATGAAATCAATGAACAAGATTTAAGCCAGATGTATGCTGCAAAAATACTGGGCATTGCAGCTAATCTGAATGATTGGGAAGCAGACAGACTTTGTGAAGAGGACATCACTCAGGTATGTTTTGAATTAGGAATCTTTGATCAGTTAAAAAGGGAGAATGAACCGATTTCGATTGATGAAGCACAAAGCTGGCTCGATCGTGCTTTGAAGATCTGGCAAAATCCAATCTTAAAGAATCTGGATCAAAGCGTGTTTAAAGAAGATTTCTTGGTTATTGAAGAGCAGGAATTGAATTCAATGGAATTAGAAGATGCAAGTGTTCTTTTCATGCGGACCCAAAAGGATCCGTTCGGTTCTTTTTATCGGGTAGTTGAAGAGGAGGGTCAAATCAATTTGAATGAAATTGATCTTTCAGAAGTGATTGAGGCGATTGATTATTCTTTTCAGGGAGAATTGGATTTTTCAAATGCAATCATACTTGATGTGAGTGAGAGTGAAATCGAAGAGTTTAATACGACGTCTACGACGACTTTGGTTTCCAAAACTTTTGAATGGGAAGGATTTAAGATCAGTTGGCGATTATTAAATAACGGAATCAAAGCCACGATTGAAAAAAAGGAAAATGGTGCAACGATTACAGATCAGATCAGCATTACGAATATCGTACCCACCATTCGCTGGAAATCAACTCTAGTTAATATCGAGCATGCTTTTGTCAAATTGAATTATACCGCTTCAAATTCTTTGAATATTGAAAAAGAACTGATTTCGGGAAGTTATTTTGATGCAAAGAAAATAACGGCAAAAAACTGGCAGATCGATTTGAATGAGTTGGCTCAAAAGACATCTTTAATCGTGGAACA